>CAIKVZ010000240.1 GCA_903830985.1 uncultured beta proteobacterium
GAGCGTGTAATCGGCTATTTTCAGGACCGTCGGGTCCGCTATGCAGCTTGATACTTCACAGGGCCGGATCAATAAGGCGTTCAAGTCTGAGGCAACAAAAAACCCGCTACGCTGGGGGCCGTGCGGGTTTTGATGTGTGGTGACACGTTGAAAAACGGTCAAGTGGAGCGGGTGATGGGAATCGAACCCACGCTATTTGCTTGGGAAGCAAAAGTTCTGCCATTGAACTACACCCGCCGAGGAACTGATTTTACCTGATGCGGCCGCCCATATAATGTTGTCGAATTGACTTCATTGATAAATCGGATTCCAATCTCGCCGCGGCCTGTCGGACGCAATCCGGTTCACCTTTCAAACGATGGAGTCAAGCATGAAAAAGACTGTTGACACAGCGGCGCAGCCTCAGCGCCAGTCCATGATCCACATGTGTTGCGACCGCATTCTGGCGGGCGCGCAAAAGATCCGCGCCATGCAGGCCGCTATTGCCGAGAACGCGTTGAATGCGCCGCCTGAAGCAAAACCGAAGCGTCGACTGATGGGCGTCTCGTCCATGGCGGCGCCGGCCAAGATGGCCTTGCAGACGGGCAAGAAATGGGCCGATGGCAAGACGCTGGGTGTCTGGTTCATGGACGGCAGTGCAACGCAAAAAGCCAAAGTCAAGGTCCAGGCGATGAAGTGGACGCAGTTTGCCAATGTGCAGTTCAACTTTTCCGCCAGCAAGGCCAGCGCGCAGGTCCGTATTTCCTTCGTTGCCGACGAGGGCTCCTGGTCCTACATTGGCACCGATTGTCTGGGCATCGCGCGCAGCCAGCCGACCATGAATTTCGGCTGGCTGCGCGACGACACCGACGACACAGAGTACGAGCGCGTGGTGGTGCACGAATTCGGCCATGCCCTGGGCGCCATCCACGAGCACCAGAACCCCAAGGGCGGCATCCAGTGGAACCTGCCTGCGGTCTACGCCTATTTCTCCGGACCGCCGAACAACTGGAGCAAGGAAGAGATCGACGCCAATGTCATCGGCAAGTACTCGGTGGACCAGCTCAACGCCTCCACCTACGACCCCGACTCCATCATGCTGTACCAGTTTGACGGCGCGCTGATCAAGGGCGGCGTCCCGACCAAATTCAACACCCATCTGTCCAGCGGCGACAAACGCTTCATCCGCAAGCAGTACCCCTGAGCCCGCCGTGGGCCTGTTGTATTTTCAGGTTCCAGACCTGGACCCGAACAGCGACGGTCTGCCCAGCGCGGGGCTGCAGCTGCGCGGTGCGCAGGCCATGGCCGACTGCGCGCGTCTGAGGCGCCTTCTTGGCTTGCCTGATGCAGCGGATCCTGCGTACCCGCAGACCTGCGCCGCACTTGCCGCCTGGCAGCATAACCATGGACTGATCTCGGACGGCGTGGTGGGTCCTCTGACCTGGGCCTTGTTGGGGCGTCAGAGTGCCCGCATCGCGTCGCCCAGAGATTGGCTGGCGCGCTTGCCGCCCGAGCGCCTGTGTGCCTTGTTTCCCGTCACCCCGCGCAGCAACCTGCAGATCCATGCGCCCTATGTGCTGGCAGCGCTGGACGCGGCCGGCTTTGGCCCGGCCCGCCGTATGGGGAAAATGATGTGCGCCATGGCGCTGGCATTGATCCGCGCTCAGGCCGAGGGCTTCGAACCTGTGGCCGAAGTGCCGACGCGCAGCAATACCGCGCCGGGAGCCGCGCCCTTTTCGCGCTACGAGGCCGCAACCGGCATGGGTCAGAGCCTGGGCAACACCCAGCACGGTGACGGTGAGCGCTTCAAGGGCCGTGGTTTTGTTGCCTTGACCGGACGCGCCGCCTATGGCGCTGCGGGCGCGGTCGTTGGCTTGCCGCTGCAGCGCCTGCCGTTTCTGGCCAAAGCCCCTGAGGTGGCCGCCGTGCTGTTGGTGCAATTGCTGCGTCAGCATCAAGCGCAGATCGCCGCCGCCTGGGAGCGTGGCGACGAGGCCGCTGCGCTCGGTTGCGTCACCGGGCAGACGCAGGGCCTGGAGCTTTTTAGCGACTGCCTGGCGCGTTGGCGCGGCCACATCCTGGCGGGCCTGCAGCCGAGGGCGGCGTCTATTGCGGTAGCTCCGCGCCCGGTTCACGCCGGCTTCGTGTTGCCAGTCAGGCACGACCGGGTCGACCTGCGCGATCTGCCTTACCGTCCGGCGCTGCGCAGCCTGCCACCGGTCTGGCCGTCCGCCACGGAGGTCGGGCACTTCATCCCGGACCAGCGCCACCTGGTCTTGAACCAGGGACAAGAGGGCGCCTGCACCGGTTTTGCCCTGGCGGCCATGGTGAACATGCTTCGATTGAGCGCCTGCACCAACAAAATACAGCGCCGGCGCCTTGGCAGCGTGAGCCCCAAGATGCTGTATGAGCTGGCGCGCCGCTATGACGAGTTTGAGGGCAGCGACTACGAAGGATCGAGCTGCCGAGGCGCGCTCAAGGGCTGGCACAAGCACGGCGTCTGCCTGGCGAGCGACTGGGACTACCCACGCGACCTCGTGCCGTCCAACCCCGACTGGGCGACGCGCGCCCTGCAGCACACCCTGGGCGTGTACTACCGCATCGACAGTTCCAAACTGGTGGACCTGCAGGCGGCGATTGCCGAAGCCGGTGCGATCTTCGTATCCGCCCAAGTTCACGCGGGCTGGAGCTTGCCGGTCATGCCGCAGCAAAACGGCAAGGCGCGCGGCCCCGACGGGCTGGCGCAAATTCCTTATGCCCAGGGGCAATATCCCAGGCAGGGCGCCCATGCCTTTGCGCTGGTGGGTTACACCGCACAAGGCTTCATTGTGCAGAACTCCTGGGGGGCCGACTGGGGCAGCGGCGGCTTTGCCGTGCTGCGCTATGAAGACTGGCTGAGCAACGGCATGGACGCCTGGGTCGCAGCCCTGGGCGTGCCGGGCGTGGTGAACAATGCCGCTGTGGTCGCACAGGACGCGCCAGGCGGACTTAGAACGCGCGCTGCACGGACCCGAGCCAGGGTCGCCTGTAGCCCGACCACGGTGCCACCACAGGATCTGGCAGCGCGGCATTGTCTGGTGCTGGGGCGGGGCCTGGTGGCGCGCGCCAGCACCCGTGACCTGCTGCAGCCCGCCGGCCTGGGCGAGCTGGTGGTGCAGTGGCCGCGGGCCTGGTTGGAGCAGTGGCAGCTCGCGCATGCAGGCGAGCCGGCGCGGCTTGTGGTCTATGCGCTGTGCGGATTGCACGGCGAGGCACAGGCACTTGGATGCGCGCGCAGTTTGGCCCCACCTCTGCTGGACAATGGCTGCTACCCCTTGTTCCTTGTCAACAGGATTGGGTTCCTGGATACGCTGGGCGCCGTGGCGGCTCGGATGCCTGTGCGACCGGCCGGGACGGACGGCGACCGCTGGTGGGAGTCGCAGCTGCAGGCCGATGGAAGTTCGGTCTGGCGTCAGGTTCAGCAGGATGCACTGGCCGCCCACGGCGCTGTCGGCGCCCTGACGCAACTGGCCAACAGTGTGCAGGTGCTGCGCGCGACCGTGCCCGATCTGGAGGTGCATCTGATTGGCCATTCAATGGGCAGCCTGGCGCTGGCGCCACTGCTCGCAGCGCTGTACAGAAGGCGCGTGCCCCTGGCCAGCGCCCACCTGTTTGCACCAGCTTGCAGCGTTGCCTTTGCCAACCGGCACTTGCTGCCGTGGCTGGGACCGAGGGACGCGCAAAAAAACACGTTGCAGCTGTATGTCAGTCTGCTGGGCGACGCGCTGGAACGTCAGGGTGGCGCGACGCTGGCTTGCCTGCCCGATTACCACAAATCGCTTTTGTACCTGGTGGCGCGGACTTTCGAAGAGGCTGCACCTGCGCCGCTGTTTGGCATGGCAGCAGCCTGGGCGCGCGGCCAACCGTCGTGCGACGGGGAGATTTCCAGCGCGGGCCTGCAGTCCCTGGCCGTGCTGCACCGCGCCGTGACCGAACTCGCTCCCATGGGTCTGCTGTGCGACGCGCCGCTGACGAACCCCTTCACTTGCACGCGCACCGATGCCCTGGGTCAGCCGCTGCCGGGCGGCGTCGCCACTTCACACGAATCCTTCGATCGCGACGCCCGGCTGTTGTTGCGCAGCATCGAACGCATGCGTCGCAGCGCCGCGTTGCGCGCTGCCATAGACCTTAGCATTGGGGACTGAGCCGCGTCAGTCAGTCTGGTGCTTGTCATTCAGTCAAGTTACGATAGGCCCACTGCAAACCACCGGAGTCCTTCATGCCGCGTCCCATTCTTGACGAGTCCCAGATCCATCCCGCGATTCGCGCCCAGGTTGCGACGCACCAGCAGGACATCGTGCGCGAAGTGGTAGCGGCCTGTCAGCAGCACGCCGTGGTGGTGGTGGGCATGGGCATGAACCCGTTCTGCAAAAAGGCCTGCCAGACGCTGACCCAGGCCGGCCAGGCGCATCAGTACCTCGAGTATGGCAACTACTTCAATACCTGGCGCCGCCGCAATGCGCTCAAGATGTGGTCCGGTTGGTCCACCTTTCCCATGGTATTCGTCAGAGGCACGTTGGTGGGCGGGTACCAGGAGGTCAAGGCCCTGATCGGCAGTGGAGAATTGGCCAAGTTGCTGGCCACGCCGCAACGCAGCGCATGAAGACAAACGTTTAAGCTTCAGTCGTGGCCTGTTGGCGCCGATAACTAACTCATGAAAGTGCCCTTACATTTATTGAAATTGCAACCACGAGGGTGACGCCATGACACAACAAAGCGCGGTCCTCCCCTCGCGCCGTGTCGCGGCGCCTGTCAACATGCGACACAAGCACGACATCACCGACCCGGAAATCCGCAAGCTGATCGGAAAACAATCCGTGCTGGTGGAAAAGATCGCCCACAACATGGTGCGCAAGGTCGCGGCCGGCGTGGAATGCAAGGACCTGATCCAGGACGGCCTGGTGGGCCTGATCGATGCCATCCTGCGCTGGACCCGGGAGGCCACGGGCGCC
This sequence comes from uncultured beta proteobacterium, assembly GCA_903830985.1. Taxonomy (GTDB): domain Bacteria; phylum Pseudomonadota; class Gammaproteobacteria; order Burkholderiales; family Burkholderiaceae_C; genus CAIKVZ01. Next base: position 4,971 of record CAIKVZ010000240.1, read on the forward strand.
CACTTTGACAACTATGTGGCGCAGCGCGCCCGCGGCGCCATGCTCGACGGGCTGCGCGCTCTGGACCCCGGAACCCGACAGATTCGCCGCGACATGCGCCGCGTCGAGGTCGCCATTCAGCAGCTGGGCCATCAGTTGGGCCGCAGCCCGCGGGACAGTGAGGTGGCGGCGGCGCTGGAGATGGCGCTGGCCGATTACCAGCAAATTTTGCAGGACGCGCACGGCTATGTGCTGATTTCGCTGGAAGATCTGGGGGGAGACGAGGACGGTGGTCTGTTCCTGTCGAACTGCGCCGTGACGCACGTGGATCCGTTGGTGGTATTGGAGCGCGCCGCATTTCGCAAGCGACTGGCGCTGGCCATCAAGGCGCTTTCAGAACAGAAAAAAACCCTCTTGCAGCTTTACTACGAAGAGGGTTTGAAGATGCACGAGATCGGCCTCGTGCTGCGTCTGAGTGTGCCGCGTGTGTCGCAGTTGCACACACTGGCGATCGCACAACTGCGCGCCAGCCTGCTGGATGAGCAGGAGGCGGCGCCGCTGTTGAAGCCGCGGCGCAAGCCACGCCAGGTGGCTTCGGGCTGATCAGGGAATCATCCAGGTCAGCACATAGGCTTGAACCGTCGTGATCACCCCCACAATGACGCACAGCAGCAGGCTGTGTTTCACGGTGAAGCGGAACAGGTCCGACTCCTTGCCCACCAGACCCACGGCTGCGCACGCCACTGCAATGGATTGCGGCGAGATCATCTTGGCGGTCACGCCACCGGTGGTATTGGCTGCCACCAGCAAGGTGTCGGAGACGCCGATCTGCTGCGCTGTCGTGGCCTGCAGGTTGCAGAACAAGGCGTTCGACGATGTGTCCGATCCGGTCAGGAACACACCCAGCCAACCCAGGAAGGGCGAGAAGAAGGTGAACGCCACACCGGTGCCGGCCAGCAGCAGTGCCAGTGTCGATGACAGGCCGGAGTAGTTGGCGACGAAGGCGAAGGCCAGCACCATGCCGATGGAGTAGATCGGGCGAATCAGCTCGACCACAGTGCCACCGAAAGTGGCGACGGCTTGTCCCGGCTTCATGCGCAGCATGACAATGGTGACCAGTGCCGCGATCAGGATCGCCGTGCCGGTGGCTGCCAGCCAGTTGAACGAGTAGCTCGCGCCGTAGGGGGTGGCGACCTTGACGATCGGACTGATCTTGATCACCAACTTGTCCAGCATGGGTACGGGCGTGTTGATCACGGTCCAGGCCAGGGCCTCACCCTTGCCGAACAGCGCCTTGAAGGGCTTGAGCGACCAGACCGTGACGAACACCGTCAGGATGGCAAAGGGCGACCAGGCCTTGAGCACGGTGCCCAGCGAATGGTTTTCGCTTTTCACTGTCACTTCCTGTCCGGGGAAACGGAAGATGCGCGCGGGCTTCCAGAACTTCAGGAAGATCGACAGGCAGATCAGGCTGACCAGGGCCGAGGTGATGTCCGGCAGTTCCGGTCCCACGTAGTTGGCTGTCAGGAACTGGGTCACGGCAAAGGACACGCCGCACACCAGGATCGCCGGCCAGGTCTCACGCACACCGCGCCAGCCGTCCATGATGATGATGACCCAGAACGGCACCAGCACCGACAGCAGCGGCAACTGGCGACCGGCCATCTGGCCGATCTTGAAGGCCGAGATGCCGGTGACCTGTCCGGCCACGATGATCGGAATGCCCATGGCGCCAAAGGCCACGGGTGCGGTGTTGGTGATCAGGCACAGGCCGGCGGCGTACAGCGGGTTGAAACCCAGTCCGACCAGCAGCGCGGCCGTGATGGCCACCGGTGCGCCAAAGCCCGCGGCGCCTTCAAGGAAAGCACCAAAGGCAAAGCCCACCAGCAGCATCTGCAGGCGTTGGTCTTCGGTCAGCGACACCACCGAGGCCCGGATGATGTCGAACTGTCCGGTCTTGACCGTCACCTTGTACAGGAACACCGCCGTGACGATGATCCAGGCGATCGGGAACAGACCGTACAAGAACCCGTAGGCGGCCGAAGCCAGCGCCATGTCGACCGGCATGCCGTAAAAGAAGACCGCGACCAACAAGGACAGGACCACCGTGATGGTGCCGGCGATATGCCCCTTCATGCGCAGCACCGTCAGCGCGACAAAGAAAAAGATGATCGGGATCGCCGCGATCAGGGATGACAACCAGAGGTTGCCCGCCGGGTTGTAGATTTGCTGCCAGGTCTGCATGTGAATATCTCCTTCAGGTTTTAGAAATCGGCTCGGTTACGGATGGGCTGTGGGCAAAGCTTCTTTCCCTCGCCCGTATGCGAGAGCAAAAAGCCGGTAGGAAACGGTGTTAGCAGCTGTCCGTGTTCATGGCGCGGCTGCATTCTTCCAGCAGGTAGGCAATGGAGCGGTAGGGGCGTCCGGTCTCGGCCGTGAGGCCGATTTCGCAGGTGCGATTCGTTGACACCCCGGCGCAGCAACTCGAGGGCAGGGCTTCGTGCACACGGCGCAGGGCATGGGCGTTGAGTTCGGGAACGACAAAGCCGCGGTCGCCGCCAAAGCCGCAGCAGTTCACACCCGCAGGCTCGACGATTTGTTCCACGCAGGCGGCCAGCACGCGGCGCAGCTTGGCGTCGGAGGCGCTGCGGCGCACGCTGCAGTTGATGTGCAGGGCGATGGGTCCGGGCTGGCGTGTCAGGCGCAGGCGTGGCAGCAGCGCGTCATGCGCGAACTCGTGAAAGTCGTACAGCTTCAGGCGCCCCGCCAGAACTTTCTGCATGCGCGCCGAGCAGGTGCTGGCGTCCATGATCACCGGAAAGTAGCCGCCTTGGCCGTCTTCCGCTGCCTGCAGCAGTGCCTGGGTCACGGCGTCGGACATGGCGTCGGCTTCTTCGGCCAGGCCCTTGCTGGCCATGGTCTGGCCGCAGCACAGTTTGTCAAAGCCCTGCGGCAGACGCGGCGCATAGCCGGCGCGCACCAACAACTGCATGATGACTTGCGGCAAGGACTGTTCATCGGCGCTGTTCGCGCCAAAGATGCGCCCGCCACAGGCCGGGAAATACACCACCGGGTCACCTTGCCCGCTGTAGGCCTCGGGGCCTTTGCCTGCTTGCGGCATGCCGCGCTTCCAGGCGCCGCCCGACAGGCGACCGACCAGCGAATCCCCCAGTACGCTGGCTGCGGCGTGACCCACGCTCAGGCCAACGCGCGAGGCGCCGGCCACTGTGCCGAAGTTGTTGGCGCTCCAATGCGCCACTGTTTTCGCGGTGCTGCCCATGCCGCGTCCGCGCAGCAGGCGTGTCAGTTCGCCGGTGTCGATGCCAACCGGGCAGGCGGTGGAGCACAGGCCGCAACCGGCGCAGGTGTCCAGGCCGAAGTAGGCAAAGTCGGTTTCCATTTCGGCGCCAGGCTCGCCGGCGGCAGCGCGGCGCGACAACTCACGCCAGGTGACGATGCGCTGGCGTGGCGACAGCGTGAGGCGGTGCGACGGGCAAAGGGGTTCGCAAAAACCGCACTCGATGCAGCGGTCCACGATCTCCTCGGCCGCGGGCATGGGCTTCAAATGCTGAAGGTGGGCTTGCGGGTCGTCGTTGAGCAGCACGCCGGGATTGAGCAGGTTGTGCGGATCGAGCAGGCGTTTGATGCGGCGCATCAGGTTCGTCGCCTGCGTGCCCCATTCCTTTTCCACGAACGGTGCCATGTTGCGCCCCGTGCCGTGCTCGGCCTTGAGGGAACCGTCGTACTTGTCGACCACCAATTCGCAGATGTCGTCCATGAAGCGGGCATAGCGCGCCACCTCGGTCTCGATGGAGAAGTCCTGCGTGAACACGAAGTGCAGATTGCCCTCGAGCGCATGGCCAAAGATGATGCCCTCAAGATAGCCATGCTTGAGCAACAGCGCCTGCAGATCCAGTGTCGCCGCGGCCAGGGACTCGATGGGAAAGGCCACGTCCTCGATGATCACCGTGGTGCCGGCGCGGCGCATCGCGCCCACCGACGGGAAGGTGCCCTTGCGCACTTTCCAGTAGCTCTCGCAGGTCGCGGGGTCGGTGGAAAATGCCGGAGTCTCCACGGTCTGAATGCCGTCCAGCGCGCCCAGCACCGCGTCAATGCGCAGTTGCAGCGTCACCGGGGTTTGCGCGCGCACCTCGATCAGCAGTGCAGCGGCATCCTGGCTCAGGCCCGCCATCGCGCCGGGCATGCCGGGCTTGTCCTGCACCGAACGCATGGAGGCGCGGTCCAGCAGTTCCACTGCCGACACCGCTTCCTTCTTCAGGCGGATCACGGCGTCACAGGCCAGGGCGATATCGGGGAAGAACACCAGGGCGCTGGCCTTGCAGGGGTCTTCCACCACCGTGTTGTAGCTGATGCGCGAGATGAAACCCAGCGTGCCTTCGGAACCTATCATCAGGTGCGACAGGATGGCTATCGGATCCTGGTAATCGATCAGTGCGTTCAGGCTGTAGCCGGTGGTGTTCTTGATCTTGTACTTGTGCACGATGCGTGCCGCCAATGCTTCGTCGGCTCGCGTCGCGGCGCCGAGTTGTTCGAGCTCGGCCAAGAGCGGCGCGTGGCTTTGGCGAAAGCGCGCCACGCTGAAACTGTCCTCGGTGTCGAGCAGGCTGCCGTCGGCCAGCACGATGCGCATGCCGGCCATGGTGCGGTAGCTGTTTTGCGCCGTGCCGCAGCACATGCCCGAGGCGTTGTTGGCGGCGATACCGCCGATCTTGCAGGCGTTGATGGAGGCCGGGTCCGGACCGATCTTGCGGCCAAAGGGCGCAAGCCGGTAATTCACCTCGCCGCCGATGATGCCCGGGCCGACGCGCACCGTGGCGGCGTCGGGGCCGATCTCGCAACTCGCAAAGCCTTCACCGATCAGCGCCAGCACGCTGTCGGTCACGGCCTGGCCAGACAGGCTGGTGCCGGCGGCGCGAAAGGTCACGGGGCGGTTTTGCGCCTGCGCGGCCAGCAGCAGGGCCTGCACCTCTTCTTCGGATTCGACCACGGCAATGACTTCGGGCGTCATGCGGTAGAAGCTGGCGTCCGTGCCATAGGCCAGCAGCCGCAACTCGTCGGTGATAACCTGGCGTGCGGGCAGGATGCGGCCCAGCGCTTGAATCATCTCGCTCATGGCTTTCTTTCTTTCAGCAGATCGCGCAGGCGTTTCGCTGCCGGGATCAGGGGAGTGCGGCTGCGCGTCCATGCGCCCTGCTCGGTGGGCGACAGGGCGCGGCCCCGGCTCATGAACCAGGACGCCAGCCTGTACAGTCCCAGCTTGCCGTAGATCTGCGCCCAGACGCTCCAGACCGCGGTGCCCGAGGTGCTGCGCGCAGCGCCGCTGCCGCGCAGCGTGGCGTCCTCGCTGTCGGGGCGCGCCATGGCCTCGTTGCGCAAGCGCACCAGGATGCTGGTGATCGGGATCTTCACCGGACAGACCTCAACGCAGGCGCCGCACAGCGTGGAGGCAAAGGCCAGCGGGTAGGTCGACTCCAGGCCCAGCAGGTGCGGTGAAATGATCGCGCCGATCGGTCCCGGATAGGTCGTGCCGTAGGCGTGGCCGCCGATGCGCGCATACACCGGGCAGTGGTTCATGCAGGCGCCGCAGCGTATGCATTGCAGCGTGGCGCGCAATTCCTCGTCGGCGTAGGCCTGCGTTCTGCCGTTGTCCAGCAGAATCAGATGGACTTCGTCCGGGCCGTCGAGTTCGTCCGGCTTGCGTGGACCGCTGATCAGGTTGACGTAGGTGGTGACGGCCTGACCCGTGGCGGAGCGCGACAGCAGGCTCAGCAGCGGCGGCACATGCTCGAGCTTTTCCACCACCTTCTCGATGCCGGTGATGGCGATGTGCACGCGTGGCACCGTGGTGCACATGCGACCGTTGCCCTCGTTTTCCACCAGGCACAGCGTGCCGGTCTCGGCGACGGCGAAGTTCACGCCCGACAGGCCGATGTCGGCGTTGGCAAACTTGTGGCGCAGCACGCGCCGTCCCACTGCGATCAGTTCGTCCACGTCCTCGGTGTAGGCCACGCCCGGCACTTCCTTGGCGAACAGCGTGGCGACGTCTTGCTTGGTCTTGTGGATCGCCGGCATGATGATGTGCGACGGCGCTTCGCCGGCAAGCTGCACGATGTACTCTCCCATGTCGGACTCGAAGGCTTCAATGCCTGCCGCTTCCATGGCGTGGTTGAAGCCGATCTCCTCGCTCACCATGGACTTGCCCTTGATGATGGAGCGCGCCTGCACGCGCCGGGCTATCCCTAAGGCAATGGCGTTGGCTTCATCGGGGGTCTGCGCCCAGTGCACCTGCACGCCGTTGGCGATGAGATTTTTTTCCAGTTGCTCCAGCAATTGCGGCAGTGTGGCCAGGCTGTAGCGCCGGATCGCCGAACCCAGTTCGCGCAGGCCGGCGAGCTCTTCGGCGTCGGGAAACTGGGCGCGCCGCTTGCTCTGCAGGTAGTCCATGGCACCGCGAAAATTCTTGCGCTGGCCAGGATCGTTGAGGACAGCGCGGCTGCGCTCCTTGAAATCGTCCATGGGATGGATGGGGATGACCTGGCTCATTTTGCTTCTCCTTCGGCGTGGCACAGCAGCAGCACCAGTTCGCGCGGTCCGTGCGCACCATAGGCCAGGGTCTGCTGGATGTCGGCTGTCTTGGACGGACCGCTGATCAGCAAGGCATTCGTTGGCAGACCGTCCATCCAGGCTTCAGCTGTCATGGCGGCGTGCAGGTTGTCATGGATTTTGGCGGGATCCAGCAGTACAAAGTGCACCGGCGGCACCAATGACATCAGGCGCGGCTCCTGGGGCGTAGGCCACAGGATCAGGCTGCCGATTTCCGCGATGGCGCTGCGCGCCAGGGTGAGGGATGCGTCAACCTCGTCGAACAGGGCGTTGCGCCAGGCCGCCACGGGCTGGTCGTAGCGGCGCAGTTGCAGCGTCGAGGGATGCATGGCTTCGAGCCGCGCGCCGTGCGGCGTGCCGTTGCCGATCAACAGATTGCGCAGACCCTTGGCTGCGGCCAGTTGGATCAGCAACTGTGGCCAGTCTGCGAGAGTGGTGTTGTGCACCTCGGTCTTCACGCCTTCCATGGCGGCGCGCAGGCGCGCCACGCGCTGGGCTTGGTCCTCGTTGCGCCGGTGCGTGGCAAACCAGCCGCTGACGTCGGGCAGGGTCGCGGCCGCCGTGGGCGCCGAGGCGCGCAGCTTGGCCAGGATGTTGGCGCGGGCGCTTGCAGGGATACCTTCGCCTTCGCGGGCTGCGGTGCGAACGCCTTCGGGCGGCCGTGCGGCGCTCATGCTTGCGCTCCGTTGGTGCGACGCCAGAGGAAGCTCGCCAGGTGTTCGCCTGGCAGGCTGGGGTCGGCAATGCCGGCCACCTCGTCCTGCTTGGCCGCGCGCCCCGTGATGTTGAGCAGACAGCCGCAGTCGGCGCTGACCACACGCTTGGCGCCCGAGTCCCGCAGCGCGGCCACCTTGTCGCTGACGATGGCCTCCGAGATGTCGGGGTAACGCATGGCGAAGGTGCCGCCAAAGCCGCAGCATTCCTCGATGCGTGCCTGCTCCACCACGGTCACCTGCGCCAGACTGTCGAGCAGGGCGGCACTGGTTTCATGCGAGCCCATTTCGCGCCGTGCGTGGCAGGAGGTGTGCAGCGCCACGGTGCAGTCCGGCCCCAGGTCGGGCTGGCTGAAGTTCACCACCTGCACCAGAAACTCGCTGAGCTCGTAGATGCGTTCGGACAGACTCACGGCCTGGGCGTGCAGCACCGGGTCGTCAGCGAAGAGTTCGGGGTAGTGGTGGCGCATCATGCCGCCGCACGAGCCCGAGGGTACGACCACCGGCCAATCTTCGGTGAACAGTCCCAGCTGCTGCAGTGCCACGGCGCGCGCTTCGTCGGGGTAGCCGCTGCTGTGCGCCGGCTGACCGCAGCAGGTCTGTTGCTCCAGGTAATGCACGGTGATGCCTTCGCGTTCCAGCAGGCGCACGGTGTCCAGGCCTGCTTCGGGGGCGAACTGGTCCACCAGGCAGGTGGCGAACAGGTAAACGTTGTCCGGCCTGGACGGGTAGTGGCGCGCGCTCTGGCTGCTGTTCATTTTGTCTCCTTTTTGCTAACTGGTAAACTGGTATTACCAACGGCGTGAACTTTAATTTTGCAGAGTCAATCTGTAAACAGGGGTTTACCCTGACATATCTCACCGAATAGGAGTTTGTAGGGTAAGATCTAAAAATTGGTCATACCACTTGAATTTTTCATGAACCTACAACGTCCTCCCGTCGTCCGACTCGCCGATACCGTCGCCGCAGCGCTGGAAAAACGCATCCTTGAAGGATCGCTCAAGCCTGGCGACCGTCTCGCGTCCGAGCGCGACCTCGCGCTCGAGTTCGGCGTGTCACGACCTTCGTTGCGCGAAGCGATACAAAAACTGGCGGCCAAGGGCTTGCTGACCACGCGGCATGGCGGCGGTACGCACGTCACGGACCAGCTCGAAGCCCACTTTGTCGATCCCTGGCAGGACATGCTCAAGGGTCATCCCATGCTGCACCACGACCTGCTGGAATTTCGCCAGATGCTGGAAAGCCAGGCCGCGGCCCTTGCCGCGGACCGTGCCACGGATGCGGACATCGCCCGGCTGGACGTGGTGTTTGCCGCGCTGGACGCGCAGTACGAGGGCGAGGATTTGACGGCCTGCATCGACGTCGATGTGGCCTTTCACCAGGCCATAGCCGAGGCTGCGCACAATGTGCTCATTGGTCACCTCACTTCCAGCCTGATGCGTGTCATCCACGGCCATGTCTCCAGCAACCTCGAGCACTTGCACGCGCGTCCACAGCGCTGGGAAAAGCTGCGGGCCCAGCACCGGGCCATCTGGCAGGCGATTCGGGAGCATCAACCCGAAGCTGCTGGGCGAGCGGCGCGCCAGCACATCGAGTTTGTCCGCCAGAGCATGGACGAAAGCGCGCGCAGCGAGGAACGCCGCTCCAGTGCCCTGCGGCGACTGGGCGAGCCGGTGGTGCCCTGAGACGGCCACGCGAAGGCGCCGTGACGACACACGGCAATGCACTATGATGGTTTCGACAGCAGCTTAGCCCCGTGAATTCGACCGCGGGTGAAACCGGGTGGTACAAATTCCAAAACAAAGTGCGCAGTCACAGGCCCTCGAGGCTTTGGGCGAAGCATCCTTTTCTTGGGGGGCTTCGCAAACCTTCCTGAAACACATCATCACCACCTTGCTGGTGGGCAGCGTGATCTCGTTGATCGCGTTGCGCATCGTGGCACCCGAGCAGATATTGCGCATGGCGGCGCCGGTGCTGGTGTTGCTGGTGGCGGGCCTGGGTTGGGTCTTGCTTCTCAGCAGACAGATTCAAGCGACCATCTATGTGCTGAGCTTCGGCATCTGGGCGGTACTGACCGGCGCCGCCTGGTTCACCGACGGCGTGCGTGCACCTGTGGTCATCGCTTATCCGGTCATCATTCTGACGATGGCCTGGATGATCAGTGCGCGCGCTGCACTGCTGGTGACCGCCATGACGGTGCTGGTCACCGTATGGCTGGCTTTGGCCGAAGCGGGTGGCTATTTGCCGAAACCTCTGCCTTCGTCACTGGTCATGCATGGCGGTGACCAGATCGTCATCTACCTGCTCACCGCCATCCTGGCGGTCTTTCTGGTGCGCGCCTATCAGGGCCGCCTGCAGGAATTGGCCCGTGTCGGCGCCGCCTTGAGCCTTCGCACGCGTGATCTGGAGGCAAGCAAGGCGGAGTTGCACCGCGCGCAGGCCGTTGCCAACGTGGGCAGTTGGGCCTATGACATCGGCAGTGGGGTCATGCGTTGCTCAACTGAGACGCGGCGCATCTTTGCGCTGGCCGACAGCCCGGTGATCCCCTATGCCGATTACCTGGAGCGCATCCATCCGGACGACCGCCCTGGCGTGGCGTTGGCTTGGCAGGCCGCCTTCGAAGGCCAAGACTTTGACAACGAAATCCGCATTGTCGTGCGCGGGGCGACGCATTGGGTGCGACAGAAGGCCGAACTGACTTATGCGGTTGATGGCACAGCGCTCAGCGCCATGGGCACTTCGCAGGACATTTCGCAACGTAAACAGGCCGAGCAGCATGAGTTGTTTCGCAGTGAAATTCTGGAGCATCTCTCTGGCAGCGAAGCGCTGGCCGACATTCTTGACGCCATCGTGCGCGGTGTCGAGCGGCTTGATCAGGCGATGCTTTGCAGCATCCTGCTGCTCGATCGTGAGGGGCGCCATCTGGGCAAGGGCGTGGCGCCGAGCCTGCCGGATTTCTACAACGCCGCGCTCGAGGGCATTGAGGTCGGCATGGGTGTGGGATCCTGCGGCACGGCAGCTTTCACGGGCGAACGCGTCGTGGCCGAAGACATCAGCACGCACCCCTACTGGGCACCGTACAAGGAACTTGCCGCGCAGGCCGATCTTGGCGCCTGCTGGTCGCAGCCGATCTTGGCCGCTTCGGGGCAAGTGCTCGGCACCTTTGCCATCTACCATCGAAGCGCTCACAGTCCCGCGCCGGCAGACATTGCCATCATCGAACAATCAGCCCACCTGGCCAGCATCGCGATCGAGAAAGACCAGGCCGCAGCAAACCTGCGTGCCAGTGAAGAGCATCACCGCGCCATGGTGGAGTGGACGCCCGAATCGATCATCGTGCACCGTGCCGGGGTCATCATTTACGTCAATCCCGCGGCGGTCAGTCTGTTCGGTGCTCAGGTTGCCGGCGACCTGATCGGACGTGCCACCCGTGAACTGATTCACCCGGACTCTCTGGAAGTGCAGACCATGCGCATGCGCAACCTCATGGAACGTGTGCCCATCAAGTCCATGGTCGAGTCCAAATTTCTGCGGCTCGACGGAACGCCGATTGACGTTGAAGTACAAGGCACCGCCATAGAGTACGACGGTGCCCCGGCGATCCACGTGTCAGTGCGTGATATCAGCGAGCGCAAACAGGCCGAAGAAAAGCTCCAGCTTGCCGCCAGCGTCTTCACCCACGCGGGCGAAGGCATCATGATCACCGCTGCCGATGGCACCATCATTGACGTGAACCAGGCCTTCACCCGCATCACCGGTTACAGCCGCGACGAGGCGCTGGGGCAAAATCCGCGCCTGCTCAATTCGGGCCGTCATACCCATGATTTTTTTGCCGATATGTGGCAGTCGCTGAGCGTGCAAGGCCACTGGTTCGGCGAAGTCTGGAATCGTCGCAAGAGCGGTGAAGTCTATGTGGAGGTGCAAACCATCAGCGCCGTGGGCGATGCCCTGGGCAATACCCGCCAGTACGTGGCGCTGTTCTCCGACATCACGGCCGCCAAGGAACACCAGCGCCAGCTCGAACACATTGCCCACTATGACGCACTGACGAGTCTGCCCAATCGTTCGCTGCTCGCAGACCGGCTGCACCAGGCGATGGCCCAGGCGGTGCGCCGCAGCCAGCGTCTGGCCGTGGTCTTTCTGGATCTGGACGGGTTCAAGGCCGTCAACGACAAACACGGCCACGAGGCCGGTGACCAGTTGCTGATTGCACTGGCCGCGCAGATGAAGCTGGCGCTGCGCGAAGGCGACAGTCTGGCGCGCATGGGCGGTGATGAATTTGTCGCGGTGCTGGTCGACCTGGACGACGTGGCCGCCACCCTTCCGCTGCTGAATCGTCTGCTCGCCGCTGCAGCACAGGCCGTGCGCGTGGGAGATCTGCAATTGCAAGTATCAGCCAGCCTGGGTGTGACTTTCTATCCGCAGCACGAAGACGTGGACGCTGATCAGTTGCTGCGCCAGGCCGACCAGGCCATGTACCAGGCCAAACTTGCCGGAAAAAATCGAAGCCATGTTTTTGATTCCGCACAGGACAGCAGCGTGCGCGGCCACCACGAGAGCCTGGAGCGCATTCAAACGGCCTTGAACGCGCGCGAGTTTGTTCTGCACTACCAGCCCAAGGTGAACATGCGCACCGGCGTCGTCACCGGAGTCGAGGCATTGATTCGCTGGCAACACCCGCAGCGCGGCCTGTTGGCGCCCGCCATGTTCCTGCCGGTGATTGAGGACCATGGTCTTGCCGTCGAAGTGGGCGAGTGGGTGATTGCCAGCGCGCTGCAGCAAATGGTGCATTGGCGCACTGATGGTTTGGACCTGCGCGTGAGCGTGAATGTCGGCGCCAGGCAGTTGCAGCAGAATGATTTTGTCGCGCGCCTGCAGGCCATCCTGGAGGCGCATCCCGAAGTCAAACCGGGTGACCTGGAGCTTGAAGTGCTGGAAACCAGCGCGCTGGAGGACGTGGGCCAGATATCGCGGTTGATGCAGGACTGCCGCGAACTCGGTGTGAGCTTTGCGCTGGACGATTTTGGCACCGGTTATTCGTCGCTGACCTATCTCAAGCGCCTGCCGGTGAGCGTGCTCAAGATCGACCAGAGCTTCGTGCGCGACATGCTTGACGACCCCGATGACCTGGCCATCCTGCAGGGCGTGATCGGTTTGGCCACGGCGTTTCGGCGCGAGGTCATCGCCGAAGGCGTGGAGACGGACGAGCATGGCAGCATGTTGCTGCAACTGGGCTGTGAATTGGCCCAGGGTTACGGCATTGCGCGCCCGATGCCAGCGCACGAGTTGCCAGCGTGGGTGGCCAGTTGGAAGCCCGCCGCCGCCTGGGTTGATCTGCCGCCCACCAGTCGAGACGATTTTCCCCTGCTCTTCGCCCGCGTCGAGTACCGCGGCTGGGTGCTCGGTGTGGATGCATTTTTGCAAGGGGATCGCACGACACCGCCAGCGCTGGGCCATCAGCAGTTCCACCTTTGCAACTGGCTTGAGACCGATGGCCTGGCGCGCCATGGCGCCAGCCAGGGCTTTGAGCGGCTGGTCTCTGTGCTCCACGGTTTGCACGAACTGGCCGCGACGCTGTGTGAACTGCACTCCAGAGACCGCCAGTTGGCGCTGCACCGGCGACATGAGTTGCACGCGCTGCGTGACCAATTGCTGGAGCATCTGCAGTCCCTGGTGCGGGAATAACGCAGGTTTTGTCCACACACGCTGTGCCCTACGGTGTTGATAACTTGCGGGATAAGTCCCCGAAAGGGCGCCAGCACTGGCTTGGCGGGTACTGCGTAAAAAACATGCAATGTCCGCGAAGTCGCCTCGAAACCGCTGGCGGTTCGCATTCCACGAAATTTCCCAGCACAGGACAGCACTGCAAGTCCGGGTGATGGTGCCTCCCGGAACTTGAGTTTTCGCAACTGGACTTTGCCATCGGCTCGTAGCATGGGTTTAGATCTTCTTAACCAATGGAGCACTGAAATGACTGAGTTGAGCACTGTCCACAAAGACAAATTGATGAGTGACCTGCGGGTCGTCATTGCCGATGCCGAGGAACTGTTGCGTATGACCGCCGACCAGGCGGGAGAGAGCGCTGCGGACCTTCGCGGACGCTTGCAGGCGCGGATGCAGCAGGCCAAGGCAGACCTGATTCAGTTGCAGCATGCTGCCGTTGTCAGGGTCAAGGAAGCCGGACATGCCACCGACGAATTCGTGCACGAAAATCCCTGGAAATCGATTGGTGTGGCCGCTGGCATCGGCATGGTCGTGGGCTTGTTGATCGGTCGGCGCTGATCCATCGTGGGCGTTCCAGGCTCTGACCCGACTGCGGGACTTTTTGGCTCCCTGCGCCGGTTGATAGGCACGGCGGCAGAGGTGGCGAGGGTGCGCTTGGCACTGCTGGCAACAGAACTTGAACTGGAGAAGCAGCGCCTGCTGGAGGGGCTTTTCTGGGGCGCGATCTCCCTGGTTTTGTTGAGCGCCGGGATCGTGCTGACCTGCGGTTTCGTGGTGCTGTTGATGTGGGAGGGCTATCGGCTGGCCGCTGTGGGTGTGCTGGCGCTGGCCTTTCTTGCGGCAGGCGCGGTTCTGCTCCGCTTTGCGCGGCTGCGACTGAGCAGCCCGGGTGGCATGTTCGAAGCCAGCGTGGCAGAGTTGGCGCGTGATCATTCCAGCCTTACCGGCCAATAGTGCCCTCGCCATATGACGTCCCAGCGCGTTGCAGAACTGTTGCTTCGGCGTCAGAGCTTGGTCTTGCGCAGTGCCGAAATGCGTGTCATTTTGGCCAGTCAGGCGCGGGTCCTGGCGCCGCCGCTGGCCTTGGCCGACCGATCACTGTCGGCCCTTCTTTGGTTACGCCGACACCCTGAGTGGCCACTTGGCTTGATGCTGGTTGTTGTCTTGACGCGGCCCGCGTCAAGCGTTCGCTGGGTCGGGAAACTGCTGTCGGCTTGGGCGCTTTTTCAACGCATTCGAGCGCCGCTGGACGCCTTGACTTCGCATCGCCCGTGATGGCCGGTATCACTACGGGGCCAGGCGTTCGCGCAACCAGCCTTGCTGGCTGTCCAGGGTGTAGCGAAGCCGATCGTGCAGACGACTTTTTCGCCCTTGCCAGAATTGCCAACTGTCTGGAACCAGACGGTAGCCGCCCCAGTGCGGCGGGCGCGGTGGTTGCAGCAGAAATTGGGTGGCATACCGGGCCGCATTGGCCAGCAAAACGCCGCGACCTGAAATGACCTGGCTTTGCGGACTCGCCCAGGCGCCAATGCGTGACTCCAGTGGACGGCTCCTGAAATAGGCGTCGCTTTCCTCGTCGCTGACTTTTTCAACAAGTCCTTCAATGCGCACCACGCGCTCAAGTTCAACCCAATGGAATTGCAGTGCGGCAAAGGGGTTGCCTGCCAGTTCCTGCCCCTTGCGGCTCTCATAGTTGGTGAACCAGATGATGCCGCGCGCGTCATAGCCCTTGATGAGCACCACCCGGGTCGAGGGGCGCAGCGTATGGCTCACGGTGGCGACGGTCATGGCGTTCGGTTCGGGAACCTGCCCTTCTATGGCTTCTTTCAGCCACAGGTCAAATTGTTGCAGAGGGTCGGCGCAGGACGCTTCTTCGCTCAGTTCGGCGCGCTCGTAGCTCTTGCGGAGATCGGCAATGTGGGTCATGGATTTTCGAGTGGTGATCGCGATACCCCGCATTGTGCAGGGCCGGGAACTGCTAACATGCGGTGTGTAACTTAGTTACCAATTATTTGGAAAATCATGAAACTGCATCCCCGAATCGAAACTGTCTGGCAGCGCATCGTGCGGCGCAGCGCGCCCACCCGACTCGACTATCTGACGCGCCTGACAGCCATGGCCAGCCGTGCTCCCGGCCCGCAGCGCATGGGCTGTGCCAACGTGGCACACGCCTTTGCCGGCATGCCCGCCAACGACAAGCTCAAGGTGGTGGCGCAAAAGGCGCCCAACATCGGCATCGTCACAGCGTACAACGATATGCTGTCGGCGCATACGCCGATGCAGGGCTATCCGGACCTGATCAAGGCCGAGGCGCGGCGCTGGGGTGCCACGGCGCAGGTGGCCGGTGGCGTGCCGGCCATGTGCGACGGCGTGACACAGGGCACACCCGGCATGGAGCTGAGTCTGTTCAGCCGCGACGTGATCGCCATGGCCACCGCGGTTTCGCTCAGCCACGACGTGTTTGACGCCGCGCTGCTGCTGGGGGTGTGCGACAAGATCGTGCCGGGACTGCTGATCGGCGCTCTGCAGTTTGGCCATTTGCCGACGGTTTTCGTGCCTGCCGGCCCCATGCCATCGGGTCTTTCCAATAATGACAAGGCCAAGGTGCGTGAGCAGGCAGCGCAAGGGCTGGTCGGGCGTGAAGCGCTGCTGGACGCGGAACAGCGCGCCTACCATGCACCCGGCACCTGCACCTTTTACGGCACGGCCAACAGCAACCAGATGCTGCTCGAAGCCATGGGCCTGCACGTTCCCGGAACGGCCTTTGTGGCGCCGGGAGGCGCCCTGCGTGACGAACTCACGCGCGAGTCGGTGCGCACGGTCCTGGGCATCACCAGGGAACAGCGCTTTGCGCCCATCGGGCGGGTGGTGGATGAGCACTGCATCGTCAATGCCATGGTGGCCTTGCTGGCCACCGGCGGCTCGACGAATCACCTGATCCATTGGGTCGCTGTGGCCCGTGCGGCCGGGATCGTGATCGACTGGGACGACTTTGCCGCGCTGTCCGAGGTCGTGCCGCTGCTGACCCGGGTCTATCCCAACGGTAGCGCGGACGTGAACCAGTTCCAGGCGGCTGGAGGCCCGGGCTTGGTGATCCGTGAATTGCTCGACGCCGGCTTCATGTTCGAGGACGTGCTGACCGTGCGGTCCGAAGGAATTCGCGCCTATACCCGCGTGCCGAGTCTGACGACCGCTGCGCAAAGGCTGGAGTGGAGTGATCTGGGCCCGAGCCAGGATGAAGCCGTGGTGCGCCCTGTTGCTCAGCCGTTCAGCGCCACGGGCGGCCTCAAGTTGTTGCAGGGCAATCTGGGACGCAGCGTGATCAAGGTGTCTGCCGTGCCCGAGGATCGGCATGTGGTGCAGGGCCCGGTGCGGGTGTTCGATGCCCAGGAGGCACTGCTGGAAGCCTTTAACTCGGGCGAACTCGAGCGCCTGTGCGAGCAGGACCCGCAGCACAGCCTGATTTGTTTGGTGCGCTGGCAGGGCCCGCAGGCCAATGGCATGCCGGAACTGCACAAGCTCACGCCGCCCCTGGCCGTGCTGCAAGGCAAAGGCTTCAAGGTGGCGCTGGTCACCGATGGGCGCATGAGCGGCGCTTCGGGCAAGGTCCCCGCCGCCATCCACGTGTCGCCCGAAGCCGCCATGGGGGGTCCGCTGGCCAAGGTGTGCGATGGCGACGTGATCCGTCTGGATGCGCCAGCTGGAACGCTGACGGTGCTGGTGGAGGAATCGGTCTGGGCGCAAAGGACTGTGGCCACCCTGCCGGAGTCCCTGCGCCTGGGCAACGCCGTCGGTCTGGGTCGGGATCTGTTTTCCGGAATGCGGCGCAATGCCGTCACGGCTGAAGAAGGAGCATGCACATGGCTGTAAGCGAAAAACTTAATGCCCTGCAGGTCATGCAGGACGCACCGGTGATCCCGGTGATTGTTTTGCACGACGTGGCCCACGCCGTCCCCTTGGCGCGGGCCCTGGTGGCCGGTGGCGTGCGCATGCTGGAGGTGACGCTGCGCACACCGCAGGCGCTGGCTTGCATGGAAGCCATTGCGCGCCAGGTGCCCGAGGCGGTGCTGGGGGCCGGCACGGTGCGCAGTCCGGCCGAGGCGCTGGCCGCGCACAGTGCCGGCGCGCGCTTTGCCGTGAGCCCGGGCTATACCTCGCGCGTCGGCCAAGCCTGCCGCGACTTGGATCTGCCGCTGCTGCCGGGTGTGGCCACGGGCAGCGAAATCATGATGGCGATGGAAGACGGCTTCACGCAGCTCAAATTTTTCCCGGCCCTGCAGGCAGGGGGGCTCGCCATGCTCAAGGCCTGGAGCGGGCCGTTTGGCGAGATCCGGTTTTGCCCGACGGGCGGCATCACGCTGCAAAACGCCGCCGATTTTCTGGCTTTGCCCAATGTGGTGTGCGTGGGCGGCTCCTGGCTGGTACCAGCGGACGCCATGGCGCAGGGCGACTGGGCGCGCATCACGCGTCTGGCCAGCGAAACAGCGGTGCTGAAAATGCCGGCAGCTGCCAGATGAGGGTATCCGGAGGGCCATTGACTTGGCTCAAGATCAGTGCAAAGCGGCTGCTGATAATCGGGGTGCACTTCTTATGGAGATCCCCGATGAAAGCTGTTGCCGACACCGTGAATTTTGAGGCCCTGGACAGCTGCCACCAGCAGATCAGTTCGCATTTGAATGATTTGGCGGAATTGGCCAAGCACGTAGCGGCGAACGGCGTGGACGCCAAGGCACAGCAACTGGCAGGAGCCATTGAAGCCTTCTTTTCCGGCACATCGCGCCAGCACCACCTGGACGAAGAGCGCAATGTCTTTCCGCTGCTGCTGGTAGGCGGCAACGCGGAGTTGGCCACTGCCGTGAGCAGCCTGCAGCAGGACCATGGCTGGATCGAGGAGAACTGGTTGGAACTGGCGCCGCAGTTGCGCGCCATTGCCTTGGGCAACAACTGGCTGGACGATGCGGAATTTCAGCATTACGTCGAGGTGTTTCTCGAACTGGTGCGGGGCCACATTGCCCTGGAAGAAACACTGATTTATCCGGAATCCAAGGCGCGCTGGGCACAGGCCGTAGAGGCCCGCGCGGTCCGGGCAGCGCAGCGCAACGCCGCGTAGCCGCCCGCCGCACCCGCCCGCCGCACCCGCCGGCGTTCCGGGGCGTGCAACTTCGCTCGGAGTGATGCACTGGCCCTGGCGCCCAGTTGTTGCCGGGGTAATATCACCCCATGTCCCTGCCGCATGCGCCCGAATCCTTGCTCAGCGCCGCGTCGGCAGCGTTGCCGCGCGATGCACAGAGCATTCTGGAGTTGGCGGCGCGCTCCATGTTCGACCTGTTTGCCAACGCCAGCGAAGGCATGCTGCTGGTGGACCGCGAAGCGCGCGTGGTCTGGATCAACGACCAGTACCGACGTTTCCTGCCCGCCCTGGGCTACGCCCGGGAAGAGGATTTTGTCGGCCACCCCGTGTCCTCGGTCGTGCAGAACACGCAGATGCACCAGGTGTTGCGTACCGGCAAGGCGATATTGATCGACCTGCTGACGAACCGCGCCGGCACCTTTGTGGTGTCGCGCATTCCGCTGCGTGATGACGAAGGCCAGGTGATCGGTGCCCTGGGCATTGTGTTGTTCGATCATCCCGAGACCACGCTCCAGCCGTTCATGGGCAAGGTCAGCGCCTTGCAGCGCGAACTCGACGACACCCGGCGCGAACTGGCCACCCAGCGCAAGCAAAACCTGCTGGGTCAGCGCCGTGCCAAATACACCTTCGCCAGCTTTGTAGGCGCCAGCCCGGCGGCCGTGGAGGTCAAGCGCCAGGCGCGCAAGGCTGCGCAGTCGACGTCACCCGTGCTGTTGCTGGGTGAGACCGGTACCGGCAAGGAACTGCTGGCGCACGCCATCCATGCGGCCTCCAGTCGGGCCAACGGCCCGTTTGTGGGACTGAACATTGCGGCTGTGCCGGAAACCCTGCTTGAGGCGGAGTTCTTTGGCGTCGCTCCCGGCGCCTACACCGGTGCCGAACGCAAAGGGCGCGACGGCAAGTTCAAATTGGCCGACGGCGGGACGCTGTTCCTGGATGAAATCGGCGACATGCCGCTGAGCCTGCAGGCCAAGCTGCTGCGCGCGCTGCAGGAGGGGGAAATCGAGCCCCTGGGTTCGAATCGCCTGCTGCCCTTCGACGCGCGTGTCATTGCCGCCACCTCGCGCGATCTGGTGGCGCTGGTGCGCGAAGGCCGTTTTCGCGAGGACCTTTATTACCGCCTGAATGTGCTGCCGATCCGTGTCCCGGCGCTGCGCGAGCGGCGCAGCGACATACCGGCGCTGGTGGAAGTGCTGGCCGAGGACATGGCGCAACGCGGCACGCCGCCGCCCGAGCTCACGGCCGACGCGCTGGCGCTGCTGGCCGGGCAAAGCTGGCGCGGCAACATTCGCGAACTGCGCAACACCCTGGAGCAGGCGGTGCTGCGCGGCGATTCCGACCGACTCGACGCCGCGCAGTTGCGCGAAGTGTTGCGCCAGTCAGGCGTTGCCGACCTTGCCCCAGCTCTGGTGCCGACGCCGCAGGCTTCGGATTCCGACCTGCTGCGCCCGCTGGCCGAGCAGGTGGCGGAACTCGAACAGCGCGCCATTGCCGCAGCCATGCAAGCCACCGGCGGCAACAAGCTGGCAGTGGCGCGGATGCTGAGAATCGCGCGCGCCACGCTCTATGGACGTCTGGTAAACCCTGTATTAAATAAAGACAAATGACTGTATTTCGGATGGTTTAAATGTCTGAAATAAAGGCAATTGGTTTGTCAAAACACTGACGGCTTCTTTGAAATCAAGCACTTGCGCGCTGGCACGTTAGCTGCGTAGTCTGTCTACCACCACAAGGAGACATTCCCATGCATCGTCGCACCCTGATCGCACTGGCCACCCTGGCCGCGGCCATTGCCGCACCGGCTTTTGGCCAGTCCAAGGAAATCAAGATCGCCCACATCTACAGCAAGACCGGCGCGCTGGAAGCGTACGGCAAGCAGACGCAGACCGGCTTCATGATGGGCCTGGACTACGCCACCCAGGGTAGCATGATGGTGGCCGGCAAGAAGCTGGTGGTGATCGAGAAGGACGACCAGGGCAAGCCCGATCTGGGCAAGAGCCTGCTGGCCGCCGCCTATGGCGACGACAAGGTCGACCTGGCCGTGGGACCGACGGCTTCGCCCGTGGCCCTGGCCATGCTGCCCGTGGCAGAGGAGTACAAGAAGATCCTGCTGGTCGAACCGGCCGTGGCCGACAGCATCACCGGTGACAAGTGGAACAAGTACATCTTCCGCACCGGGCGCAACTCCAGCCAGGACGCCATTGCCAACGCCGTGGCGCAGGACAAGGAAGGCGTGAGCATCGTCACCATGGCGCAGGATTCCGCCTTTGGCCGTGACGGCGTGAAGGCCTTCAAGGAGGCGCTGAAGAAGGCCAAGCTGGTGCATGAGGAGTACCTGCCACCGGCGACCACCGACTTCACCGCCGGCGGCCAGCGCATCATTGACAAGCTCAAGGCGCTGCCCGGACGCAAGGTGATCTTCATCATCTGGGCCGGCGGCAACCCGTTCAAGATCGCCGACATGGACCTGAAACGCCACGGCATCGAAATCGCCACCGGTGGCAACATCCTGCCCGCCATGACGGCGTACAAGCAGTTCCCCGGCATGGAGGGCGCGGCCTACTACTACTTCGGCATCCCCAAGAACCCGGTGAACGAGGCCATGGTGGCCCAGCACTACAAGCAGTTCAAGACGCCGCCGGACTTCTTCACCGCCGGCGGTTTCTCCGCCGCGATGGCGGTGGTGACGGCACTCAAGGCCACCAAGGGCGACACCGCCACCAACGGACTGATCAAGGTCATGGAAGGCATGAGCTTTGACACGCCCAAGGGCAAGATGACGTTCCGCAAGGAAGACCACCAGGCCATGCAGAGCATGTACCACTTCAAGATCAAGGTCGACCCGGCCTTTGCCTGGGGCGTGCCGGAACTGGTGCGCGAGATCAAGGCCGAAGAGATGGCCGTTCCGATCAGGAATAAACGCTAAGCCCGATCAGGCGAAATCACGGCCTGGACCGTCATTGCGAGGCGCGTAAGCGACGTGGCAATCCAGCATGGACTGCCGCGGCCTGCGGCCTCGCAGTGACGAGCGGTTTTCGCATGAGCCGACGGCTCGCGAAGACGTGAAGATTCTCCCAATCGACAACCCATCGCTGACGAGGCGATCCAACATGCTTGAAACCCAGGATCTCACGGTGCGCTTCGGCGGGCACGTGGCGGTGAACGCTGTCTCCTGCAAATTTGCAGCGGGTACGTTGACCGCCATCGTCGGCCCGAATGGCGCTGGCAAGACCACGTACTTCAACCTGATCTCCGGGCAACTCAAGGCCACTGCCGGGCGGGTCAGTCTGCGTGGCCGCGACCTGACGGGACTGAGCGCTTCGGCGCGCACGCACGCCGGGCTGGGTCGGGCCTTTCAGTTGACGAACCTTTTCCCCAACCTGAGCGTGCTGGAAAACGTGCGCCTGGCGGTGCAGGCCAGTCGGCCTGGTGCGCACCGCCGCGGACTGAACCTGTGGAGCATCTGGAGCGATCACGGCGCTCTCACGGCCCGCGCCCATGAGATCCTGGTTTCCGTTTCCATGGCGGCGCAGCAGGACGTTCCTGTGGCCAGCCTGCCGCACGGGGATCAGCGCAAGCTCGAAGTGGCGTTGCTCATGGCTTTGGAGCCCGCGGTCTACATGTTTGATGAGCCCACGGCAGGCATGAGCCACGACGAGGCGCCGGTCATCCTGAACCTCATCCGGGAACTGAAGAAGGATCGCAGCAAGACCATTCTGCTGGTGGAACACAAGATGGACGTGGTGCGCGAACTGGCTGACCGCATCATCGTGCTGCACAACGGCTCGTTGGTGGCCGATGGGCTTCCGGCCGACGTCATGGCCTCGTCGGTCGTGCAGGAAGCTTATCTCGGCGTCGCGAAGGATCCCCAATGAGTGCCAATCTGCTCGAGCTCAGCGGCGTGCACACGCACATCGGCGCCTACCACATCCTGCACGGCGTCGACCTCGTCGTGCCGCAGGGGCAACTCACCATGCTGCTGGGGCGCAACGGCGCGGGCAAGACCACCACGCTGCGCAGCATCATGGGCCTGTGGCGCGCTTCCAAGGGGAGCATCCGGTTCAAGGGCCAGGACATCACGGCCCTGCCCACGCCGCAGATCGCCGGTCTGAACATCGCCTACGTGCCGGAAAACATGGGCATCTTTTCCGACCTCACGGTGCAGGAAAACATGCTGCTGGCGGCGCGAGCGGCAAGCAACGCGGGCCAGATGGACGAAGCAAGGCTGCAATGGATTTTCAAACTGTTCCCGGCGGTGGAGAAATTCTGGAAGCACCCGGCGGGCAAACTGTCGGGCGGGCAAAAGCAGATGCTGGCGGTGTCGCGCGCCATCGTCGAACCGCGCGACCTGCTGCTCATCGACGAGCCGAGCAAGGGCCTGGCGCCGGTCATGATCAACAACATGATCGACGCTTTTTCGCAGCTCAAGCAAAGCGGCGTGACGATTCTTTTGGTCGAGCAAAACATCAACTTCGCCAAGCGTCTCGGTGACCGCGTGGCGGTGATGGACAACGGCGTCGTGGTGCACGCCGGCTCCATGGCCGAGCTGGCCGCAGACGAAGGCTTGCAGCGCTCGCTGCTGGGACTGGCTCTATGAACAAGATCACCCAGGATTTCGACTGGAAGCCGCTGCTGCTCGTGCCCTTGCTGGCGCTGTTTGCCCTGCCACTGGTGGGCTCGGCCTCCACCTGGGTCACGCTCACGGTGGCGGGTCTTGCCATGGGCATGATCGTCTTCATCATCGCATCCGGTCTGACCCTGGTGTTCGGCCTCATGGACGTGCTGAATTTCGGCCACGGCGTGTTCATCGCCCTGGGTGCCTTCGTCGCCACCAGCGTGCTCGGCGCCATGGGCGACTGGACCGGCTCACCCGAACTCTGGCGCAACCTGCTGGCCGTGTTCTCGGCCATGGTCGTGGCCATGCTGGTCGCGGCGGCCGTGGGCCTGGCGTTCGAGCGCTTCATCGTGCGCCCGGTCTATGGCCAGCACCTGAAGCAGATCCTCATCACCATGGGCGGCATGATCATCGGCGAGGAACTCATCAAGGTGGTCTGGGGCCCGCTGCAGATCGCGCTACCGCTGCCAGAGGCCATGCGCGGCTCCATCCTGCTGGGCGACGCTGCGGTCGAACGCTACCGGCTGCTGGCCGTGGTGGTGGGACTGGCGGTGTTTGCGCTGCAGGTCTGGGTGCTGGCGCGCACCAAGATCGGCCTGCTGATCCGCGCCGGTGTGCAGGACCGCGAGATGGTCGAGTCTCTGGGCTACCGCATCCGGCGCCTGTTCATTGGCGTGTTCGTGGTGGGCAGTGCGCTGGCCGGCCTGGGCGGCGTGATGTGGGGTCTGTACCAGCAGAACGTGGTGCCGCAGATGGGCGCGCAGGTGAACGTGCTGATCTTCATCGTCATCATCATCGGCGGTCTGGGCTCCACCGGCGGCGCGCTCATCGGCGCGTTGCTGGTGGGGCTCATGGCCAACTACACCGGCTTTCTGTTGCCGAAGGTGGCGCTGTTTTCCAACATCGCGCTCATGGTGGCGGTGCTGCTGTGGCGCCCCCAGGGCGTCTACCCCGTGGCCAATCGCTAAGGGCAAATTGATGCTGAACCGACTGATCTCCAATGACTTTCCGCGCAGCCGCGTGCTCGCAGTGCTGCTCGTAGGCCTGCTGCTGGCGCTGGCGCTCACACCCTTCATTTTTCCGGGCGTGAAGCCGCTGAGCGTGGCGGCCAAGGTGCTGGTGTTCGTGGTGCTGGTGGCCAGCTTTGACCTGCTGCTGGGCTATACCGGTATCGTCAGCTTTGCCCACACCATGTTCTTCGGCATTGGGGCCTACGGCATCGCCATCGCCACGACCAATTTGGGCCCGACCTGGGCTGCGCTGGGCCTGGGCCTCGCCGGCGCGCTGGCGCTGTCGCTGCTGCTGTCGCTGGCGGTGGGGCTGTTTTCGCTGCGCGTGCGCGCCATCTTCTTTGCCATGATCACCCTGGCCGTGGCCTCGGCCTTCCAGACCCTGGCCTCGCAGCTGTCCGACTTCACCGGCGGCGAGGACGGCCTGTCCTTCAAGCTGCCGGACTGGCTGTCGCCGAACTTCGAGTTGTTCGACGAACCGGTGCTGGGGGTGACGATCGACGGGCACATCATCTGCTATTACCTGCTGTTCGTGCTGGCCTTGGGCTTGCTGCTGGCGCTGCTGCGCATCGTGAATTCGCCTTTCGGTCGGGTGCTGCAGGCGATCCGCGAGAACGAGTTCCGGGCCGAGGCCATAGGCTACCGCGTGGTGGTGTACCGCACGCTGTCCAGCGTGCTGTCTGCCCTGTTCGCCACCGTCGCCGGCGCCATGCTGGCGCTCTGGCTGCGCTACAACGGACCCGACACCTCGCTGTCCTTTGAAATCATGATGGACGTGCTGCTCATCGTGGTCATCGGCGGCATGGGAACGATCTACGGCGCGGCCATTGGCGCGGCGCTGTTCCTGGTGGCGCAAAGCTACCTGCAAGACCTGCTGCGCCTGGCCAGCGACGCCACGGCATCGGTTCCCGTGCTGAGCGCGCTGCTCTCGCCGGACCGCTGGCTGCTCTGGCTGGGCTTGTTGTTTGTGCTGTCGGTTTACTACTTTCCCACGGGTGTGGTGGGGCGTTTGCGTGCGGGTCGGGCGAAAGCCTGAAACCGATTCTTTGTCGATACAACTCTAGGGGACATGACGATGAACCAGACCAAAGTATTTGCCAACCGTACGCCGGCGGCCCTGCTGGCGACGCTGCTCGGCGGCGTGGCGCTGAGTGGTTGTGGCGGCTCCGACCCGCAGATCAACCAACTCCCCGTCGGCGCCAATCCCTTGGCGCGCGTGGCCTACCGCGCGACAGTCGTGGGCACGGGCAGCACAGCCGCGACGCAGGACCTGCTGACCGGCGGCCTGGGCAAGAGTGGTCTGGTGAACACGGCGGCCACGCCCGTCTATGCGAATCCCCTGGCGCCGACGGTCGACGAGCTGCGCCGCAACGCTCTGCAGTCCAACTACCGCGGACTGGTGGACAACTCGGTCAAGGGCGGCTTTGGCCTGCTGTTCGGGCCCAATATTGATCTCGCCGGCAACAGCACGCTGGGCGAGGGGCTGGTGCCTGGGGTGGAGTACACGGGCACGCTGGACGATGGCACGGGCCGCAAGAACGTGGCCATGGCGATCCAGATTCCGGACAGCTTCAATGTGAATGCACCTTGCATCGTGCTGGCGCCATCGTCTGGCTCGCGCGGCGTCTATGGTGCCATCGCGACGGCAGGCGAGTGGGGCCTGAAGCGCGGTTGCGCCGTGGCCCTGACCGACGCCGGCAAGGGCGTCGGCGTATATGACCCCAGCGACGACAGCGTGAACCGCTTCGATGGAACGCGCGCCACGCGCAGCGTGGCCGGTGCGCTGACGCAATTCGCTGCCAACCTAAGCGACGCGGCGCGCGCAGTTTTCAGTCAGGCATTCCCGAACCGGCTCGCGCTCAAGCATGCCCACTCGCAAATCAATCCGGAGAAGGATTGGGGCACCGATACCCTGGCCGCAGCCCGCTATGCGCTGTACGCGTTGAACGAGGAATACGCCGACGCCTTGGGCAACGGCAAAGGCGTGCGCTTCACCGCCGCCAATACCGTGATCATCGCGGCCTCGGTGTCCAATGGTGGCGCCGCGGTGTTGCGCGCCGCCGAGCAGGACACCGCGGGCATCATCGGCGGCGTGGTGGCCTTCGAGCCCAGCGCCCAGCCGAACACCACGGCCGGCTATGGCGTGCAGTTCGCCGGTGCGGCGGTGGTCGGCTACGGCAAGTCGCTGGCCGACTACTTCACGCTCGCCAACCTGTACCAGCCCTGCGCGGCTTTGGCGACATCCGCCACCATGGCCGAGGTCTCGGTGTTCAACTACATGTCGCTCACCGGCATGAACCCGCGTGCGGCCAATCGCTGCGCGGCCCTCGCGGCCAAGGGTCTGGTGGCCGGTGCGACCACGGCGGAGCAGTCGGCTGACGCGCTGCTCAAGCTGCGCGCCTACGGCTTCACCGCAGACAACGACGTCATGCATAACGCCATGTACGCCCTGGGCAACGCGCCCATCATTGCGGCGATGTACACCAACGCCTACGGCCGCTTCAGCGTGGCGGACAACCTGTGCGGGGTCAGTCTGGCTGCAGTCGACGCCACCGGTTCTCCGGTCGCTGTGGGCGCAGCCGCCAAGGCCGCCACCTATGCCATTGGCAACGGAACGGCCAACGGTTCGCCCGCCACAGTCGTGTACAACGACTCGGTCGGCGGCGCCAAGTCCTGGCCGCTGGCGGTTTCTCCGTCGAGCGGCAAGGCCGACTTTGCGCTGGACAGCGCGCTGTGCCAGCGCGCCCTGGTGACGGGTGTGGACAGCATCTCGGGCGCGTCTTTGGGCGCGGCCACAGTTCCGACCAAGGCGCAAAGCGACGCCGTGCGTGCCGGCATCGCCGAAGTCCTGCTCAATGGCAATCTGCGTGGCAAGCCGACGATCATGGTGGCGGGGCGCAGCGACGCCTTGCTGCCGGTGAACAACTCCGAGCGCGCCTACACCGCCTGGAACCATCTGGTCGAGGGGGCCAACAGCAAACTGCGGTACATCGAGGTCACGAACGCCCAGCACTTCGATTCCTTCATCCCTTTCTCCGGATTCGACACGCGCTATGTGCCGCTGCATGCCTACTTCACCCAGGCCATGAATGCCATGTACGCGCATCTGACGAGCGGCGCGGCACTGCCGCCCAGCCAGGTGGTGCGCACGACGGCACGCGGCGGTGTGCCCGGCGCCGCGCCGGCCATCACTGCCTTGAACGTGCCCGCCATCGCGGCCGCACCGGCTGCGGCTGACGCCATCGGCTTCAGCGGCAACGCGGTGGCGATACCGCAGTGAGCCCGGGCGCACTGCGACCAGCGATGACGGTTCACTGATCAGCTCCAAGGCGATTCGACACGGGGGACGCGCCATGCCAATGACATCCAACTACCTGACCTGCGCCGGGCGCGAAATTCATTACACCGAATGGGGTGCGCAGCACAGCGAAACGGTGATTGCCTGGCATGGCCTGGCGCGCACCGGGCGCGACATGGACGAACTGGCGCAGCGTCTGAGCCCGCATTACCGGGTCATTTGTCCCGATACCATAGGCCGGGGCTTAAGCCAGTGGAGCCCGCTGCCGGCGCAGGAGTACTGTCTGGCGTTCTATGCGCGCATCGCGGCCGAGCTGCTTGGCCAACTCGGCATCGAGCAGGCGCATTGGGTGGGCACCTCCATGGGTGGGGCCATCGGCATGCTGTGCGCCGGCGCCCTGACCCAGCCGCAGCTCAAGGGTCGCATCCGCAGCCTGGTGCTCAACGACAACGCGCCCGAGCTGGCCCAGCCGGCGATCGAGCGCATCAAGGCCTATGCCGGCAAGCCGCCGGCGTTTGCCACGGTGATGGAACTGGAGGCTTTCTTCCGTCAGGTCTACCAACCCTATGGGCAGCTGACCGACGCGCAGTGGCGCCGGCTGGCAGAGACCTCGACGCGCCGCTTGCCCGACGGCCGCGTCACGCCGCATTACGACCCGGCCATGGTGCAGCAGTTCACGCACCATCCCGACGACTACCTGATCTGGGCGCATTACGACGCGGTCGAGGTTCCGGTGCTGCTGTTGCGCGGCGCCGAGTCGGACCTGGTGCTGCCGCAAACAGTGGCACGCATGCGCCTGCGCGGGCCCGGTGCCAAGGGCCTGCTGCACGTGATTGAGGTGCCAGGCTGTGGCCACGCGCCGGCGCTCAACGTGGCCGCGCAACTGGACCCGGTGGTCAGCTTTTTGAAAAGCTGCTAGCGACCGTTGAGCGGATAGGCCGGGTCGGTATAGCCCGGTGTCGAGGGGTGACCCGGCGGCACCAGCGAATCCACCAGCGTCTCGTCCGCCGCGTCGATGACGCAATCGAGTGCGCCGAAATAGTCCTGCCATTGCGCCAGCGTGCGCGGCCCGGCGATGACCGAACTGACGCGCCGGTTCGCCAGCACCCAGGCGGTGGCAAAGTGGCTCAAGGCCACGCCTTTGTTGTCGCAATGCAGCTTCAGCGTTTGCGCGATGCGCAATGATTCTTCGCGAAACTCCGTGTCCAGCATGCGCTTGTCGCCGCGCCCGGCGCGGCTGTCCGCTGCCGGCCGGCTGCCGGGCGCGTATTTGCCGGACAGCACGCCGCGCGCGATCGGGCTGTAGGGCACGATGCCCAGGCCATGGTGCGCGCAAGCCGGCAGCACTTCCACCTCGGGCAGGCGATTGAGCAGGTTGTAGTACGGCTGACAGACCACAGGTCCTGGCATGTTCAGTTGGCGTGCCAGATGCACCACTTCGGCGATGCGCCAGCCGCGAAAATTCGACACACCCCAGTAGCGGATCTTGCCGGCGCGCAGCAGCAGGTCAAGTGCGCGCAAGGGCTCCTCCAGGTTCATGTCATTGCGGTCGAAGTGCAGGTAGTAGATGTCGATGTAGTCCGTGGCCAGACGCCGCAGGCTGGCTTCGCATTCGCGCAGCATCCAGGTGCGCGAGTAGTCGCCTTCATTCGGTCGCTGCGTCATCTTGTTGCCCAGCTTGGTGGCCAGGATCCAGTCGTTGCGCGTGCCCTGCAGCAGTTCACCGACCATGGTTTCCGACCTTCCCTTGGAGTAGGCGTCGGCGGTGTCGATGAAATTCACGCCCTGCTCGCGCGCGTGCGCCACGATGCGGCCGGCCTCGGCCGCGTCGGTCTGATCGGCGAACATCATGGCGCCCAGACAGAGCGCGGAAACCTGAAGCTGGCTTTTGCCGAGATGGCGGTATTGCATGGAAATTTCCTGTGAAAGCGAGGGTTGAAAGTGGTGTGCCCATGGTAACGGAGCAGCGCTGCAGACGGTGCCTCGTGACGCCAGGCGCCTCGGTTTTGCAACTTCGCCGACAATCGTGGGTTGCTTCACCGATTTAATCCATGACATTCACTGCTGCAGAACCCACCGTGTCCCCTGACGCGACCACCCCGGCCGAAGGCCCAACGAAAAAGCCCGCACGTTCCACTCCGGTGCAGCCGGTGCTGGAAAAACTGTTTGAACTCTACCCTCGGCTGTTTGGTGGCGAATTCCTGCCGCTCAAGCTCGGGGTGTTTCAGGAACTGCTGGCCGGCCATCCGGAGGTCTTCACCCGCGACAGCCTGAAGGCGGCGCTGGGGGTGCATACGCGCTCGGCGCGCTACCTGCAAAGCGTCGCGGCAGGCAAGAAGCGCCATGACCTGCAAGGCGAACCGGTCGGCGACGTGGCGCCCGAGCATGTGCATCAGGCCTTGATGGAACTGTTCCGACGCCGCCAGGCCCGCTCCAGGGAAGACCTGCGGCCCAAGCTGCGCCAACAACTGATCACCGCCTTCCTGGCTTCCGGCCTGACGCGCCAGGATTACCTGGCCCGGGTGCAGACCAACGACCCCCAGGCCAACCTTCCGCTGGAAGACGCCCTGGCCGAATACGATCAGAAAATGGCCAAGCAGGACGCACTGATCCGGGCTTTTCAGAGCAGCGGCAAGACGCTGGCCGAGTTTGCCGACATGTACGGCCTGGACGAGCGCGAGGTCAGCGCCGCGCTGGCGAGCGTGACGCCTGCGCCCGCCGACCCGACTGTAGCCGGCTAATTTTTCGGTGACTTGCCGGCCGGCTTGTCGTGCTTGGCGGCCTTGGCCGGCTTTGCCGCCTTCGGGAGCGCGCCGGGTTTGCGCTTGCTGTTCAGTTCCGCCGCGATGCGTTCGCACAGCGTGCGCAGTATCTTCACGCGGGCATAGTTCTTGTCGTTGGCCTCCACCAAGGTCCAAGGCGCGTTGCCCGTGCTGGTGCGTTCCACCATGTCGCAAATGGCGTGCTGGTAGGCATCCCATTTGTCCCGGTTGCGCCAGTCTTCGTCGGTGATCTTGAAGCGCTTGAACGCCACCTGCTCCCGCTCCTTGAAGCGCCGCAGCTGTTCCTCCTGGCTGATCTGCAGCCAGAACTTCACCACGATCACGCCGGCATCGGCGAGTTCGTGTTCGAAGTCGTTGATTTCGCTGTAAGCGCGCATCCAGTCGGCCTCGGTGCAAAAGCCTTCCACCCGCTCCACCAGCACCCGGCCGTACCAGGTGCGGTCGAAGATCGCCACCTTTCCCAGGCGCGGCAAATGGCGCCAGAAGCGCCACAAATGGGGCTGTGCGCGTTCTTCTTCGGTCGGGGCTGCCACCGGTGTCACCTGGTACTGGCGTGCGTCCAGCGCCGCGCCCACGCGCCGGATGGCGCCGCCCTTGCCGGCGGCGTCTGCGCCCTCGAAGGCGCAGACCAGCGAGCGCCCCTGAAAGCGCGGGTCGCGCAGCAGTTCGGAAAGACGACCCTGCCATTTGGCCAGCGCCGTGGCATAGGGTTTGGCCGCGAGCGTGAGTGTCAGGTCAATCTCGGACAGCACGTTGCGCCCGTCGGCATCGACGCGCACCATGGGCGCCACAGGCGAGGCCTGTTTTTGCTTGCTGGCGAGCTTTTTCTGCAAGGCCGCCAGCAGGGTCTGACCCACCGTCAGCGACCGATAGCGGTCGTCCGTGCCCTCCACAATCGCCCAGGGCGCCCAGGGCGTATTCGTCATGCGCAGAAAATGGCCCGCAACGTCCTGCAACTGGTCATAGGTCTTGAGCCGGTCCCAGTTCCACTGGGTCACACGCCAGGCGGTGCGCGGGTCGCTCTCCAGCGCCTTGAGGCGAGTCTTCTGCCCTTCCTTGGTCAGGTGAAACCAGAACTTCAGCACCAGTGCCCCCTCGTTCACCAGCATGGCTTCAAAGCGGTTGATCTGGTCGGCCCGGGCGTCGAGTTCTTTCAGGGAGATTTCGCCCTGGATGCGCTGGCGTATGGGTTCGGAATACCAGGAGCCGGCAAAGATGCCGATGCGTCCCTTGGGCGGCAAGGCGCGCCAGTAGCGCCACATGGCCGGGCGCTCGCGCTCCTCATCCGTGGGTTCCGAGAACGCCATGGTGGCCAGAAACCGCGGGTCCATCCACTGGTACAGGACGTTGATGGTTTCGCCCTTGCCGGCGCCATCCTGACCGCTGATCAAGACCACCACCGGGATCTTGCCGTTCTCATGCAGGCCGACCTGCGCCTCGAGCAGCGCCGCGCGCAAGCCGGGCACGGATTCGCGGTACATGGCCTTGCCAATGCGGTGACCAATTTCGGCTGATTCAAACATGTTGGCTTTCCGATGGCGCGCAGCCGGCCGCAGCTTGCTGTTTGGTGCGCAGGGGGAGTGTCATGGGGCTATGGCGGTGCCCGGTTGACCGGTGGCAAACAGGCGTTTGGCGGTGCTGACCACCAGAAACGAATCCTGTGCCGTGAGTTGCGGGAACTGCTCCTTCAGCGTGCGCAGCGCCAGATGCTCGTGCGACTGTCCGGCCCA
Source organism: uncultured beta proteobacterium (assembly GCA_903830985.1). Classification (GTDB taxonomy): domain Bacteria; phylum Pseudomonadota; class Gammaproteobacteria; order Burkholderiales; family Burkholderiaceae_C; genus CAIKVZ01. The sequence continues at coordinate 36,578 of CAIKVZ010000240.1, forward strand.
CAGGGTGGCAGGGTCGAAAAAAGGCTGCAAGGCGGCACAGGCCGCGGGGAAAAGCACGCGCAGTTCATGGCGCGTGCGGCGCTCGGCCGAAAGCGACGGGACGTCAGGCAACTCATCCATTGCGGACCTCGTGTTGCGGCGGCGAAGCGCCGAGGCGGTCATTTTAAGGCCGCATGGGCTCAGACCAGTTTGTCCTCAGGCACGGTTACCGGTCCCTTGCCGCTGAAACGGTCCAGTGCCAGGTAGATCACGGGCGTGATGTACAGCGTCACGGCCTGGGAAAACACCAGGCCACCAACCACCGCCAGTCCCAGCGGCTGGCGCAACTCGGCACCCGCGCCTATGCCCAGCGCGATCGGCAGCGCGCCCATGAGCGCTGCCAAGGTGGTCATCATGATGGGGCGAAAACGCAGCACGCAGGCCTCGTGGATGGCCTGCTCGGCCGACATCCCGTGATGGCGCTGCGCCTCCAGTGCAAAGTCGATCATCATGATGGCGTTCTTCTTTACGATGCCGATCAGCAGCAGGATGCCGATGGTGGCGATCAGCGTCAGGTCCTGGTCGAAGATCATCAGCGTGGCCAGCGCCCCGACGGCGGCGGAGGGCAGTCCGGCAAAGATCGTGATCGGGTGGATGTAGCTCTCGTACAGCACGCCCAGCAACACGTAGATCACCAGCAGGGCGGCGATGATCAGGATGGCCTGGCTGCCCTGCGAGCTCTGGAACACCGCGGCGTCGCCGCCATAGCGGGTGATGATGGAACTCGGCAACCTGATGGCATCACGCGCCTGGTCGATCTTTTCCGTGGCGTCGCCCAGGGCAGCGCCTGGCGCCAGATTGAACGAGACCGTCACCGCCTGCAACTGGCCGACGTGGTTGATCGACGTCGGACCGACCTTGCGTTCCACTGTGGCGAAGCTCGATACCGGCACCAGGGCGCCGTTGCTGGAGCGCACGTAGATGCCGCCGAGCGCGCTCTCGTCGAGTTTGGCCTCGGGCGCCACTTCCATGATCACCATGTAGCTGTCGGTCGCCAGATAAATGGTCGACACCTGGCGTTCGCCGAAGGCGCTGAACAGCGCAGAGCGCACGGCGTCGATGGAGACGCCCAGGGTGTTGGCCCGGTCCCGGTCGATCTTGAGCTGTGCCTGCAATCCGCGCAGCTGGGCGTCGCTGGTGACGTCGCGAAACAGCGGGTCGCCGCGCAGCTTGTCCTGCAGCTTCACGGCCCAGTCATAGAGCTCGTCGGCGCGCACGCTCTGCAGGATGTACTGGTACTGCGCCTTGCTTGGGCGTCCGCCGAGTTGCAGGTTCTGCACCGGGCGCATGAAGACGCTGATGCCGGCCACGCCGCGCAGCTTCTTGCGCATGCCTTCGATCACCTGCTTCATCGCCACACGCTCGCTGCGCACCTTGAGGGTGACGAACATGCGGCCCGTGTTCTGTGCGCCGGAGCCGCCGTTGAAGGAACTCACGGCGGCCACGTTGGCGTCGCCCCGAAACAGCGTGGCGACCGACTCCTGCAGACGCACCATTTCGGGGAACGAGGTGTCTTCCGACGCCTCGGTCGAGACCTGGATCTGGCCAATGTCTTCTTCCGGGAAAAAGCCCTTGGGGATCACCACGAACAACCAGGCCGTGGCGATGAAGGTCAGCGCGGCCACCAGCAACACCAGTTTGCGGTGCCGCAAGGCTGAATCCAGGGTACGGGTGTAGCTGGCCAGCAGGCGGTCAAAGCCGTGCTCGAAGGCGCGCACCAGCATGCCCGGGCGCTTCTTGTGCGCCTCGTCGGACAGGAAGCGGCTCGCCAGCATGGGCACCAGCGTCAGCGAGACAAAGGCCGAGACCAGGATGGCCAACCCCACGACCACGGCGAACTCGTGAAACAGCAGGCCGATGACGCCCGGCATGAAGAAGATCGGGATGAACACCGCGATCAGCGAGGTGGAGATCGAGATGATGGTGAAGCCCACTTCGCGCGAACCGCGCAGCGCCGCCTGGAACGGGGGGACGCCGTCTTCCACGTGACGGATGATGTTCTCCAGCATCACGATGGCGTCGTCCACCACAAGACCCACGGCCAACGTGAGTCCGAGCAGCGAGATGTTGTCCAGGCTGTAGCCAAAGCCCCAGAGCAGGGCCACCGCACCGATCAGCGACACCGGCAGCGACAGCGTGGGGATGACGGTGGCGACGAAGCGGCGCAGGAACAGGAAAATCACCAGCACCACGAGGCCGATCGTTCCCATCAGGGTGAGCGTGACGTCGTGCAAGGCATCGCGGATCGAAACCGAGCGGTCATTCACCGGCGTCATGGCGATGGACTGCGGCATCTGGCTGCGCAGGCCCGGCAGTGCTGCATTCACCGCGTCCACGACGCGCACGGTGTTGGCACCGGGTTGGCGCTGGATCGCCAGGGTGATCGAGTTTTCCCCGTTGAGGGTGGCCCAGGTCTTGACGGTTTCCACGCTGTCTTCGACATTGGCCACGTCCTTGAGTCGCACCGGGTTGCCGTTGCGGTTGCTGACGATGAGTTGCGCGAAATCGGCCGCGCTGCTCAGTTGCCGGTTCGCCTGCAGCGTCAGCGTCTGGTGCGCGCCATCAAACGTCCCCACGGGCGTGTTGACATTGGCGGCGCGCAGCGCGGCGCTGAGTTCGTCCAGCCCGATGTTGCGCGCCGCCAGCGCATCGGGCATGACGCGCACCCGAACCGCGTAGCGCTTGGTACCGTAAACGTTGACCTGGGCCACGCCGTCGATGGTCGACAAGGTGGGCGAGATCAGGTGTTCGGCGTAGTCTTGTATGTCTGACGGCGTCAGGGAGGGCGATGTCAAGGCAATCAACAACACCGGTGCGTCCGCCGGATTGACCTTGCGGTAGGCTGGCGTGGCGGTCATGTCCGGCGGCAGGGAGCGCTGCGCGCGCAACAGCGCCGCCTGCACGTCGACCGCGGCGGCGTCCACGTTGCGGCCCTCTTCGAATTCCAGTGTGAGCGACGTATTGCCCAGTGTGCTGGTGGAACTGATGATCTTCAGCGCAGGAATCGTCTGAAACTGCTTTTCCAGGGGCAGCGCTACCGAACTGGCCATGGTCTCGGGGTTGGCGCCAGGGAAGGAAGCGGAAACGTTGATCACCGGCGTGTCGTAGCTGGGCAGGGCCGCGACAGGAATGCTGCGGTAGGCGATGACGCCGGCCAGCACGATGGCGGCGTTGAGCAGCACCGTCATCACGGGACGGCGGATGAAGAGTTCGGACAGGTTCATGGTGCTGAGGCCGGGGCAAGCGGCGCTGAAGCACCGGCGGCACGCGAGGCGGCTCCTGCGGGTCGGCCGGCAGCGTCCGGCGCGCGTTCTGTCACCGCGACACCGGGACGCAGGTTTTGCCGGCCGTCCAGCACCACGCGCTCGTTCGCGCCAACGCCCGTGACGGCAGCGTCGTCGCCCTGGGCGTAAACGACCTGCACGGCACGCGCCACGGCCTTGCCATCCTTCACCGTATACACGGTGGTGCCACGCACGCCCTGAATCAGCGTTGCCTGGGGCACGATGACGGCGCCCTTGAGCGTGCGCGCTGTCATCTCCACGTTGACGAAGGCGCCGGGCCACAACTTGCCCTCCCGGTTCTGGAACAGCGCCTTGACTTTCACCGTACCGGAACTCGCATCCACCAGGTTGTCAACAAACTGCATACGACCATTGAGCTTGCCGCCGCCTTCGGGCAGTACGGCCGTGACGCTGGCGCCGCCGTCCTTCAGGGCCGCCAGAGCGTCCGCCAAGTTGCGCTGTGGCAGACTGAACGCGACCGTGATCGGATCCAGTTGCGTGATGGTGATCAGCGTGGTCTGGTTCGCCTGCACGGAGCTGCCAGTGAACACGCTGATGGCGCCGACGCGGCCCGCGCCCGGCGCGGTGATGCGCGAATATGACAGCGCCACGCGGGCCGCATCGAGCGCGGCCCGGTCGGCTGCTACGGCTGCGGTCTGTGAGTCCACGGCTGCCTGACTGGTGTCCACAGCGCCTTGCGAGATGAAATTTTTCTCCAGCAGGTCGCGGCTGCGCGCGAGTTGGCGCTGGGCATCGGCCAGGCCCGCCTGGTCCTTGGCCAGTTGTGCCACCGCCTTGGCCACATTGGTCTCGTCGATGCGCGAGTCCAGCGTGAACAGCAGTTCTCCCGCGCGCACGGATTGGCCCTCACGCACGTGGACCTTGGTGATCACGCTCGTGACCTGGGGCCGCACGTCCACGCTGGACACTGGCGCCACGGTTGCGGTGGCGCTGAGTTGGACCGGCAAGTCGCGCTGCACGGCGCGCACGGTGGTGATGGACACGGCGGGCGCTGAACTGGCCGAGGCCCTCGCCGCAGGTGCGCTGGCTGCAGGGGTGGGTGCAGCCCCCGCCTCAGGCTTGCCGCTGCAGCCGGCCAAAGTCATGGCCAGGCCCAGTCCGTACAGTGCGGTCAGTGAGAGTGATTTCATCTTCATAATTGTGTTGACTGGCGGGGCGTAAAGGGTAGCACTTGTGGATGAACGCCGTGTAATCACGGAGCATGGCCTGCGAAATTCAGTCCTAGGCCCGGGCTCATGGCGTGGGGTGTTGAACCCATGCCGAGATCAGGTCCACGACCTGCTGTTCCATGCCGATATAGCCGTGGTAGTGCATGGGCTCGCAGGGGTCGCCGCTCGGTTCGCCGCCGCCCTCGAGCAGCAGTGTCTTCTTGATCGGTGCATTTTTCAACGCCTCGGCGATGTTCTTGGCTTCATAGGGAGTGCACACCTTGCAGGCATCGCGCGCATGGTGCACCACCAGCACCGGCACCCTGATTTTCTCCAACGCCTGGCGCGGCACGGCGCCGGGCACTCGGTACGCCGTGACGGACGAGGTCAGAACGATGCCGGCCACGCTGCGCCCCCCGTCGCGGATCGCCGCCGCAGTGGCGGAGATGGTCCCCATGCTGGTTCCCACGAGCCAGATCGGCGCGCTGCTTTGCGCCAGGATGGTGTGAAAGACGGCCTGATTGTCCTGGTCGTGGTTGTCTCCGGTGCGCGCCACGCCGTCCAGCGTGGCGACGTCGCTGGCGCGTCCCACCAGCACCACGTTGAAGGGCTGGGCGGCAAAAAGTTTGGCAGAGCGGATCAGGAAATTCGGGCTGCCCGGCCAGCCGTCCTCGCCGAGCTTGCCGTAGCCACCTCCGCCACCGGAATACAGCACCAGCGTGGCCACAGCGTCCTTGTTCCAGACGGTGAAAATTGGCAGCGTGGCACCGCGGGTTGCGATACGCACCACGCTGCCCGCGGGGATCTCTTCTGCGCGCGCTAAGCCGACGCCACTCCAGCCGAACAATACGCAAAGGAATAGCGCTGCGAGTTTCATGGGTTTAGCTCCTGCGTGGGCTATTGAAACAGTTTTTCCACCCGAAACAGCGTGAGCAGCCCCATCACCGCGAAGATGGCGGCGGCGATCGAATGCACCAGCTTCATCGGAACTTTGTCGGCAAACTTGTTGCCGACAAAGACCGCGGGCACGTCGGCCAGCAGCATGCCCAGCGTGGTGCCGGCAATCACCAGCAGGGGCGTGCCGTAATGCGCGGCCAGCGCGACCGTGGCAATTTGCGTCTTGTCGCCCATCTCGGCCAGAAAGAAAGTGACCAGGGTGGCGCCGAAGACGCCCAGGTGACTGGCGATCTGAGTTTCCTCGTCCTCGATCTTGTCCGGGATCAGCGTCCAGGCCGCCATGGCAAGAAAGGACAGGCCCAGCACCCAGCGCATCACTTCGGGGCTGACCACCGTGGTGATCCAGGCGCCCAAAGCACCTGCCAGGCCGTGGTTCACCAGCGTGGCCACCAGGATGCCGGCAATGATGGGCAGTGGCTTCTTGAAGCGCGCCGCCAGGATGAAGGCCAGCAATTGCGTCTTGTCGCCGATTTCCGCGAGGGCGACAACGCCAGTGGAGATGTAGAGGGCTTCCATGTCGAGTTCAGAGCAGTCCGGAGGCGATGTTGATGGTCAGTGCCAGCAGCGTCGTGTTGAAGAAAAAAGCCAGCACACAGTGCAGCAGCGCGATGCGCCGCATGACGCGGCCGGTGATGTTGACGTCGGCGGTTTGCGCCGAGGTGCCGAGGATGCAGGCAAAGTACAGGAAGTCACCGTAATCCGGCGCCTCATCCCCCGGGAAGGCCAGTCCGCCAGGCTGGCCTCGGGCCTGCGCCGTGTAGTAGTCATGGGCATAGTGCAGCGCAAACATCACCTGGGTGAAGGCCCAGGAGGTCACGATGGTGAGCGCGGCCAGGGCAATGTGCGCGTAGCGCAGCGTGCCATGCAAGTCCTTCACCACCGCCAACTCGGCCACGATGGCGCCAACGCACATCACGGCTGCGAGCACCACCAGCACCAGTGCCATGATGCGGCCTTCATCCTGTTGCAGTGCACGGGCGCGAATTTTGGCGTGGGTGGACGCAAACATCATGCGCGCTGCCAGCAGCAGGTACAGGCAGGCGCCGACATTCCAGCCGATGATGACACGGGTGGTGGTCTGCTGCGCCAGGCTTTGCGGCAGTAGCCACACCGTGGCGGCGCCGAGCAGTGCGCAGATGAAAAGGCGCGGCCGCGCCATGAGCAGGCGCATGAGGCGGGGACCGTGGCGCCGGGTGGGCGTGGCAACTTCAAGCATCGTTCCATGCTACCTCATGCGCTCGTTTCTTTTTGCTAAGCCGCTCTTAAGACCGGCGCGCGAAGATGCCCGCATTGATCCACTTTCCACAAGAGGTATTCCATGGACAAGTTTCTGCTTCCCTTCATTCGTCAGTTTGCTTTCGTGGTCATAGCCGCGCTCATCCCCGTGGTGCTGGTTACGTTTCTGGCCATTCCGTATATTCTGGGTGCCAACCCTGGCGAGCCGGTGCAGGCCGAGGCCTCGGTGACGCGGCACATGACCTGAGCGTCCTGCCTATACTTCCCCACTCCTGCAACAAGATGACCGTTCTTCCTCATGAATTTCACTGACCTGGCGGCCGAATCCGAAGACACAGAACACAGCGCAGCCGATCGGGCGGCTGCGGCGACACGCAGCACCTGGGTCAGCGTGGTCGTGAATCTGGTGCTGACCGCAACGCAGATCACGGTTGGCGTGCTGGCCAAATCGCAGGGCCTGATTGCCGATGGCATCCATTCGCTGTCTGACCTGGTGGCCGACTTCGTGGTGCTGTTTGCCAGCCACCACGCCAAAAAGGATGCCGACGAGGATCACCCGTACGGACATCAGCGCTTCGAGACGGCAGCTTCTCTGGTGCTGGGCACGCTGTTGCTGGTGGTGGGTGTGGGCATGTTGTGGTCGGCTTTTCGCAAGCTCGAGTCTCCCGAGACGGTGGCCACGGTGCACATCGTGGCGCTGTGGGTGGCCGGCGGCGCGCTCATTGCCAAGGAACTGCTGTTTCGCTACATGCTGGCGGTGGCCAAGCGCGTCAAGTCGAGCATGCTGGTGGCCAACGCCTGGCACGCACGCTCCGACGCCGCCTCTTCGCTGGTGGTCGGAATCGGCATCGTCGGCAATCTGGCGGGTTATCCGATCCTGGATCCGATCGCCGCGCTGATCGTGGGCTTCATGGTCACGCGCATGGGCTGGGGCTTCAGTTGGGACGCCCTGCACGACCTGATGGACCGCGCCGTGGACGAACAGGAGGTGCAGGCGATTCGCGCCACCCTGCTGGAAACCCCGGGGGTGAGCGATGTGCACGATGTGCGCACGCGCAAGATGGGCGACATGATCGTGGTCGACGCCCACATCGAGGTTGACGCCAGTATCACCGTCGAAGCCGGCCACGACATCGCCGTGCTGGCGCGGCAACGCGTGCTGCAGCGCCATCGCGTGCTGAACCTGATGACGCACGTCGACCCCTGGCACCGGCCCGACCTGGATCATCCGGGTCAGCCGGCGTTGCCGCCAGTCTGAGCGCCTGACCCGGGACCTGGGCCGCTATTTCAATGCAACCGGGCGCGGACAACTAGAATTGCACGCCATCGGGCACGCATTGAGTAATTCTCGACGCCCGAAATCACCATGAAGTTGTTGCATCGAATGCTCGGCGATCGCGATCGAACACCAGCTTCGCGGGATGGGGCCGGGCCGGATTTTGGCCGCGAGCCCACGGGCTTGCAGGCTCTCGGCACGGTTCAAGGTCGGGATCTGCCTGTGGTCAGCCTGTTCTCGATACTCAGTTTCATTTGTATTTCCTGTTCGGCGGTGGCAATCGTGCTTTTCTTCCGCCAGGTCGCCATCCAGGAGATCGTTGAATTCGGCGAGTACAGCAACACCGCACTGGCGGAGGTCTCGCTGAGTACCGTGCGTCCGGGTACGATCCAATTCCTGTCCCATACCAGCTTGGTGAAGCGGGAGCAGTTGGCTGCTGTGACCTTGCCTTCAGATCTCGAACACGAACTCACGGAATTGCAGCAAACACGCGCTGTCGAGCAGGTCAATATCTACAACGGCCAAGGTTGGGTCGTTCACTCTTCGAAGCCTGAGTTGATCGGCAACGACCAGAGCGCCAACCCGGACTTTCGCGCAGCGATGACAGGAAAGATCACGAGTGAGTTGGTTTTTCGCGATGCATTCAACGTTTTCGACAAGAGGTCCGAAGTCGACAACATCATCCGAACCTATGTGCCGATCCGGCTTTCTGCCGGCGATCCGGTCGTTGGTGTTTTTGAAATTCGGGTTGATGCCAATTCCCGAGCCGAACATGCCGAGCAGGCGCTGATCCAGGTGATCGTGGCGGCCACGCTCATCATGGGTTTGCTTTACTTGGTATTGCTGGCATTTGTGCGCTGGGCCGAGGGAATCATCGACCGCCAGCAGGCGCAAATTCGTGAGCATGCCTGTACGCTCGAGGTCTTCTCGGCACGCATGCTGCAGAACCAGGAAGAGGAAAAAAAACGCATTGCCTTTGACCTGCATGAGGGGCTTGCCCAAACCCTTTCAGCCGTCAAGATGAACGTGGAAGCGGCCTGCCATCAGTTGTCGGTTCTGGCGCCGGGGCGGCCTTCGGCCATGGAGCCCATGGTGCAGGCAGTGAAGGACGCCATTGCCGAGGTGCGTGGCGTGGCACTGCGTTTGCGCCCGGCGGGTCTTGACGACCTTGGTTTGACGGCGGCGATTCAGTCTTTGTGTGGGGACGTCGTGGCGCGACATCCCGGCCTTAAATTGGAATTGGACCTGTCGCTGGTTGACGCCGATTTTCCGGAGCCGCTGCGCGTCATCATCTACCGGGAAATTGAGGACGCGTTTCGGGTGCTGGAGAGCGGGGCGTCGGTTCACTTCATTGGCGTCGAGCTGGAAATGGAAGATGGGCGCATTGTTCTCATCGTGCGCCACGATGGCGCGGTCAATGAAGGCGCCCAAGCGCCAGACGAATCATGGCTCGATGCGCCACGCGAGCGCGCTTTGCTTTCGGGCGGCAGTTTTCAGGTCAGATGCAACCGCGATGGTGGAAACACCCTTCGCGCCAGTTGGCTGGCCTGAGCTGGCACGAATTTTCGATCTCGCGGCGGTGGCGCTGGTAAGCTCAACGAGGCTGCCGGCGTCATCATGGGAAACCCGGCCGGTCTGGAGTTGCGCCATATCCAGATGATCACCGAGGTCGGTGCCTGGCAGAACGCCACGACCATCACCATGATGCCGAGCGAGTTCGTCTCCATGGACAGCGGCATCGCTGCCTGGACGGCCAGGCAAGCGGGCAGGAAGGCTGACTGAGCGGCCTGCAACAACTTTGCCGAATTCATGGCACGATCCCGCAGTTTCATTCAAACCGAGGACCCTCCGCATGACCGCATTCACATCCAAAGCCATCCGCATCGATCAGCAGGGCGGACCCGAACAACTCAAGCTGGTTGAGGTCAGCGTGGGCGAGCCCGGCCCCGGCCAGATCCGCATCCGCCACAAGGCGGTGGGGCTGAACTTCATTGACGTCTACCAGCGCAATGGCCTGTACACCATGCCCATGCCGCTGCAACTCGGCATGGAAGCCTCGGGCGTGGTCGAGGCCGTGGGCGAGGGCGTGACGCATCTGCAGGTCGGCGACCGCGCTGCCTACGCCAGCCAGCCACCGGGAAGCTACAGCGAACTGCGCGTCATGCCCGCCACCTGCGTGTGCAAGCTGCCCGACGCGATCTCCTTCGAGACCGGCGCGGCCATGATGCTCAAGGGTCTGACGGCGCAGTACCTGTTGCGCAAGACCCTGCCGCAAGGCGGTCTGCAGGCCGGCGACTTTGTGCTGTTTCACGCGGCTGCCGGTGGTGTGGGCCTCATCGCCTGCCAATGGGCCAAGGCGCTGGGCCTGCAGCTCATCGGTACGGCCGGGTCCGACGCCAAGTGCGCTTTGGCCAAGGAGCACGGCGCCGCCTTCACCATCAATTACAGCAGCGAGGACTTCCTGGCACGGGTGAAGGAAATCACCGGCGGCAAGGGTGTGAAGGTGGTCTACGACTCGGTGGGCAAGGACACCTGGGACAAGTCGCTGGACTGCCTGGCACCCTTTGGCCTGATGGCCAGCTTCGGCAACGCCTCCGGTCCGGTGGCGCCTTTTGCCCCCGGCATGCTGGGCCCAAAAGGCTCGATCTACGTGACGCGCCAGACCCTGTTCACGCACATCTCCAACCGGGAAAGCACGCAAGCCATGGCGGATGAGTTGTTTGCCGTGGTGCTCAGTGGCGCGGTGAAGATCCGCATCGACCAGACCTATGCGCTGGAAAACGTGCAGCAGGCGCATCGCGACCTGGAAGCACGCAAGACCACGGGATGCACCATCCTGACGCTGTAGTCGTGCAGAACTGGCACGCGCCCCTCAGCGGGCGCGCCGCACGCGCAGCAGTTCGTCCAGGATCAGACAGGCCGCACCGATGGTGATGGCGCTGTCGGCCACGTTGAACGCGGGGAAATGCCAACCCGCGACATGGAAGTCCAGGAAGTCGACCACGTAGCCCAGTCGGACCCGGTCAAGCACATTGCCTATGGCGCCACCCAGAATGCAGGCGAGGGCGAAAGAAAAAAGTCTTTGTCCGGCGTGGGCGCGCAGCATCCAGATGATCAGACCCGCTGCGCCCACGCCGATGGCCGTGAACAGCCAGCGCTGCCATCCTGCAGCGCCGGCCAGAAAGGAAAACGCCGCGCCCGTGTTGTGTGCGCGCACGACGTTGAAAAAGCTCGTCACGGCCTGCCCCTCGCCGAGCTGGTAGTAGCCCACGATCAGGATCTTGGTGAACTGGTCTAGCAGGATCAGGATCAGTGCTGCGCCCAGCCAGGGAACGAGGCTTGCATTGGATGGTTTGGACATGGATCAGTGAGATCTTTATGTTATCGAATTGGTTGCAACTGCTAGAATCAACTCGAAATTCAGCGGGAAGCAAAAAGCTGCAGTGCGCAGGCACCACCGCCCATCATAGGGGATGCCTGTGTTGGCCGGTTTCAAGTGAATACGCCCTTTACCGTCGGTAACCAGCGGCCCCGAATTCTGTACCGCATCATTTGTGACGAATGAGTGCCCTGTTGGAGGACCACGATGCCGGCACCTGACAGTTTTCCCCTGGTACCAAGGCCTTGGACCCTGGTTTTTTGCTGCCTGCTGGGCGCCTGCACACCCGAGTCGGGCGAGAAGCCGGTCGTGGTGCTGCCGGTGCTGGCCGTCACGGTGACCCCGAGCGAGGCCGCCTCCAGCCTGAATCTGACCGGCGACGTGCGCGCCCGCGTCGAGTCTGTGATCAGCTTTCGCGTCAGCGGCAAGCTGATCGAGCGCAAAGTGGAGGTGGGCGCACAGGTCAGGCGGGGCGAGGTGCTGGCGCGCCTGGATCCGCAGGACCTGTCGCTGCAAAGCCAGGCGGTGGGTGCGCAGAGCGCGGCCGCACAGACCGAACTGGCGCAACAGGTCGCGGACCTGGAGCGCTTCCAGACACTGTTGCAACAGGGTTTCATCAGCCAGGCCGAGTTTGACCGGCGCAAGAACACGGTGGACATTGCCCGCTCGCGCGTGACCGAGGTCGGCAGCGCGCAGCGTTCCAGCCGCAATCAGCTCGATTACGCCGTCATCCGGGCCGACGAAGCCGGGGTCGTCACGGCCGTGGAAGCCGAGCGCGGTCAGGTACTGGCCGCAGGCCAACCGGTGCTGCGCATTGCCCAGGCCGGACCCAAGGAAATTGCCGTGTCGGTGAGCGAGGGCCGTTTGGCCGCGCTGCAGGCCGCCACCGATCTGCTGGTCACTGCCTCCGCCTTGCCCGGAAAGAGCTACAAAGGCGTGTTGCGCGAAGTGTCGCCCGTGGCCGATCCGGCGACCCGAACCTACGCCGCACGCATCACCGTGCAGGATGCGGACGAGGCTCTGCGCCTGGGCATGAGCGCCCGCGTCGCCGTGCGTGGCGCCTCGCTGCCGGTGCTGGAGTTGCCGCTCTCCGCCCTGTACCGCAGTGGCGACAAGACGGCCGTTTGGCGCATCGATCCGGTCACTTCGGCCGTGCAACTGGTGAATGTCACCGTGGCGTCCGTGCAGGAGGACCGGGTCACCCTCAGTGAGGGCCTGCAGGCCGGCGAAACCGTGGTCACCGCCGGCGTGCAAAAGCTCACCGCCGGGCAAAAGGTGCGCGTTGTCAAGCCATGAGCGGCCGCTTCAACCTGTCCACATGGAGCCTGATGCAGCACCAGTTGGTGCGCTACATCCTGGTTGTGCTGGTGCTGCTGGGCACCTGGTCTTACGTGAAGCTGGGGCAGGCCGAAGACCCGGCCTTCACCTTGCGCATGATGGTGGTTCGCGCCTTCTGGCCCGGCGCCACGGCGCGCGAAATGGAGCAACTGGTGTCCAAGGTGCTGGAAAAGAAGCTGCAGGAAACACCCGGGTTGGACTTCATCAACGGGGATTCCAAGCCGGGCGAGGTCACGCTCTACGTCACCTTGCGCGAGGGTCTCCCCTCGGCCGAGATTGCCAGAACCTTCTACCAGGTGCGCAAAAAGATTGCCGACGTGAAGGAGCAACTTCCCGGCGGCGTGTTGGGCCCCTACTTTGACGACGAGTTCGGCGATGTCTTCGGCTCGGTCTATGCGCTCACCGGTCAGGGCTACACCCCGGCGCAGTTGCGCCAGTACGCGGACCTGGTGCGCACCGAGCTGCTGCGCCAAAGCCAGGTGGCCAAGGTGAACCTCGTGGGGGATCAGCCCGAGCGCATCTACATCGAGTTCGACAACGACAAGCTGCTCGGCTCCGGGCTTGATGCGCTGATTGTGGTGGACGCCTTGCGCAAACAAAATGCCATGGCCTCGGGCGCTTCCATTGAAACCCCCAGCAACAACCTGCAAACGCGCGTCACCGGCGAGTTCCGCTCGATCGAGGCGATCCGCGATCTGCGTGTGACATTTCAGGGGCGCAGCCTGCGCCTGGGCGACGTGGCGCGGGTGCTGCGCGGCTACCAGGAACCGAGCGCATTCAAGATGCGCGCCTTCGGTCAGGAGGCGGTGGGCATTGAAGTGTCCATGCGACCCGGGGGCGACATCCTGGCCATGGGCGACGAACTCAGGACCGCGATTCAGGCGGCCGCAACGCGCTTGCCCGTCGCCATGGAAATCCGGCAGTTGGCCGATCAGCCCAAGGTGGTGCACGATGCCGTACAAGTCTTCATGCGCTCGCTGGGAGAGGCCTTGCTGATCGTCATGGCGGTGAGCTTTGTCAGCCTGGGCCGGCGCGCCGGTCTGGTGGTGTCGCTCAGCATCCCGCTGGTGCTGGCCATGACCTTCACCGGCATGGTGCTCTTCGGCATCGACCTGCAGCGCGTGTCCCTGGGCGCGCTCATCATCGCCCTGGGTCTGATGGTGGACGACGCCATGATCATTGTCGAGTCCATGGCAGTGCGCATGGAACGCGGCCTGCACGGCCTGAAGGCTGCCGGCCATGCCTATCTTTCCACCGCCGCGCCCATGCTGACCGGCACGCTGATCACCGCCGCGGGCTTCATGCCGGTAGGCCTGGCCAAATCGGATGCGGGCGAGTACACGTTCTCGCTGTTTGCCGTCATCACCATGGCCTTGCTCTCGTCCTGGGTGGTGGCCGTGTTCTTCACACCCTATGTCGCCTTTTTGTTGCTCAAGCCGACCCCGCAGGACGATACGCGCGACATGTACCTGTCGCCGCTGTACCGATCCTTTCGCAAAGTGGTGGCCTGGTGCGTGCATTGGCGCAAGACGGTGATCTTGGCCACGCTGGCGCTGTTCGCGCTCTCGGTGGCGGGGCTTGGGCTGGTCAAGCAGCAGTTCTTCCCCTTGTCCGAGCGGCCCGAGATCGTCGTCGACCTGTGGTTGCCGGCGGGTTCCAGCAGCGCGGCGGTGGAACGTGAAGTGCTGCGTCTGGAGAAAAAAATTCAGGCCGACCCCGGCGTCAAGGCGATCAGCGCCTACATAGGCGGCGGGCCCCCGCAGTTTTTTCTGGCCATGGCGCCGGAACCGCGCAGCAGCAACTACGCTGCCCTGGTGGTCTCGGCGCTCGACGTGACGCAGCGCGACCGGTTGTTCGACGAAATCCGGGCGACGCTGCGCGAGCAGTTTCCTGCCGTGCGTTCGCGCAGCTACCGTTTCGACAGCGGCCCGCCGGTGGGCTTGCCGGTGCAGTTTCGCGTCATGGGCGAGGACCCGGTGGTGCTGCGTGGCATCGCGGACCGCATGGCCGAAATCCTGCGCGCCAACCGGCACACGCGCGATGTCTACAACGACTGGAATGAAATCGTCAAGACGCTGCGGCTCAACGTCGACCAGGACAAGGCCAGGGCCTTGGGCGTGTCCTCGCAGGACATCGCCAATACCGTGAGCGGCATGCTCAACGGGCTGCCGGTCACGCAATACCGCGAGGGCGACAAGCTGATCGACGTGGTCACGCGGGCGCGCGCGGGTTCGGACCGTTCGCTTGGCGCCATCGGCGACCTGGCCGTGCGCACCGGCACCGGACGCTATGTGCCGCTGGACCAGTTTGTCAGCATCGCCTACGGCTTTGAGGACGCGGTGCTGGGTCGCCGTAACGGCACGGGCGCCATCACGGTGCGCGCCGACATCGACGACGCGGCAGAAGGGCCCGAAGTGGGGCAGCAGATCGAGCCCGCCATGCGCGCCTTGAACCAGACCCTGCCACCGGGCTATCGCATCGAGACCGGCGGCGCCCTGGAGGCGGTGAACAGTTCGCAGGCTTCGCTGGGCGTGGTGGTGCCGCTGATGGCGCTGGTGATCGTGACCCTGCTGATGCTGCAGCTGCGCTCCTTCAAGAGCGCAGCGCGGGTGCTGATCAGCGCGCCGCTGGGCCTGGTGGGCGTGGTGGCGTCGCTGCTGCTGTTTCGTCAGCCTTTCGGCTTCGTGGCGATCCTGGGCGTGACGGCGCTGGCCGGCATCATCATGCGCAATTCGGTGATTCTGGTGGAGCTGATCGAGCGCTTCATCGAAACCACCAGGGACCCGCGTCGCGCCATCATTGAAGCCGCAGTGCGGCGCCTGCGCCCCATTGTGCTGACTGCGGCCGCCACCATACTGGCCATGGTTCCGCTCACCCAGGCCGTGTTCTGGCGCCCCATGGCCGTGGCCATGATGGGTGGCGTGGCGGTGGCCACCCTGCTCACCCTGGTGTTCGAGCCGGCGATCTACGCGGCCTGGTTTGGCGTGGCGCGCGCCCCCGGTTCGCCAAGGAAACCAAGGCGCAAAAAACCGCGGCTCGATCCGGTGGAGTTTGCCAAGACGCAGTTCATGGAAGAATGACACATGCTCATCTTCAACCACTCATTCCGTGGGACGCTCGACGCCGAGCCTCACCTGTCGACGACTCGCCGAGATTGGCTCGGACTGTGTGGCGCCTCGGTGCTGCTCGGTACTTCGGCCTGCGCCGGTCCGAGACTCACCGCCATGGCTTCGGCCATGGCGCCGGGCGGCACGCTGCGCGCCTGCATCAACCTGGGCAACCCGATCCTGGCGCGCCGTGATTCCGTGAGTGGGCAGGCGCTCGGCGTATCGGTCGATCTGGCGCGCTTGCTGGCAGAGCAGTTGGGCGTGCCAATTGAGTTGCTCGTGGTCGACGCCGCCGGAAAATCCGTGGAAACGGTGCGATCGGGTCAGGCGGACGTCGGCTTCTTTGCCATCGACCCGATGCGCAGCGACGGCATCCGTTTCACTGCGCCCTATGTGCTGATCGAGGGGGCCTACCTGGTGCGGCAGGGCTCGCCGCTCACGGACAGGGCGCAAGTCGACCAGGCTGGGCATCGCGTCATGGTCGGCCAGTCCAGCGTCTATGACCTGTATCTGACGCGCTCGCTCAAGTCGGCAAGCATCCTGCGCTCGCCGACTTCACCGACCGTGGTCGATGCCTTCCTTGCGCAAAACGCGGATGTGGCCGCCGGCGTCAAACAGCAGCTCGAAGCCGACGCCGCGCGCATCGGCGGGGTGCGCCTTTTGCCGGGACGCTTCATGGTGATCGAACAGGCAATGGGCCTGCCGCAGGGGAGGGGCGCGGCAGCGCAGGCGGCGCTCGCCTCCTTTGTTGAATCGGCCAAGGCCAGCGGCTTCGTCGCCAGGGCTCTGGAGCGTCACGGCATTCAGGGTGCTGCGGTCGCACCTGCAGCTTGAGAATATACTGTACTGTCTGTACGGTTAAGGAGTTCTACATGCGACGTACTTCCAGCTATGGTTTGGAGCAGGCCCGGATTCAATTGCCCGCCATCGCCGCCAATGCCAATGCGGGTGTGGCGAGCGTGATCACGCGGCACGGCAGGCCGTATGCGGCGATCGTGCCGGTACAGGACCTGAAGGGCGCGCACCCGGCATCCGGAATCCTGTCGCTGCGCGGCTCAGGGCGCGGACTGTGGCCTTCGCCAGCGAAGGCGATCGCCGAGTTGCGCGATGAATGGGGTGACGCGTGACCCCTGGGCGCGAGGCCAAGGGACCTGCGCCGCGCTTGTGGGGCGGCTTGCCTGCGGGGGCGACCGTGCTGGTGGACACGGCACCGTTTATCTTCCTGCTGGAAGGGCACCCGAAATTCGCCGATCAATTCACCGGATTGTTTGAAGCAGCGCAAGACGGCGAGTTGCACATCGCCCTGTCCACCATCACGCTGGCGGAGGTGCTCACCGGGCCGTTCAAGGCCGGGCAGGCGGCGCTGGCCAAGCGCTATGAAAAGGCCTTGCAGCAATACAACGTGATTCCGGTGTCAGCGACGATTGCCGCGTTGGCCGCTCAAATGCGCGTCACTTATCGCCTGAAATTGCCGGACGCGATTCAACTGGCAAGCGCCCTGGACATCGGCGCTGCCGCGCTCGTCACGCACGATCGGGACTTCTCACGCGTGACGGGCATCGACATCCTGACCGCTGGTTGAGCCTTTAGGCATACGCCCGGACCTCGCCCTCACCATACAGGTTGGTCACGCAGCGCCCGCAGATCGTCGGATGCGCCGGATCCACGCCCACGTCGTCACAGTAGTGCCAGCAGCGTTCGCATTTCACGTCTTCCGAAGCGGCAACACTGATGGCCTGCGTGTTGCCCGCGACCAGGGTCAGGGCCGACGTGATGAAGACGAACTTCAGGTCACCGCCCAGGCTGGACAGCAGGGCATGGTCTTCGGGTCCGGCCGTGAGCGTCACCCTGGCTTGCAAGGAGGATCCCACCAGGCCGCCGGCGCGCAGGGTCTCGATCTCCTTGTTCACCTGCTCGCGAACAGTGCGGATGCGGCTCCATTTGGCAAGCAGGGCCTCGTCGGCGGCCGTCGCGTCGGGGTAGGACCAGTAGGTCTCCATGAAGATGGATTCGGCGCTGCCCAGCAGCGGCCAGGCCTCCTCGGCGGTGAAGCTCAGAAACGGCGCGATCTGGCGCACGAAGCCCTGCGTGATCTGCCATAGCGCCGTCTGCGCGCTGCGCCGCGCCAGTGACTTGGGAGCGGTGGTGTAGAGCCGGTCCTTGAGCACGTCCAGGTAAAACGCGCCCAGGTCTTCGCTGCAATACACCTGCAGCTTGGCCACCACAGGGTGGAACTCGTAGACCTCGTAATGCGCCAGCACCTCGGCCTGCATCTGCGCGGCGCGCGCCAGCGCGTAGCGGTCGATCTCCAGCAGTTGCGCGGCGGGAACGGCGTCCTGGGACGGATCGAAGTCGCTGATGTTGGCGAGCAGGAACTTCAGCGTGTTGCGCATGCGCCGGTAGGTGTCGACCACGCGCGCCAGGATCTTGGCGTCGATCCCCAAGTCGCCGGAGTAGTCGGTGGCGGCGCACCACAGGCGGATGATCTCGGCGCCCATCTTGTCGCTCACCTCCTGCGGCGCGACCACATTGCCCTCGCTCTTGCTCATCTTGCGGCCTTTGCCATCGACGACAAAGCCGTGCGTCAACAGGCCGCGGTAGGGCGCGCGGTCGTACATGGCGCAGGCCGTGAGCAGGGAGGAGTGGAACCAGCCACGGTGCTGGTCATGGCCTTCCAGGTAGAGATCGGCCTCGGGGCCGCTGGCGTGCCCGCTGCCGGCGTGCGAGCCCTTGAGCACGGTGGTGTGTGTGGTGCCGGAGTCGAACCACACTTCCAGGATGTCGGTGCTCTTGGTGTAATGTTCCGCGTCGGCCGCGCCGATGATGCTCTCGGCGCTGGCCTTGCTCCACGCTTCGATGCCGCCCTGTTGCACCATGTCGGCAGCCTGGTCCATGATCTCCAGGGTGCGCGGGTGCAGTTCGCCCGAGTCCTTGTGCAGGAAGAAGGGCACCGGCACGCCCCAACTGCGCTGGCGGCTGATGCACCAGTCGGGGCGGTTCGCGATCATGTCGCGCAGTCGCGTGCGGCCGTTCTCCGGGAAGAAATCGGTCTGTGAAATGGCGTCGAGTGCCAGCTGGCGCAGTGTTTTTGCGGCCTTGTCCTTGGTGAAAACGCCCACGCCCTCGTCCATGCGCACAAACCATTGCGCCGCTGCGCGGTAGATCACCGGCGTCTTGTGGCGCCAGCAGTGCGGGTAGCTGTGCGTGATGGTGCTGGTGGCGAACAAGCGGTCGGCCGCGCCCAGCGCCTCGATGATGATGGGGCAGGCCTTCCAGATGTTCAGGCCGCCGAACAGCGGCAGCTCGGGCGCGTACTGGCCGTTGCCCTGCACCGGGTTCAGGATGTCGTCGTACTTCATGCCGTGCGCCACGCAGGAGTTGAAATCCTCCACGCCATAGGCGGGTGCCGAATGCACGATGCCGGTGCCGTCCTCGGCCGTGGCGTAGTCGGCCAGATAGACCGGGCTGAGCCGGTCAAAGCCTGCGTCCACATGGGCCAGCGGGTGTCTGAAGTTCAGACCGCCCAGGCGTTCGCCCAGGGTGGTGGCCAGCACCGTGCCTTCAATGCCGTAACGCTCCAGACACTTCTCCACCAGCACGCTGGCCAGTACCAGCAGGCCGCGCGGCGTTTGCACCAGGGAATAGTCCAGGTCCGGGTTCAGGTTCAGCGCCTGGTTCGCGGGGATGGTCCAGGCGGTGGTGGTCCAGATCACGGCGAATGCCGGTTGTTCAATGGATGCCAAGCCAAAGGCGGTGGCAAGCTTCTCGGGCTCGGCGCACAGAAAGGCCACGTCCAGGGTCTGCGACTTCTTGTCGGCGTATTCGATCTCGAACTCGGCCAGCGAGGAGCCGCAGTCGAAGCACCAGTAGACGGGCTTCAGTCCCCGGTACACGAAGCCGCGCTCCACCACGCGCTTGAAGGCGCGGATTTCATTCGCCTCGGTCTCGAATTCCATGGTGCGGTAGGGCTTTTCCCACAGGCCCAGCACGCCCAGGCGCTTGAAATCGCTGCGCTGCTGGTCGATCTGCTCGGTGGCAAAGGCGCGGCTCTTGGCCTGCATTTCGTCGCGCGGCAGTTTGCGCCCGAACAGCTTTTCGATGGCATTCTCGATCGGCAGGCCGTGGCAGTCCCAGCCCGGGATGTAGGCTGCGTCCATGCCTTTGAGCTGGCGCGCCTTGACGATCATGTCCTTGAGGATCTTGTTGGCCGCGTGGCCGATGTGGATCTTGCCGTTGGCGTAGGGCGGGCCGTCGTGCAGGATGAACTTGGGCGCACCGGCGCGCGCCGCACGCAGTTTCTGGTAGATGCCCTTGTCCTCCCATTCCTTGACCCAGCCAGGTTCGCGCTTGGGCAGATCGCCGCGCATCGGGAAGGGTGTGTCGGGCAGGTTCAGGGTGCTGCGGTAATCGGTCTTGTCGGTCATGGAAATATCTTCTTGGGTGCGTTTACAGGCTCAGCCCGAACCGTGAGAGGTTCGGTGCCGCAGATCAGGCTGGATGCTCGGGGGAATCGCCGCCACTTTCGAATTCCCGGCGCTGTATGGGGTGCTCGACCCGGGGCAGCGCAAGAGCTTCAAATTCGGTCGCGCGTGGTCTGGCGATGGGTCTGGGCGTGCAGCGAACTGAAATAGCTGCGGGCGTCGGCGCAATCGCGCGCGATACCGCGCGTCAGCGCCTCGAGCCCGTCGTACTTCAATTCGTCGTGCAGTTTGTGCAGCAGTTCCACGCGGATGATTTTACCGTAGGCCCCCTCGTCGCCCAGTGCCTCAGGCCAGTCCAGGCAATGCGTCTCCAGCAGCACGCGCCCGCCGTTCACGTCGTTGGCGTCCAGCGAAGGCCGGATACCCAGATTCGCCACACCGGGCAGCGGCTCCGACGACAAACCGTGCACGCGCACGGCAAAGATCCCGCTTGCCGCCGGTTTCCAATGGGAAAAGCGCAGGTTCAGCGTGCGGCAGCCCAGCGTGCGCCCAAGTTTTCGGCCGTGCACCACATGGCCGCTGATGCTGTAGGGCCGTCCCAGCAGTCGCTCTGCGTCGAGCATGCGGCCCTGGTTCAGGGCATCGCGCACGGCCGAACTGGAAACCCGCAAGCCATGCACCTCGTAGCTGTTCATGCGTGCCACGTCAAAGCCCAGGGTCTGACCGGCCGCGTCCAGCATGGCGTAGTCGCCGGCGCGGCGCGCGCCAAAGCGGAAGTCGTCGCCCACCAGCACGTAGCGCGCGCCGACGCCGCGCAGCAACACGTCGTCGATGAAAGCCTGGGGCGAGAGCGCGCACAGGCGCGCGTCAAAGGGCAGGACGACGCACTGATCAGCGCCGCAACGCTGCAATTCAGTGAGCTTGTCGCGCAGCGTGGCAATGCGTGCTGGTGCCAGGTCCGGCTGCCGGTTGATGGCGGCAAAGTAGTCGCGCGGATGCGGCTCGAAGGTCATGACGCAACTGGGCACGCCACGGTGCCTGGCCTCGCTGTTGAGCAGTGCCAGCATGGCCTGATGGCCACGGTGCACGCCGTCGAAGTTGCCTATCGTCAGCGCGCAGGCCGCAGCGATGTCGGGATGGTGAAAGCCGCGGAAAATTTGCATGGGTCAACTGGTTCGTTGCAGGCCACCGGCCTGGGTCCTGCCCGGCATGCCGAAGTGACACACAAAGCAGGTATATTGTGCCTTTGCGACCAGCCCCCTGGCATGGGCTGGCCCCGAGTGAGTGACGTTTGTTGTTTATCGGAGCCTGCATTGAAAGTCCTGAAGCTGTCTGCCCAAGGTTTGCCCCAGTCCTGGATCACGCTGGAACAGGCGGTGATCCACTACGCCGCGCAGGATGTGCGCTGGGAGATGGGCGTCGAAGTGGCGGTTTTTCGCGGCGGGCACAACGCCCTGACGGGCGAGCAGTCGATCATCACCGTGAACAGCATCATCGGCACCCGGGGTGTTCCCGGCATCAACCCCTTTCACCTCAAGCCCAGCCTGACCAATGCCAAGCTGTTTGCGCGGGACCGCAAACTGTGCGCCTACTGCGGCGACCTGTTCGACGACGAAGACCTGACGCGCGAGCACATCATCCCGTTTGCACAGCAGGGTGTGGACACCTGGATGAACGTGGTCACGGCGTGCCGCGCCTGCAACCACCGCAAGAGCCACCGCACGCCCGAGCAGGCCAAAATGCCGTTGCTGTACACGCCCTATGTGCCCAGCCTGTGGGAGGATTTCATCCTGCGCAACCGGCGCATCCTGGCCGATCAGATGGGCTTTTTAATGGCGCATGTGCCGCGCACCTCGCGGCTTGTCGCCTGACTTACCCTTCGGGCCAATTCGTCCCAGCCAGTCCTGACCCGACCTCAGCGCAGGGCGTCGATGCTGCCGGCAAAGGCCTGTACCTGCTGCCAATCGGTGAAGTCGATCACCGCCTTGGGATCGGTGGGCCCCTGCGTCATGCGCATGATCAAGCGGATCATGAAGCGGTCAAAAAAGCCGTAGCGAGGGTAGTCGAGCTTGCCGGCAAACACACCCAGCAGTTTCGGTTTCCAGCTGATCTGGCGCAGGAACTTGATCAGGTAGGGGTTGGTTGCAGGCGTGTTCTTTTCCGGCTTGCGCGCCACGATGTTCACGCTGAAAAAAGCGCTGGGCTTGCTCTCCAGCAGCGCCTGATGGCGCGTTATGAATTGCGCAACGAGGGGTTGATGTTTGCCGTAGCGGATGCTCGCGCCGATCACGATCTTGTCGAATCCCGCCAGGTCGAGCGCATCGGCTTGCGCCAGGGGCAGCACCTGCACGCTGTGGCCCAACTGCTCCAGCACCTGCTGCTGGCGCGCGCAGATCTTGGGCGTATGGCCGTCGGTGGTGGCGTAGGCGATGAGGATGCGGCTCATGTCGGCATCTCGGTGTTCAGGCGCCGTGGCATTTTTTGTACTTCTTGCCGCTGCCGCAGGGGCAGGGGTCGTTGCGACCCGGTTCCGGGGCCTTGCGGATCTGCTCGACGCGCGGTCCAATGCTGCGCCACACGTCGTACAGGTCGTACACCGCCCAGATGGCTTCGCCAAAGGCTTCCATGCGGGCCTTGCTCAGGCTGGGCGCGCCGTCTTCCTCGAACATGGAGATTTCCGGTACGCCCGTGTCATCCTCGGTGAGCTCGATCAGCGCCTGCAAGGCTTCGTCGATCAGGCCGGCGGCTTCCTTGTCGCGCGGCAGGGCCCAGTCCTCGGGCCAGTTCTCCACCGCGTACATGAACCCTATGGCCCAGATCTGGGCAAAGGAGGGCACAGGATCGTCGCCGAGCGCATCGCGCTCATCGGCCGGCAATTGCGCCATCAGGCCGCGCAGGTCCATGACTTCGGGGCGGTAGCAGCGCTCGTCGTTCAGCGACTCGACCTCGGTGTTCAGGTCGGTGACCACCTCGATCCAGCGCTGCTGCCACAGTTCGGCAAACCGTTTGGCCTGGGCCGGCTCGGCGAAGGCCGCGTCAAGGCCGTCCTCGCAGTCCAGCAGCACGGGAAAATATTCGGCGGCGGGAATGGCGCGGCGGCAGCAGATCAGCGCTGCCATGAAGCCTTCGCAAAATTCCCACTGGGGGGTTTCGTCGGACAGGCTGCGCAACCCATCGAGCAGTTCGCTGAGTTCGGTGAATTCGGCGGCGCCCATGCGGGAGCGGTCGGGCGCTTGTTCTTCGGTCGTGGTGCTTGGGGTCGGTTCGGTCATGGTCCGATCTTAATCAACCTGCGCGCCCGAGGCCTTGACGACCTTTTCGTACTTGGCCAGTTCGCTCTTCATGAAAGCGCCAAACTGCTCGGGTGTACTCGCCACCGGCTCGGCCATGAGGTTGGCGAAACGCGCCTGGGTCTCGGGCGCATTCAGCGCCGCGACGAAAGCCTGGTTGAGCCGATTCAAGATCTCCTTCGGCGTGGCGGCGGGAACGACCAGCCCCCACCAGGTGTCGACCTCGAAGCCTGGCAGGGCTTCGTTCACGCAGGGCACGTCCGGCAACACCGCGCTGCGTTTCGCCGTGGTCACGGCCAACGCCTTGAGCTTGCCGGATTTGATGTTGGCGGAAGCCGCAGCCAGGTTGTCGAAATTGAAGTCCACCTGCGCGCTGAGCAGGGCGAGCTGCGCCGGGCTGGCGCCGTTGTAGGGAATGTGCACGGCAAAGATGCCGGCCTTGGCTTTGAACATTTCGCCCGCCAGATGCCCGGCACTGCCGTTGCCGCCGCTGCCGTAGTTGAGCTTGCCGGGGTTGGCGCGGGCATAGGCAATGAGGTCGGCCAAGGTGTTGATCCTGAGCCTGCGCGCAGTCTCGGCGTTGAGCACCAGCACATTGGGTACGCGCACCATCTGCGTCACGGGCGCAAAGTCGGTCGCCGCGTTGAACGGCATCTTGCGGTACAGCCAGGGGTTGATGGCGTGGGTGGCCACGGCGGCAATGCCCAGGGTGGTGCCATCCGGCGCGGACTTGGCCACCAGGTCGACGCCGATGTTGCCGCCACCACCGGGCTTGTTCTCGATGATGACGGTGCCCAGGCTGCCTTTAACGCGCTCGGCCAGGATGCGCGCCGTGATGTCGATCGGACCGCCGGGTCCGTAGGGAACGATGATGCGTATCAGCTTGCCTGAAGAGGCCGGTTGAGCCAGGGCCAGGGTGCAGCACAGGGCCAACAGCGCGAGGAGAAAGCAGTTTCGATTCATCTTCTGATTGTGCAAGCAAAAACGCGAGGTTTCGCGGATGGCAGGATGGGTTCGGGCAAAGGTCCGCGCTACCGCTCCAGCAGGTGCCGTGGGTCAGGCACGTGCAGTTCGCTCAGACGAAAGAAGAGCCGTAGCGCGTCGAAATCCTTGCGCTGTGCCGGTTGCATGCGTTCCCAGTAGGCGTGCAGTGCCTGGCGATGCCCAGGGGACAGGCTTGAACTTTTCAAGGACGTCACAGCCACCATGAAAGGGATACCAAAGGTCTTGCGCAGTCGGGCCGATGCAACGGTCGACTGCAAAACCGGGAGAAGATTCTGAAAATCCTCGCCGCGAAACGCGGCGCGCAGCGAGTTTTCATAATCATCGGCCAGAAACTGGCCAAGCCCCTGGACGCGTTCGCGCACGAAGTACCTGATCGTCGAAGTGCGTTTTAGCGCCGCGAAATCCATCAGGTGAATCGCACCGCCAGGCCGGGTGACGCGGGCCATTTCCTCGAAACAGCGCTGCAGCAAATCCAGGTCGGGCAGGTGGTGCAGGGCCAAAGTGGACATCACGAGGTCCACCGATTGATCGCCCAGCGAAGTCAAATTTGTGATGTCGCCGCGGATGAAGCTGAGGTTGTTCAGCCCGCGCTCGGCACGAAGTTCCTCGGCCCAGCGCAGCATTTCGGGCGACAGATCGACGCCGATAAACTCGGCCTGCGGGTTGATCTCGGCCAGCGCCACCAGCAGGTTGGCAGGACCACAGGCGAGGTCCAGCACTTTCATTCCAGGGCGAATGGCGCCGCACAGCAGCAGCAGGTTTAACAGGTAGACCGAGGAACCATGACCGTCGACCAAACCGGCGTCCCGGTATTCGCGCACGTTTTCCGGGTTTTCCATGACCAGATCCGGTTCCGGTATGCGTTTGCCTTGATAGTGGCGCGCGAACGATTCGGCCAGGACATGGGCAACCAGCATGATTTCATTCCGCATGGTCTCTTCGTCAGAACAAGGCAAGATGATCCAGAGTAATTTCGATCAATGCTACGCAGAAGTGGCGGTCTTCTTGCGTACCACCAATTCGTAGCAATTGCCTGAGACTTCTTCCCGCAGGATTTCGAAACCTGCTTTCAGGATTCGGTTGCGCACATCGGACTCCTCATAGGGCGTCACCAGAATGCCCTTGCGGATGCCCCAGTCGTTGATGCGCTGGGCGATCGATCGCCAGGGCCAGCGTCCCCGGGGGTACAGCAGCACGTTGGCCGCCAGCGTCCCACCCGGCTTGAGGACCCTGTGCATTTCCTGCAACGCTGCATTCACCTGTGGCAGGCAGTGGATCGCATTGGCAATGTTGACGGTGTCGAAGGCGTCGCCCTCGAAAGGCATGGCAGCGGCATCCGCATGCAGGAAGCGCATACCCGCTTGGCCTCGAAAGCGTTTCATGGCGCCTGCCAACATCGCCTCGGCATAATCGACACCGACGATATCGACCCTGGGCAGCCCCTTCCAGGCTCGCCAGCGCAGAATCATCTCAAGCAGGGTCCCAGTACCGCAGGCCACCTCCAGATGTCGCGTTCCCAGGTTCGCGCCAAACAGCCGGATTTGTCGGGTCAAGCTGCTGTTGTAGGCGAAGGTCAGTATGAAGAAGCCGCGCAGGTCGTACCACCAGGGTTCTGACTTGTAAGCCGCCGCGATTTCTTCGGCGGATTTTGCTTCTGCATGCTTTCTTTCATCAGGTTTTGTCGCCATGGTCTTGTTCCAATGCATTGCTAATCTGCTGGGTCAATATGTCCTGCACGAATTCAAAAAACAGGCGTTTTGAATCCAGTCCGCGAAGTTCCTGCTGCAGCGCTTGGGCCTGTCTTGCGTAGCGGGGGTCATGCAAGATCGCATTCAGGCTATCGCGCAGCTTTGGCTTGACTTCTGATCCCCTCAGTGTGATTCCGGCGCCCGCCTTGGTGATCGCCGCCATGGTCAGGAACTGGTCCATGTTGATCGGGATGCCCACGACCGGAACCCCTGCGGCCAGTGCCTGGTTCAACGTGGCGTTGCCGCCGTTGCAGACCACGGCGTTGGCGTTCTTTGCCACCCAATCGCCATCGGCGAAATCGATGATCTTGATATTCGGCGGGGCACTTTCCGGGCACGGGCGACCGGCCATTGCGATCAGTGCGAACACCGGCATGGTTCGGACGATTTCGATCAACTGCGGCATCAAATCGTCGGCACCGGAGGACCCGAGCGTGATGTAGAGCAGCGGCTTGTTCCGCTGAAAATCACTCAGCGCCGGGTCGGGCGCAAACTTGGGCGACCACCAAACCGGGCCGATGAAGCGGTGCGTGGATGGCAAAGCAGCCATCGGCTCCAGCGAGGGCAGATCCAGGTAGGCGACAAGATCGCCGAAACTGTAGCCTTCCTTTGGCCCCTGCAGTTTGGGAAGGCCGAACTTTTTTCGCATGCGGTTCAAGGGCCGGGCGTTCAGGTAAAAAAAGAGCGGGCGAAAGCGATCAAACAGCCACTGTGCCAGCTTCACGCCGAACAGCCTTGTGATTGGCAAGTCCGGAACGGGGTAGTCCTGATTCAGCGAATAGTCGCTCCAGTGGGCGTTCGTCAGGTTCAGCACCGGCACGCCTGATTTGGGCGCGCTCACCGCCAAGGAAACGCGGAAGTCGCCCACGATCAGGTCGGGCTTTACCTGCGAGATCAGCGCCATGTCCTGCTCGATATAGGCTTGCAACTGCCGCTCGCCGTAAACCGTCCTGCCGGCGGCCAGGGAATCCAAAAATTCCCGCGTGGAAATCGAGCTCAAAGGCAGACGCGTCATGCCCGTTTTGGGCAGACAAAATTCATAGCGATCATCGCAGGCGAAAAAGACCTCCACTCCGGGAGACTTGCTCAGTGCCGAAGCCAGAACACCAGAGCGCGCCGGGTGGGCCAGGGTGACGGCTTCCACCATGAACAACACCCTCTTTTTCGGGGCTGAACCTGCCACATTGTCGGGGGCCACTCTTTCCATGCTCATGGTCAAAACTGCGTCAAGGACCCTGCTCACTCAAAAGTCGACGGGCGATGCCGCGTGCATCGTCCTTGCTCAGAAAAAAGGGGTACAGACCTTCGGTGGCCGGCGTCGTGTCGGACGCTTCATCCTCTGGCGAAGCCGCGCCGCGGCCACCCAGGGCCTCAGCGCGCTCCAGCATGTCGGCCAGGGCTATGCGCAACAACACCGCAGGGGCTGCTCCGGCAGGACCGGACCTGACCTCGCTCATGACCTTCATGCCGATCAGGTTTTCATAAAAACCGACATGCCTGGGATTTGCCTCGATGATCCAGTCCGTATAGCGGTGCACCATGGTGGCGTAGATCAGGAAGATGTGTGCCATGCCGGCGAACAGGCGTTTGCTGCCACCGGATCGATCAATCGCCAGGCGGCTGATCTCGATCAGGCGTCGCCCTTGATCACGCAGCGGCGCGAGCAGATCGTGGAAGACCGCGTCCGCCGGCAAGCCGGAGCCGGCATCGAAGATCATGCTCATGGTGGCGCGCGGTCGCTCCTTGGCGTCGGACACGACCAGGGTCAGCTGATTGGGCGCGTCCATTCCTTCTGCGGGGGCTGCGCCTCCGGTTTCATAGCCGCGGGTCGCCACCATTTTTTGCACCAACATGCGTGCCAGACGTTTCTGCCCGTCCTTTGTGGCCAGGCGGATCTTGAAGTTCAGGAGCTGTTCGCTGGCCGCAGGGACAACGGGCACGGTGCGCTGGTGCAGTTCCCTCAAGCGCTTGCCGCCGACGCTCAGGATCGTCTGTTCGAAGGCGTTGGCCGGATGGTCCAGAGGGTTTATTTTTCGCATGGACAGGCTTCAGGTCAGGTAGTCCGTGAGGAGTCGATGGGCAATGCCGCGCGAGTCCTCTTTGCTGAGAAAGTAGGGGTACAGGCTTCGTTCGCCTTTGGAACGGATTCCCTGACCACCCAGGGTCTCGGCCATGGACAGCATGTCGGCGAGCTTCATGCGCAGCAGCACAGCGGGTGCCCCAACCCGGGGGCAGGGCCGGGTGTCGCTCAGCACGTCCCACCCCAACATCCGCTTGTAGTAGCCGACATGCCGGGGATTGACCTCGATGATGCAGTCGGTGCAGCGGTGGATGACCGTGGCGTAGATCAGGAAAATATGCAGCATGCCGGCGAACAAGCGCTTGCTGGCTTCGGTACGGTCAATCGCCAGTCGTCCTACCTCGATCAACCGGCGGCCCTCGTTGCGCAAGGGGTCCAGCAGGTCTTTGAAAACCTCGTCTGCCGGCAATCCCTTGTCGGAATCGAAAATCATGCTCATGGTGCCGCACGGGCGTTCCTTGCTGTCTGACACCACCAGCGTCAATTCGGCCGGCGCCTCCAGCTCCTCCGGCGGGCTGTCGTCGATCGCCTGCACCAGACTGGCGGCTTCCGGTGCGGTCGTTGTGTCGATGGCCTCGGTTTCATAGCCGCGGGTGGCGTACATTTTTTGCACCAACATGCGCGCCAGTTGCTTGCGCCCATGGGTAGTAGCGAGACGAAACTTGAAGTGCGAAAGCTGCTCGCTGGCATCGGCAGACAGGGGTGCACTCACGGGCTCGCGCAGCTCGGTCAGGGCCGCGCTGTTGACGCGCAGAATGGTGTGGGAAAAATTGTCTGCGGGATGGTGAAAGTGGGGCTTTGTCGCCATGTTATGAATTTCCTTTGAGTGACGAGCTTGACGATAAAACCGTCAGGTCGGCCAGCGACAGGCGCAGGGAGCGGGCTGGTGCTGCAGGTCCTTCTCCCAGACGCAGCAGCATGAGGCAGCGCTGCTCCGGGATCGGCGCCAGCAGCTTGGCGTAATCGGCCGCCAGACGCTCGATCCGGTTCTGAATGGACGCAATCTTCGTGATGGTCAATCCGTGATGAACGTGCCGGCAAAACTCCACCGGTGTGTACTCCGGTTGCAGCCGCAGGCCAAGTTGCTCGGCCGTAAGCCAGACGCGCTGGAAGGCGCGGCCCGAAGCCACATGGTCGGCGCGCGTGCACGGCAGACGCGGCGCAATCAGGGCCATGTGCGCGGCACAACGCAGGCCTGGCAGCAGGTCCAGCTGAAGTCGTGTCAGTGCGGTCCCGAAAAGGGTATTCAGGCTGTGTAAACGGGGCCAGCTCTGTAGCGCCCACAACATCAGGCGACGGGAAAGCGGGTCCAGTGGAAAACAACCGGCGGGCATGCGGTCGTGGCTGTATCGCGCGTGTGGGTCGGGATCGATGGCTGAGGACAATGCGTGAAAAGATTCGGGCATGGTGAGGCGTGGCTGGGCGAAGTTGTAGTTCAGACGTGCAGTTGCGGCACGCTGCTTTCCTTCCAGCCAGATCAGTTGAAATTCACCGGCTGCTGCGACGAGCGCCTGTTTTTCGTCTGCGCGCAGTGCGCGCCGCGACAGGCTGGCGCGTTGTACGCTGCGCGTCGTGATGCCGACTGCCAGCGGGCTGGGCGCGATGCCTGTGTCATGCCGGAAGGCGAGGTCAAAAAGGTAGCGGTGCGGCCCCGGATCCGGCAGCCAGTTGACGTCGACCCGGCATCCCTGCAGCGTGGCTGCCTGGACTGCGGTTTCGATCAGGCAGCCCATGGACAGCAGGGAGGGAATGCCGCCCCAATCAAAAACAACCAGTTCCTCGGCCGTGTCGCGTCCGTGGACGCGCACCCGATTCGCAGCCAGGAACTCGAAACGCCACACTTGGGTGTTGTCGCCCGAAGGCGCCCAGCGCGCCAACTCCATGATTTCCTGCGCCAGCGTCATGGCCGCGGCTTCCTGTTGGCCGTCGCCCCGCGCAACGCCTGCTTCAACAGGGCAAGACCCGCGCGTTGCAAAGGGTTGCGATGGCCGCCGGGGCGCCAGGTATGCGCCAGTTTGTTGCGGTAGGCGTCGAATTGGATGGCGTGAGGCGCTGACCAGACACGTCCCCTTCCCAGCAGGATCTTCAGCGCCTCTGCGCCCATCACCCCGGCGCTCAGTTGACAGCCCATGGCGGTGGACGCGGTCTGCTGCTGGGCCAGGTTCACCCGGTCCGGCTCCACCAGATAGGTCCGGTGCAGTACGTGGGGCGCCAGACCGACCAGAAAGCGCAGGATCTGCTCGTCTTCGTTGTGCCCCTCGAGACCGAAGTAATCTTCGAAGCTCATCTTCCCCGGAAGGAAATTGACCAGGGCTGCGCCCATGCCCAATGGTGCCACGGTGATCGCGGGTATTCCAAGGCGCGTGCACGCGGCAAACACCACCCTTCGTGCA
The DNA here is from genome assembly GCA_903830985.1 of uncultured beta proteobacterium. Lineage (GTDB taxonomy): Bacteria > Pseudomonadota > Gammaproteobacteria > Burkholderiales > Burkholderiaceae_C > CAIKVZ01. The sequence continues at coordinate 67,300 of CAIKVZ010000240.1, forward strand.
CCGATGGCGAACACGTCGAGTCCATCCACGTAGAGGTCGGCGCCGCGCAGAAACTCATCCACATTGCTTCCATTCACGCGGGCATTGAGCGCGCGTATGTCGGCTTGCGGATTGATGTCCAAGGCCATTTCTTCCATCACACTGCCCTTGTCCAGACCCATGGTCGACATAAAGGCACCGGCCTGGCGATTCATGTTGACGACGTCGAACTGGTCGGGGTCGGCAATGCTGAACCGTCCAACGCCCAGGCGCGCCAGCGTCAGCAAATGGACGCCCCCGACGCCCCCCATGCCGGCAATGGCGACCCGGCAGGTTCGCAGTTTTTCCTGCTCGCTCTGTGTCACCCAGCCCAGATTGCGGGAAAACGCGGTCGGATACGAAAATTCCATTGGCATCAAAACCTCCGGGCCTGCTTTATCGTGTCAATATGATAATTCTACGCTCCCGGGATGACCGTTCGATCGGGGGGTGTCTGACCACGACGGCTTGCCATGCTGAACGTTTCGGCCGAGCTTGCCACGGCCGGACCTGGTGCAGAAGCGTCCGACCGTAAGGGTGTGCAACAAATGTGCGCCCTGGACACAGTCGCGAACGATGTGCTGTGTGTTGCCAAGGACGGCGGAGCGGCGCCGCCGCCTTGCCTTCCGTTCAGCTGCGGATCTTGTCGAGTTCGCTGGTGAAGGCGTCGGCGTGGAACTCGTCCTCGGGCAGACCCTGGCGCAGGAAGTCGATACGGGCCGAATCCACCACGACCGGCGCGCCGCAGGCATAGACCTGGTAGGGCGAAAGATCCGGCCGGTCCTGCAACACCGCCAGGTGCACAAAGCCGCTGCGGCCCGACCATTCATCCTCAGGTAGAGCGTCCGAGATCACCGGCACATAGTGCAGATTCGGCATCTCGGCAAGTTTGCCTTTCACCCAGGCGTCGAGGTACAGATCCTGGGGGCGGCGACCGCCCCAGTAAAGTGTGGTTTCGTTGTTCAAACCCTGGGCCTGGATTCGTTCGATGATCGCCTTGATCGGTGCAAAGCCGGTACCGGAAGCCAGCAGCACCATGGGCTTGGCTGAGTCCTCGCGCAGGAAAAAGCTGCCATACGGGCCTTCAATGCGCAGGATGTCTTTCTCTTTCATGCTGCCAAACACCTGATCGGTGAAGACCCCGCCCGGCATGTGACGCAGGTGCAACTCAAGCCGGTTTCCCGCCTCGGCTTGCGGCGCGTTGGCCATGGAATAGCTGCGGCGCAGGCCGTCGCGCAGCAACACTTCCACATACTGGCCGGCGTGGTAGGCAAAGACTTCATTCGCTGGCAATTGCAGTTGCAATCGCATCACGTCGGGCGACAGGCGCTCCACGGCCAACACGCGCGACGGCATCTTGCGGATCGGCAAGGCGCCTTCGGGGGTAACCTGACGCGATTCCAGCACCACATCGCTTTGCGCTACCGCGCAGCAGGTCAGCACCATGCCATCGGCCTCTTCCTGCTCCGACAGGGCTTTGCTCTGGTGGGGACCGTGGACCACGCTGCCTTGCAGCTTTTTGCACTTGCAGGAACCGCAGGCGCCGTCCTTGCAGCCATAGGGCAGGGCCACGCCGGCGCGAATGCCCGCGGCGAGCAATGTTTCGTCGGCGTTGGCAGAGAAAATCCGGCCACTGGGCTGGACGGAGACCTGGTAGGTGCTGGCTGCGGGGGCGCTCATCTTTGGTTATCCTTGCCTGTACTGAATTTCTGATTGAAGCTCGATTTTGCCTGCAAACTTTTCTCCTCTTGGCGCGCTGCCAGCGCGTTTTCGTCGCCAGCGTCTGCTGATCGTAGGTTGTGGTGACGTCGGCGTGCGGCTGGTGCAGGCCCTGCCGGGCACGGTGCGCGTGCTGGCGCTGACCTCGTCCAGGGACCGCATCGACGAATTTCGTGCCCTGGGCGTGACACCGCTGCTGGGCAATCTGGACGATCCGGCCAGCCTGCGCCGTCTGGGCGGCCTGGCGCAGCGGGTGTTGCATCTGGCGCCGCCCCCGAGCGCGGGCTGGAGCGACTCGCGCACGCGCCATCTGTTCCGAAGTTTGCGTCTGCGCCGCGCCCCGCAGGCCCTGGTGTACGGATCCACCAGCGGCGTCTATGGCGACTGCCAGGGCGAATGGGTCGATGAAACCCGGGCCGCCAATGCCCAGACCCCGCGCGCCCTGCGCCGCGTCGATGCCGAAACCCAAGTGCGCTTGCTGGGACGTTCCACGGCAACGCGCGCCAGCATCTTGCGCATTCCGGGCATCTACGCCTGCGACCGTGCCGATGGAACCCCTCGCCAACGGCTGGAAAAGGGGACACCGGTGCTGCAGGACAAGGATGACGTCTACACCAACCACATCCATGCCGACGATCTGGCAAGGGCCTGCGCTGCAGCCCTGTGGCGCGGCAAAGCGCAGCGCATCGTGAACACGAATGACGACAGTTGCCTGAAGATGGGCGACTATTTCGACCTCGCGGCCGACCTCTACGGCTTGCCGCACCCGAGGCGCGTTGCGCGCTCCACGGCGCACGGGGAGTTGCCCCTGGTGCTGCTCAGCTTCATGAGCGAGTCACGGCGCATGGACAACACACGAATGAAGCGTGAGTTGCGCCTGATACTGCGTTACCCGACCGTGCGCACCGGGCTGCTGGCGCCCCTTCCCCTGGGTGTTTGATGCCAGCCCGACCAAACCAACGCCGCCGTAGCCTCATGCTGGCCGCCGGTGTGGGCGCGGTGACCGCCGGCACGGCGGTGCTGCTGAGTCCCGGTTGTAGCCCTTCGTCCTACCCACATGGCTCGCGATTGGCGGTCGAAATCGGCGATTTGCCCCATGGAAAACTGCGCACTGTGGAATGGAAGGGATTGCCGGTGTGGGTGCTGCGGCGCACGACCGAGCAGCTCGCGGCGTTGGCTCAGGAATCTGGCCTGACCGATCCTGAGTCGCGGGAATCCGTTCAGCCGTCTGTATGCCGCAACCGTCAGCGTTCCCTGCGTCCCGAGTTGTTTGTCGCCATCGGCCTGTGCACACACCTGGGCTGCTCCCCGGCGTTGTCGGGCGACAGCGGTTTTTTGTGTCCCTGCCACGCCTCGCGCTATGACCTGGCCGGCCGGGTCTTCAAGACCGGGCCTGCGACTGCCAATCTGGTGATTCCGGCGTACCGATTCGACGGCGAGAATCGCCTGCTGCTGGGCGTCGAAGCCTGAACCCGCCAGAACCGGACCGCGCGACGCCTCAGGGCTGAAGCGGCGCCGCTGCCGTGGGCCGCGTCAGTGCGCGCCCCAGCGTGAAGGTCAACGTGAGCAGCGTGACCACGCCCAGTCCCAGCAGCAATTCCTTGCCCTGGTACCAGGCTGCGATGTCGGTATGCAGCCAGCGTGCCAGGCCGAATGCCGCAACCGACAGGCTGATGAGCGCCACCATCAGGCCCATGACGCGCGATGCGATGCGGGCCCGGTGGTCGGCCCGGCGCAGCAGCCTCGCAATCCATAAGCCGTTCGCGCCATCCATGAGCAACATGCCGGCGGTGAACGACAGGCCCAGGGCCAGCGTATGCCAGACGCCGCCGTGCCGTGTGGCCGTGAGCGCAAACAGCGCAGCCTGGCTCATGGTGTCAAAGGACAGGGCGAACAAGGCGCCGACGGCGGCGATCGCCAGCGGATGGGTGGCGCACTGCAGTCGTTTGAGCCAGCCCGATTTGACGCCCACCGTTGCCACCATGTCGTCGGCCTGGGTGACAAGGACTGCGCGCAGATTGAGCAGTCCGAGCAGGGTGAGGAAGACGATGGAGACCCAGGTGCCGAAGTCTTCCATCCAGGCGGGCACCTGCCAGCGGCTCGAAGCGATCCCCACGCCCAACGCAATGGCGATGACGACACTGCCATGACCCAGCGAGAACAACGACCCGCACCAGGCGGCGCGCGTGGGCGCGCGCTGCAGGTTGAAGCGTGTCAGTCCGTCAATGGTGGCCAGATGGTCGGCGTCCAGGCCGTGTTTTGCGCCAAACACAAACACCAACGCCAGCAGGGCCATCCAGTCGTTCGGCAAATCCATGGGCAGTACCTCAGGCGATGGGTTCGATTGTAACAGGGATCGTCACCAGCCATCCTGGCCGCAGTAGCGATTCGCGAGGCTGGCGCAGTCGTGCAAAAGCTTGATACAAGATTCGTGCCCGCTTCTTAGGCAACGGACGCCCGTCGCGACGGGGCTAAAACGGCAGCCTGTTGTGATGAAAATGAATCATAAGTGGATAGCGACGTGATTACCGACTAATCAGTTCGACCTCGGGAATAATTCGACAGAAGTCTCGTTGTGCCAGCGAAACTGCAGGGCACCATGCTGCTCAAGCAGCCTGGCCCGCAACTTGCGTGATGGCCCTCATCAGGCCCGAACGAGGCTTGGCTGAAAGAGGAGATGACATGGGCGAGATCAAGGAAATCTTTGACATGGGCCGCGAGGCCTTGCACGGAATTGAGCAGCGCCTCGAGATGTCGCGGCGCGACTACCTGCAGTTTTGCGCCACGCTGGCGGTCACCATGGGGCTGCCCAAGGGGGCGGAAGCCGCAGTGGCGCAGGCCATTGAGAGCGCCAAGCGTCCCTCGGTCATCTGGCTGCACTTTCAGGAGTGCACAGGTTGCAGCGAGTCGCTGCTGCGCGCCGAGCACCCGACGCTGGAAAAGCTCATCCTCGACGTCATTTCGCTGGACTACCACGAGACCCTGATGGCCGCGGCAGGACACCAGGCTGAAGCCGCGCGCAAGGATGCGATGAAAGCCAACAAGGGCAAATACATCCTGGTGGTGGAAGGCGCCATCCCCGTCAAGGACAACGGCATCTACTGCAAGATCGGCGGCCACAAGGCGATCGATCTGGTGAAGGAATGTGCTGCCGACGCCGCCGCCGTGATCGCCATCGGTTCCTGCGCGTCCTGGGGCGGCATGCCGTCCACCGGACCGAATCCGACCGGCGCCTCCAGCGTGGCCGAAGTGCTGGGCAAGCCGGTGGTGACGATTCCCGGCTGCCCGCCCAATCCCTACAACTTCCTGGCGACGGTGGTGCACTTCCTGACCTTCGGCAAACTGCCCGACGTGGACAAGCTCGGCCGCCCAAAGTTCGCCTACTCGCGGCTCATCCACGAGAACTGTGAGCGCCGTGCCCATTTCGACGCCGGACGTTTTGCCATGGAGTTCGGCGACGCCGGGCACCGCCAGGGTTATTGCCTGTACAAGCTGGGTTGCAAGGGGCCGGAAACCTATGCCAACTGCTCGACGCTGGGCTTTGGCGACGCCGGCGAGAACAACTGGCCGGTTGGCTGCGGCCATCCCTGTATCGGTTGCAGCGAAAAAGGTGTGGGTTTCACCAAGCCGATCCACCAGGTCGCCAAGATGCTCAACGTGGCGCCGCCACTGCAGTACGCACGCATCGTGGAAGAGCAGGGCAAGGGTGCTTCCTTCGCCTCGGCGGCGGCGCTGGCAGCGCTGGCCGGTGCCGCAGCCGGTGCGGCCGTGATGCTCACGCGCAACCTGGGCCTGTCGCACGCCGCCGAGGAAGCGCAGCGCGCCAAGACCGAGGGCCAGTCCAAAGACCAGGCGAAGGTGTAGTCATGGACACACGACGTGGATTCCTCAAGGGCGTGATCGCCGGGGGCGCTGCGGTGGTGGCGTCAAGCCCGGTCTGCGCGCGCGATACCCATGGGCGCCCGCCCGAGGCGCTGGGCCTGCTGTACGACGCCACGCTGTGCATTGGCTGCAAGGCCTGCGTGGCGGCCTGCAAGGAGGCGAACAACAACCCGCCCGAATTCTCCACCGAGGACCAGCTCTGGGATACGCCGCTGGACACTTCGGGCCACACCTTCAACCTGATCAAAATGTACCGCAACGGCACCATGGAAGCCAAGGACGCCGAGGTCAACGGCTACGCCTTCATGAAGACTTCGTGCATGCATTGCGCCGACCCGTCCTGCGTCTCGGCCTGCCCGGTGTCGGCGATGCAAAAGGATCCCGTCACCGGCGTTGTTTCTTACGACCCCGACGCCTGTGTCGGCTGCCGCTATTGCGTCGTCGCCTGTCCCTTTGGCATTCCCAAGTACCAGTACGATTCGCCCACCGGCAGGATCGGCAAATGCGAACTGTGCCGGCATCGCACCAAGGACGGTCACTACTCGGCCTGTGCCGAGGTCTGCCCCACGGGCGCCACGTTGTATGGCCGGACAGTGGATCTGCTGGTCGAGGCCAAGCGCCGCATCGCGCTGGCCCCGGGCAGCCAGACGCGCTACCCGCGCGGCAAGATCGGCGGCCCGGACCAAAGCTACGAGGCACCGGTAGGCAAGTACCTGCAGCATGTCTACGGCGAGACCGAATACGGCGGCACCCAGGTGCTCAAGCTCTCGGCAGTGACCTTCGAGAAGGTCGGCATGCCGGACCTGAAACCGAACTCTTCCGCGGCGCTGTCCGAGACCATCCAGCATTCGCTGTACGGCGGCATGGTGATGCCGATCGCCGTGCTCGGCGTCCTGGGCTTCATCGCCAAAAAGAATGTCCATGACGACGACGACTCATCGGGCCCAACGGCCGGGGGGAAATGACCATGGCAAACCATCCACACGCAGCACCCACGCCGGTCGGCGGCAGTCTGCTCAACGCCGCGACCCTGGTCTGCGGCCTGCTCATCGCCATCATGGCGGCCATCCTCTTGGTGCGCTTTGTCTTCGGCCTCGGGGCCGTCACCAACGTCAACGACGGCTACTCCTGGGGCATCTGGGTCGTGGTCGACGTGATGATCGGTTCGGCCCTGGCCTGCGGCGGCTTCTCGGTCGCGATGCTGGTCTACATCTTCAACCGGGGTGAGTACCACCCGCTGGTGCGACCCGCGTTGTTGGCCAGCCTGTTCGGCTACACCCTGGCCGGTGGCGGCATCTTCTTTGACCTGGGGCGCTGGTGGAACTTCTGGCACATCTTCTGGCCCGGCTACGCCAATCCGGCGTCGGTGATGTTCGAGGTGGCGGTGTGCGTGACGGTCTACATCCTGGTGATGTGGATCGAGTTCTCTCCCGTCTTCCTGGAGAAGTTCGGTTTGCACAATGCGAAGAAGACACTCAACCAATGGATCTTCTTCTTCATCGCGCTGGGCATCGTCCTGCCCATGATGCACCAGTCCTCGCTGGGCACCATGCTGGTCGTCATGGGTGGCCAGGTGAACCCGCTGTGGCAGACGCCGGCCGTGCCGCTGATCTACCTGCTCACGGCCATCATCATCGGCTACGGTGTGGTGTTGTTCGAGTCCTGTGTTGCCGCTGCGAGCTACCGGCGCAGCATCGAGATGCACCTGCTCAATCCCATGTCGAAAATCATGCTCGGTGTGCTGGCCGTGTACCTGCTGGTGCGTGTGGGCGATCTGGTCTGGCGCGGCGCACTGGGCGTGGCCTTCCAGCCCAGCCTGGCGGCGTTTTCGTTCTGGCTGGAAAACCTGTTTTTTGTCGCGCCGTTCTTCCTCATCGGCAGCGCCGCCAAGCGGCGCAATCCGGCGAATCTGTTCCTCGCGGGCTTGGCCATCATGCTGGGCGGCATCCTGCTGCGCCTGAACGGTTTCCTGATCGGCTACCAGCATTTCACCGGCTCCGGCTGGACCTATTTCCCCTCCTTCACCGAAGTCATGGTGACGCTGGGCATGTTCTCCGTGGAAGTCCTCGGTTACATCATCATCACGCGCCGCTTCCCGGTGCTGCCGCGAGAAGACGCGGCAGTGGCTACTCAATAAAGAACGGAGACCAACATGGCACAACGAATCACCATTGACCCGATCACCCGCATTGAAGGGCATCTGCGCATCGACGTCGATGTCGACGGCGGTCGCGTACAGAAGGCCTGGTCCTCGGGTCAGATGTGGCGCGGCGTGGAACTCATCCTGCTGGGACGCGATCCGCGCGACGCCTGGGCCATCACCCAGCGCATCTGCGGTGTCTGCACCTCGGTGCACGCCATCACCTCGGTGCGCGCTGTGGAAAACGCGCTCAAGATGGAGATCCCGCTGAACGCCCAGTACATCCGCAACCTCATCATTCTGGCGCATTCGGTGCACGACTTCATCGTCCACTTCTACCATCTGTCGGCGCTGGACTGGGTCGACGTGACCTCGGCGCTGAAGGCTGATCCGGACAAGACCGCCATCCTGGGCGAGAGCCTGTCCTCCTGGCACCTGAACAGCAAGCACGAGATGCGCCGCGTACACGAACGCCTCAAGCATTTCGTCAACGGCGGGCAACTCGGCATCTTCACCAACGGCTATTGGGGGCACCCGGCGATGAAGCTTTCGCCCGAAGTGAACCTGCTGGCCGTGGCGCATTACCTGCAGGCGCTGGAAGTGCAGCGCAAGGCGAACAAGATCGTTGCCATCCTGGGCTCGAAGACACCGCACATCCAGAATGTGGCGGTGGGCGGCGTGGCCAACCCCCTGTCCACCGACTCGCAGGCCGTGCTCACGGTGGAGCGCCTGATGGCCATCAAGGGCTGGATCGATGAACTGGCCGACTTCGTGAAGAACGTCTACCTGATCGACGTGGCGGCCGTGGGCGCTTTTTATCCCGAGTGGACAACCATCGGCAAGGGCATCACCAACTACCTGTCCGTGCCCGATATCCCGCTCGATACCAAGGGCACGCAGTTCGCCTTTCCCGGCGGCTACATCGACGGCGGCAATCTGGCCTCGCGCAAGCCGATCTCGTCGTTTAACGACGACTACTGGGTCAAGGGCGTGGAGGAGTCGGTGAAGCACTCCTGGTACAACTACGACAAGGCCGGTGCGCTGCATCCCTATCAGGGCGAGACCGTGCCCAACTACACTGACTTCAAGGACAACGACAAGTATTCCTGGATGAAGTCGCCCACCTTCTACGGCAAGACGGCGCAGGTCGGTCCGCTCGCCCGCGTGCTGAATGGACTGGCCGCAGGTCACGAGGCCACGACCAAATACGCCACGGCTGCCTTGGACACGGTGTCGGCGCTGGCCAAGACCAAGATCGGCCTGGACGCCATGCACTCGACCATCGGTCGTCACGCGGCGCGCGCCATCACCTGCTGCGTCAACGTCGATTTGTTGGCGGATCAGTGGACGGCGCTGCTCACCAACATGGGCAAGGGCGATCTGGCGACCTTCAACAAGCCGGTGTTCCCCAAGGGCGAGGTCATGGGCGTGGGCTTTCACGAGGCACCGCGCGGTGCGCTCTCGCATTGGGTGGTCATCGACAACGGCAAGATCAAGAACTACCAGTGCGTCGTGCCCTCCACCTGGAACGCCTGTCCGAGAAACGAGAAGGACGAGCCCGGCCCCTACGAGGCCTCGCTCATGGGGACGCCGATTGCCGATCCGGAGAAGCCGCTGGAAGTGCTGCGCACCATCCACTCCTTTGACCCCTGCATCGCCTGCGCCATCCACCTGACCGACACGCAAAGCGACACGGCCATCACCGTTCGGGCGGTCTGAGCTGAAGCCCCCACGCTTGTCACTTTGTGTACTGCGCTGCCCCCCGAGGGGGCCGTGCCTTGCTTGGGGCGGCCCGGCGCGGCGGCAGGTCACGGTTACCATGCGGGGTCGGCCATTGTCGACCCCGTTTTTTTTGAGAGGCTTGGCTCTATGCGTGCAGTGGTTCTGGGTATCGGCAACACCATCCTGAGCGACGAGGCGGCGGGCGTGCGTGCCGCCGAGTCGCTCGAGCAGTCCTACAGCATCCCGGACAATGTCCAGGTCATTGACGGCGGTACCTCCGGCATGGAGATGATCGAGGACCTGTCCGATCTGGACTTCCTGATCGTCATCGACGTGGTCAAGACCGGCGCTGCGCCCGGCACCGTGGTGAAAATCGCCGGTGACGAGATTCCGGTTTTTTTCCGGCGCAAGCTGTCGCCGCACCAGATCGCCTTGCCCGATGTGCTGGCCAGCCTGGAACTGCTGGACGCCATGCCCAAGGAGATCGTCGTCCTGGGCGTCGAGCCAATCACCCTGGAACTGGGCATGGAGATGACGCCCACCGTGGCGCAGACGATCCCGCAGCTGGTGGCCATGGCGGTTGCCGAACTGCAGACCCGCGGCTACCGGCTCGAGCCCCTCGTGGCAAGTGTTTAGGCCGGCACCATGTGTCTGGCAGCCCCCTCCCTGGTGCTTGAAGTGCGAGACGGTATGGCTGTCACGGAATGCTTTGGCCAGACCCGCGAAGTCAGCCTGCTGCTGCTCGACGAGGAGGTCAATGTGGGCGACTACCTGCTGATCCAGGCCGGCGGTTTTGCCTTCGAGCGCCTGGAGCCCGCGCGCGCGCACGAGGCCCTGGCGCTGATGCAGGAGCTGATGGACCAGGGTGCTGACGCCCGCAGTTGGGGCGAGCCGTCATGAGCTTTCGTGTCCACGAAGCGAATCCGGCAGACGCCGTGGAACAGGCTTTTTTTCGCATCCAGCAGGAGCGCATGGCCGACGTTCCCATTCTGAATCCTGCCTTGTCGGTGGAAGCCATCGACTTCCAGCGCTGGTCGGGACATTGGCTGGGCATTGTCGTGACGCCCTGGTGCATGAGCCTGCTGCTGGTTCCGGGTCAAGTCGACAACTGGGTCAGCACGGGCGAGAACAAGCGTCGCTTCATCAACTTCCCGGCCGGCGATTTCGCCTTCCTGGGCAGCGTGGAGGACGAACTGGGTGAGTTCCAGAGCTGCTCGCTGTTTTCACCGATGGGGAAATTCAGCACCCAGTCCGAAGCCAGCATGACAGCCCGGGCCTCGCTGCTCGGCCTGCTGGCGCCGGTGGCTGCAAAGCCCGCGCCCCAGGAAAAAAAAGAGGTTCAAGATGCGGCACTTTCCCGTCGACGGTTCTTCACTTTGCGCTAACCTTCGGGTTGTTGGGGCTTGAAGAAACACCCGTCCTGGCAGCCGCGCCAGCCATTTTCGAAGCAAATCAAAGGGGCCATCGATGTCGACTATTGCTGATTTCAACGGTGCGGCCAACGCCGACACCGACCGTGAGCACGAGGTGCAGCTCGGCCTGTTGCAGGCGCTGTGCAACGCGGTCCACGAAGAGCGCAGCGCCGGGACGGTGGTGGAAATCCTGGACCAGTTGATCGCCTACAGTGAGGCCCACTTCATGTCCGAAGAATTGCTCATGCGGCTGAAAAGCTATGACGATTACGAAGACCATGTTGACGACCATGTGCACATGCTGGAGATCCTGCAACAGATTGCTGCTGACCATGGCGCCGGGAATGTCTCCTTGTTGAGCGGCAAGGTGGAAGACCTGCTGGGCTTCATTTCCCACCACATTGCCACGCGCGACCGGCGCTTTGCCGATCTGGTGCGCAGCGGAAAATAGGCGCTTGCGGCATGCATGAAATGTCATTGGCCGAAGGCGTGTTGCAGCTGATCGAAGATTCGGCTCGGAAGCAGGAATTTTCCAAGGTCAGCACGGTCTGGTTGGAAATCGGCCAGCTCTCGGGGGTCGAGGTGGAGGCCATGAAATTCTGTTTTGATGCCGTGACCCGGGGCAGCGTCGCCGAGGGCGCGCGGCTGGAGATCATTGCGCTGCCTGGGACCGGTTGGTGCATGGCCTGCGCCAAAACGGTGGCCATGTCGGAAGTTTTTGGCGAATGCCCGGACTGCGGCGGCTACCAACTGCAGGTGACGGGGGGAACGGAAATGCGGGTGAAAGAGTTGGAAGTCAGCTGACAGCCCAAACAGATTGGAGAACAACCATGTGTACGACTTGCGGCTGCGGCCCGGGTGAAGTGACGATCGCGGGCAAACCTGCGGACCATGGCCACGACCATGTGCATGCCGACGGCACGCGGCACAGCCATGGGCACGAGCACGAGCACGAGCACGAGCACGAGCATGAGCATGAGCACGAGCATGGACACGAGCACCCCCATGCACATCCTGAAGCCCCGGCGCATTCCCATGCGCCGGGACTTGCGCCGACGCGCATGGTGCAGATCGAACAGGACATCCTGGCCAAGAACAATGCGTACGCCATGGAGAACCGGCAGCGCCTGGCCGAGTCCGGCATCTTTGCGCTGAACCTGGTGTCCAGCCCAGGATCTGGCAAGACCACGCTGTTGTGCAAGACCATTGCCCTGCTGCAGGACCTGCAGGTTGCCGTGATCGAGGGCGACCAGCAGACCAGCCAGGACGCCGAACGGATACGCGCCACGGGGGCGCCCGCCATCCAGATCAACACCGGCAAGGGCTGCCACCTGGACGCCCACATGGTCGGGCACGCCATGGCGCAGCTGAAGCCGGCGCAGGACTCGCTGCTGATGATCGAGAACGTGGGCAATCTGGTGTGCCCCGCGGCCTTCGACCTGGGCGAAGCGCACAAGGTCGTCATCCTGTCGATCACCGAAGGCGAAGACAAGCCCATCAAGTACCCGGACATGTTCCGCGCTGCCAGCCTGATGCTGCTCAACAAGATGGACCTGCTGCCGCATCTGGACTACGACGTCGACGCGGCCATCGCATTTGCACGGCGCGTGAATCCGCACATTCGCGTGATCCAGCTGTCGGCCAAGACCGGCGAAGGCATGGACGAATGGCTGAGCTTTTTGCGCGACGGCGTGGCCGCGGCGCGGGCGGCGAAACAGGACACCGTGGACAGCCTCAAGGCGCGCATCGCGCAACTGGAAACACAGATGCAGCGGCAGGCTTGAGCGCCGCCATGGCGGCACGGCTGATCCGCGTCACCGGCATCGTCCAGGGCGTGGGGTTTCGGCCCTTCGTCTGGCGCCTGGCCCAGACGCTGCAGTTGGCCGGCTGGGTGCGCAATGACGCGCTGGGCGTGGAGATCTTCGCCCAGGGCGCGGCACCCGCCTTGGTGGAATTGCTGGCGCGGCTGCGCAGCGAAGCACCAGTCCTGTCCCAGGTGGAACAGGTCACAGCCCAAGACGCCGAGCCTGAAGCCTGCACGGCCTTCACCATCCGCGACAGCCGGCCAGGCCAGGCCATGACCGCCATCGGCCCCGACGTCGGTACCTGCCCCGACTGCCTGGGCGAGTTGTTCGATCCCCTGAACCGGCGCTCGCGTCACGCCTTCATCACCTGCACGCATTGTGGGCCGCGCTTCACAGTGACGCGCTCGCTGCCCTACGACCGCCCGCAGACCAGCCTGGCGCCGTTCCCCCTGTGCCCGAGTTGCGAGCGCGAATACACCGACCCCTCAGACCGGCGCTTTCACGCCGAAACCACTTGTTGTCCGGCCTGTGGCCCAAGGCTGTCGCTGGTCGACGCGCAAGGGCAGATGCTCGCTGGAGATCCCATCGCAGCGACCCTGGCTCTGCTGCAATCCGGATCCATCGTCGCCATCAAGGGCCTGGGCGGTTTTCATCTGGCCTGCGACGCGCGCAACGGGCAGGCGTTGGCGCGCCTGCGGCGGCGCAAGAATCGCGAAGCCAAGCCCTTTGCACTGATGCTGGCCAACGTGGCGAGCCTGCTGCCGCTGCTGCGGGTCAGCGCGACCGAGCAGGCCCTGCTGGAGGGCCGCGAGCGCCCCATCGTGCTGCTGCGCACGCGGTCAGGCGCTGACGCCGATTTCCCGGGTGTGGCGCCCGGCCTGTTCGACCTGGGCGTGATGTTGGCGTGCACGCCGATCCAGCACCTGCTGTTCCATGAAGCGGCAGGGCGTCCCGCCGGGACCGACTGGCTGGTCGTGGCGCAGACTCTGGCCTTGGTGATGACCAGCGCGAATCCGGGCGGTGAGCCCATCGTGCGCGACGGTACTGAGGCGCGCACGCGATTGGCGGGCATTGCCGAGGCTTTCCTGGACCATGACCGTGCCATCGTGGCGCGCTGCGACGATTCCGTGCTGCGCGCGCAGGGCAAGGGCTTTCACTTCATACGCCGCAGCCGCGGCTACGCCCCGGTGGCCATGGCACTGCCCATGGCAGGCCCCAGCGTGCTGGCCTTTGGCGCGCACCTGAAGAATTCGGTCTGCGTGACGCGTCGCGACCAGGCCTTCCTCTCGCCCTTTGTCGGCGACCTGGACAACGCCGCGACCTGCGATTTTCTGGACGAGACCGTGCAGCGCATGCTGACTCTGCTCGACGTCGCGCCCGAGGTCGTGGCACATGACCTGCATCCGGACGACTACAGCACGCGCGCCGCAGTGGAGTTCGCGCAGCGCCATGGTCTGCCCATGGTGGCGGTGCAGCACCACCACGCGCACATCGCCGCCGTTTGCGCGGAACACGGCCACGCGGGACCGGTGCTGGGCCTGGCGCTGGACGGCGTGGGGCTGGGGTCGGACGGCCAGGCCTGGGGCGGCGAATTGCTGCACGTGATGGGCGCGCGTTGCGAACGTCTGGGCCATCTGCGACCGCTGGCCCTGCCCGGTGGCGACCGCGCGGCGCGCGAACCCTGGCGCATGGCCGCGGCCGTGCTGCGTGAGGTGGGTCGTGGCGCAGAAATAGAAAAGCGCTTTGGGCAAGAGGGCCGCACCATCGCCAGCATGCTGGCGAAAAACCTCCACTGCCCGCGCAGCTCCAGCCTGGGCCGGGTTTTTGACGCCGCCGCCGGCCTGTTGGGGCTTTGCAGCCACATGCAGTACGAGGCCCAGGCCGCTATGCTGCTGGAGCAGGCGGCAAGCCGGCACATCGACCTTCATGGCTGGCCCGAGCCCTTGGCGCAGGGCTGGGTCATCGATGGCCAGAACTGTCTGGACCTGCTGACCCTGCTCGCTTCGCTGGACGGTGCGCCCGATGTCGATCGGGCCGCCGCCGTGTTCCACGCCACGCTGGCGGCCGCCTTGAGCGACTGGGTGAATCAGGCTGCCGTGGCAACGGGGGTGAAAACCCTTAGCTGGGGGGGCGGGTGCTTCCTCAACTCCCTGCTATCGTCAGGCTTGCAGTTAAATTTGGAACAGTGCGGTCTCAAGCTGCTGCGCCCCGTGCGCAGTCCGCCCGGCGACGGCGCCATTGCCCTGGGTCAGGCCTGGGTCGCCATGAATCAACAGGAACCATGACATGTGCCTAGCACTCCCGGTCAAAGTGGTGGAAATCGGCATCGGCCCCACGGGCGACGGCGCCATCGTCGATCTGGGCGGCGTGAAGAAGGAAATTTCGCTGGCCCTGCTCGACGGTGTTCAAGTGGGCGACTACGTGATCCTGCACGTCGGCTATGCACTGTCCCGGCTCGACCCCGAAGAGGCCGCCAAAACCCTGGCGCTGTTCGCCCAGATGCAGGACGCGGAATCCGCTGCGCTGTGAAATACATAGCCGAATACCGTGACGGCGAGCTCGCCAAGACCCTCGCGGAGAAGATCGCCGCAGCCGTTGCCCCCGCCAGAAACTACAGCTTCATGGAGTTTTGTGGTGGCCATACGCACGCCATCTCGCGCTATGGCCTGAGCGATCTGCTGCCCGCCAATGTGCGCATGGTGCACGGCCCGGGCTGCCCGGTGTGCGTGCTGCCCATCGGTCGCGTCGACCTGGCGATCCAACTGGCGCTGCATCAGAACGTGATCCTGTGCACCTACGGTGACACGCTGCGCGTGCCGGCGTCAGAGGGCTTGTCGCTGCTCAAGGCCAAGGCGCGTGGCGGCGACATCCGCATGGTGTATTCCACGCTGGACGCGCTGCAGATCGCGCGTGACAACCCGCAGCGCGAAGTGGTGTTCTTTGCCATCGGTTTCGAGACCACGACGCCGCCCACGGCGCTGGCGATTCAGCAGGCGCAGCGGGAAGGTCTGGGCAACTTCAGTGTGCTGTGCTGCCATGTGCTCACGCCGGCGGCCATCAGCCAGATCCTGGAGTCGCCCGAAGTGCGTCAATGGGGCACGGTGGCGATCGACGGTTTCATCGGTCCGGCCCACGTGTCCACGGTGATCGGCAGCCGGCCCTATGAGTTCTTTGCCCAGGAGTACCGCAAACCTGTGGTGATCGCCGGTTTCGAGCCGCTGGACGTGATGCAGGCCGTGCTGATGCTGGTGCAGCAGGTGAACGAGGGCCGTTGTGAGGTGGAGAACGAGTTCTCGCGCGCCGTCACGCGTGACGGCAACCTCAAAGCGCAGGACCGCGTGGCCGAGGTGTTCGAGCTGCGCCACGAATTCGAGTGGCGCGGCCTGGGCGTAGTGCCTTATTCAGCGTTGAAGATCCGCCAGGCCTATGGCGCCTTCGACGCCGAGCGGCGCTTCGAACTGCTGTACCGCTCGGTGCCCGACAACAAGGCCTGCGAGTGCGGCGCCATTCTGCGCGGCGTGAAACGTCCTCAGGACTGCAAGATTTTCGGCACGGTGTGCACGCCGGAGAACCCCATCGGATCCTGCATGGTGAGCAGCGAGGGCGCCTGCGCCGCGCACTACAGCTACGGACGCTACAAGGACATGAACTGATGGCTGAAGTCAAACGAGGTTATGTGCGTCCGCTGGATCTGAAAAATGGCCGGGTCGATCTGACGCACGGCTCGGGCGGGCGCGCCATGGTGCAACTCATCTCTGAACTGTTTGCCAAACACCTGGGCAACGAGTACCTGGGCCAGGGCAACGACGGCGCGGTGCTGCCCGCGCCCCTGTTGGATGGCAAGCCGGCGCGCCTGGTCATGTCCACCGACTGCCACGTGGTGTCGCCGCTGTTCTTTCCTGGTGGCGACATCGGGTCTTTGAGCGTGCACGGCACGGTGAACGACGTGGCCATGATGGGTGCCACGCCGCTGTACCTGGCGGCAGGTTTCATCCTGGAAGAGGGTTTCGCCCTGGCCGATCTGGCGACCATCGTCGAGTCCATGGCCGCGGCCGCCAAATTGGCCGGCGTGCCGGTGGTGACGGGCGACACCAAGGTGGTGGAGCGCGGCAAGGGCGACGGCGTCTTCATCACCACCACCGGCGTGGGCGCGCTGCCTGAAGGCCGCGAACTCGGTGGAAGTCGAGCCCGGCCCGGTGATGCGGTGCTGGTCTCTGGCTCCATGGGCGACCATGGCGTGGCCATCATGAGCCAGCGCGAGAACCTGAATTTCGACGCGCCCATCGTTTCCGACAGCGCGGCCCTGCATGGGCTGATCGCCGCCATGCTGGCCACGGGCGCCGACATCCGCTGCCTGAGGGATCCCACGCGCGGCGGATTGGCAGCGACGCTCAACGAGATCGCGCTTCAGTCCGGCGTGGGCATGATGCTGCAGGAAAAGGCCATCCCCGTGAAGCCTGTTGTCGCCGCAGCCTGCGAACTGCTGGGGCTGGACCCGCTGAATGTGGCCAACGAAGGCAAGCTCATCGCCATCTGCGCCAGCGCCGACGCGCCACGCCTGCTGGCCGCCATGCGTGCCCATCCTTTGGGGGTGGATGCTTCGCACATAGGGGAAGTCATTGCCGACACGCACCACTTCGTGCAGCTCACCACCGCCTTTGGCGGCAGGCGCATCGTCGACTGGCTGGCCGGCGACCAGTTGCCGCGCATCTGCTGAACATGCGCATCCTGCTGCTCACCCATGCCTTCAACAGCCTGTGCCAGCGCCTGGCGGCGCAGTTGCAGCAGCACGGACACGAAACCTCGATCGAGTTCGACATCGCCGACAGCGTGACCGAGGAGGCGGTGGCTCTGTTTCGCCCCGAACTGATCGTGGCACCTTATCTGCGCCGTGCCATTCCTGAGTCGATCTGGTCGCACCATGTGTGCCTGATCGTGCACCCCGGCATCGTCGGCGACCGGGGACCCTCGGCGCTGGACTGGGCGATCCAGGATGGGGAGGCGCAATGGGGCGTCACGGTGCTGCAGGCCGAGGGTGAAATGGACGCCGGGCCGGTCTGGGCCAGCGCGGTCTTTCCCTTGCGCGCCGCGAAGAAGTCCAGCGTGTATCGCCAGGAAGTGACGCAGGCGGCAAGCCAGGCGGTGCTGCTGGCCGTGGAACGTTTCTCGTCCGGCCGCTACTTGCCGCGGCCGCTGGCGGACATGGCCGACGCACGCGGACGGCTGCGCCCGCTCATGAAGCAGACCGACCGCGGCCTGGATTGGGCACGCGACGACACGGCCACGGTGTTGCGCAAAATGAATGCTGCCGATGGCTTCCCGGGCCTGGGCGACACCCTGTTTGGCCAGCCCTGCCAACTGTTCGACGCCTGGCCCGAAGCGATCCTGCGCGGAGTCCCGGGCGAGGTGATCGCGCGGCGTGAGGGTGCGCTGCTGCGTGCCACCCGCGACGGCGCGGTCTGGATCGGCCACGTCAAGCGGCCGGACGGTATCAAACTGCCCGCCGCCATGGCCTTTGCGCAAGAGGCCGCGGCGCTTCCTGAAGCGCCGCTGGACGGTTGGTGGCGCGCCGATGTCGCCACCTGGCAGGACATCGCCTACGAGGAGTGCGACGGCGTGGGTTATCTGCATTTCGAGTTCTACAACGGCGCCATGTCGACGGCGCAGTGCCAGCGCCTGCGCACCGCCCTGGTCTGGGCGAAACAGCGTTCGATCCAGGTACTGGTGCTCATGGGCGGGCGGGACTTCTGGTCCAACGGCATCCACCTCAACGTGATCGAAGCGGCGAGCCTGGACGGGACTTCGGCGGCCGACGAGTCCTGGGTCAACATCAACGCCATGAACGATCTGGCGCTAGAGCTGATCCACTCACCCAAACAACTCACGGTGGCGGCCTTGTGCGGCAACGCCGGCGCGGGAGGCTGTTTTCTGGCGCGTGCCGCCGATCAGGTCTGGCTGCGCGATTCCGTGCTGCTCAATCCGCATTACAAAACCATGGGCAACCTGTACGGCTCCGAGTACTGGACCTATTCGCTGCCGCGCCGCGTCGGAGAGGATGCTGCCCGCGCCATCATGCGCGAGCGCCTGCCCATGACGGCGCAGGGCGCCCTGGCGTCGGGTTTCAGTGACGCGATCCTGGGTGGCGAAGTGGACAGCTTCCGTACCCTGGTGGCGCAGCGTGCTTCGGCCCTGGCCGCCAGTGCCGAACTCGGCGCTATGCTCGGTGCCAAACGCGAGGTGCGTGCGAGAGACGAAGCGCTCAAGCCGCTGGCCGCTTACCGCGAGGAGGAGCTGACGCAGATGCGGCGCAACTTCTATGGCTTCGACCCGAGCTACCACATTGCGCGCCATCACTTCGTGCGCAAGTCACTGGCCTCGTGGACCCCGCGTCATCTGGCGCGGCACCGTGAACCGGGCTGGCTCGTCCCGCCGTTGGGAGAGGCGTCATGACCTACAGGGCACTGTCCGTGCTGGTGGTGGACGACGAACAGCGTTCGCTGGAAACGCTCAGGCGCACCCTGGAGGACCACTTCACGGTCTTCACCGCGCTTTCGGCGCAGGAAGCCGTGGCCGTGATGGAGAGTGAAGCGGTGCACATCGTGCTCTCGGACCAGCGTATGCCGGGCACCTCGGGCGTCGAGTTCCTGCGCGGCGTGCGTGCCCAGTGGCCCGACACGGTGCGCCTCATCCTCTCGGGCCATACCGAAGCCCAGGACATCATTGCCGGCGTGAATGAAGCCGGCATCTGGCAGTACCTGCTCAAGCCCTGGCATCCGGACCAGTTGCTGCTGACGCTGCAAAGCGCGGCCCAACTGTGGCGCTTGCAGCAGGAGAACCAGCGCCTCACGCTGGAGTTGCGCGCCAGTCCGGAAAACCTGGCGCTGCGCGTCGACAACCTGCGCCTGCGCGCCAGGGCAAGGGCCGGTTTTGATCGCCTTACGCGCGCGGCCGACAGTCCGCTGAACGAGGTATGCGCCCTGGCAGAAAGAATTTCCGGCCATGACCTGTCGGTGCTGATCACGGGCGAATCGGGAACCGGCAAGGAGTTGCTGGCGCGCGGCATCCACTACGCCAGCGCGCGCGCGGAGCAGCCCTTTGTCGTGGAAAACTGCGGGGCCATGCCCGATGCCCTGCTCGAGAGCGAACTTTTCGGGCACAAGCGCGGTGCTTTCACCGGCGCGGTCGAATCGCGCATCGGCCTGTTCCAGCAGGCCGATGGAGGCACGCTTTTTCTCGACGAGATCGGCGAGACTTCGCCGGCGTTTCAGGTCAAGCTGCTGCGCGCCCTGCAGGAGGGCGAGATCCGCCCGGTGGGCAGCCCGCGCCCGGTGGCGGTGGACGTGCGTCTCATCGTGGCCACGAACCGCAACCTGGAAGCCGATGTGGCCAGCGGGCGTTTTCGCGAAGACCTGTACTACCGCGTCGCCGGCATTACCCTGTATTTGCCGGCGCTGCGCGAGCGTCCCCAGGACATCGCCCCCATCGTCGCGCAATTGCTCAAGACCTCGGCGCTGAGCGGGCGTTCGATGTCGGACGAAGCGCTGAGCTGCCTGCTGCGCCATGGCTGGCCGGGCAATGTGCGCGAACTGCAAAACGAGGTGCGGCGTGCGCTGGCACTGGGCGACGGACCGGTGCTGGGCGCAGACCTGCTGTCGCCGCGTCTGCGTTCGGCCGAGCCCCCGTTGCTGCTGGCAGCCCCGGCGGGCGAAACGTCGGGACTGCTCAAACACCAGTTGGAGCGCGTGGAAGCACAGCTTATCCGCGACGCCATGGCGCGCCACAAGGGCAACAAGACCCATGTGGCGGATGAGCTCGGTCTGACCCGTGTCGGTCTGCGCATGAAGCTCATGCGCCTGGGTTTGGTCAGCGACCTGACGCCTTTTTAAATCCCGGTTGCGGCGGCACGGGGCAAGGGCAGGCGCAGCGTGAACAGCGCGCCGCCTTGCGGCAGATTTTCGGCGGCGAGTTGCCCGCCATGCTGCTCCACCAGTCCATAGCTGATGGACAGGCCCAGTCCCGTTCCTTTGCCCACGCTCTTGGTGGTGAAAAACGGATCGAAGATGCGCGACAGATGGGCGTCTGAAATCCCTGGGCCGTTGTCGGCAAAGCGCAGCAGCACCTGTTCGACTTCAACGCGCAGGCCGATGTCCAGGCGTGGGATTTTTTCCGGATTCATGCTCGCCGCGTCGTAGGCGTTCTGGATCAAGTTCATCATCACCTGCAGCAGCTGGCCGGCGTTGCCCATGACCAGGCAGTCCTGGCCGCGCGTCCAGCGGATGTCAAAGCCCGGCGCCGTGCCTTTTTGCACCCAGAGGATGGCGCGCTCCACCACCGCGTTGAGTTCCAGCAGCGTGACCTCTTCATGCGCTGCCGTGGAAAAACGCTTCAGGCCGTTCACGATGTCGGTGGTGCGCTGCGCGCCTTCGAGCGTGCCCTCCATCAGTGACGGCAGGTCCTGCACCAGGCGGTCGATGCGCAGCTCGGCGCGCAGTGCCTGCAACTCGGGCGGCAGCTCCAGCGCGTGCACCGCTTCCAGGTAGCGGCCCAGGCGCGTGCCGTAGCGTTGCAGCACATGGACATTGCCCAGGACAAAGCTGATGGGGTTGTTCAGCTCGTGCGCC
>CAIKVZ010000241.1 GCA_903830985.1 uncultured beta proteobacterium
CACGGCCGGCCCCATCAGCACGACAAACAGGGACGGGAAGATCAGGAAGATCAGCGGGAACAGGAGCTTGAGCGGAATCTTCGCGGCCCGTTCCTCGGCGCGCACCTTGCGGTGTTCGCGCATGGTTTCGGACAGCACGCGTAGCGACTCGGCGACATTGGTGCCGAAGTGCTCCGACTGCAGCAGGATGGTGACGAAGGTCGCGATGTCCTCGACACCGGTGCGCAGCGCAAAGTTCTGCAGCGCGCGCTCTCGCGTGGAGCCGACCCGCAGGTCCAGCATCACGAGACGAAGCTCGTCAGCCAATGCGCGGCTGCGCAAGTCCATCTCCTCGCCGGCACGGGCCATTGCGGCGTCCAGGCCGAGCCCGGCTTCGACGCAGACGCGCATCAGGTCAACGGCGTCGGGCAGTGCTTCGGTCAGCTCGCGCTGGCGCGACCGCGTCACCATGGCCAGCACCACATTGGGCAGGTAATAGCCCAGGGCTGCCACCAGCACGATGAAGAGCACCGTGCCGCTGCCGCCGGCCGGCGCCTTCATGGCGCCGCGCAGCAACAGCAAGGCCGCCGGCAGTGCCAGGGTCAGAAGCGTCTTGGCGCAAAAGAAGATCACCGGCCAGCCGGGACCGCGCAGGCCGGCCTGCATGAAGCGGATGCGGAAGTTCGACGACTCCCAACCCTCCTTGGGTGTCGACAGCCAGGCGATCGGCGCGGCGATCTTCGCCACCTTGGCCTGCCATTCGTCAGTGCCGTCGAGCGGCTTCTCGGGCACGTCGGTGTGGCTGGCAAGCCGGTTCAGGCGCTGGCCCAGCGCATCATCGCGGCTCAGCCAGAGGCCGACGCCAAGCACCAAGCCGGCCACCGAGGTGAAGACCACGACGAGAAGAAGTATTTGCATGGTGAGCCTCCCTCAGACCCGGAAGTCGATGATTCGCCACATGACCAGGCAACCCAGCACCATCATGACAATAGCCGTGATCACCAGGCGGATTCCCACCGGGTCCGTGAACAGGACCACCAGGTAACCCGGGTTGACGATCTGGATCATCGCCCCGACAAAGAACGGCAGCGCGGTCAGGATGTAGGCGGAGAGCTTGCCTTCGGCCGCCAGCACGCGGATGCGGCCGTACAGCTTGAAGCGTTCGCGGATCAGCTCGGCCAGCATGGCCAGCAGCTCAGCCAGGTTGCCGCCGGTCTCAAGCTGGATCACCACCGCCAGCACAAAGTAGCGCAGATCGGCAATCGGCACCCGCGTCGCCAGATTTAGCAGCGCGGTCTGCGTCGACAGGCCGAAGTTAATTTCGTCGAAGGTCGCCTTGAACTCGCTCGCGATCGGCTCCTGCGCCTGGTCGCCCACCATCGAGAGCGCGGCCGGAAACGCATGGCCGGCGCGCAGGGCGCGGCTGATCATGTCCAGCGCATCGGGCAACTGCGCGCCGATCTTGCTCACGCGCCGCTTGCGCAACCAGGTTAGGCGCAGCACCGGCAGCACCGCCAGCAGCACCACTACCACCACACTCAGCGGCAAGGGCCACTTGAGCAGCAGGCCCAGTACCACGCCGGAAATGCCCGTGAACAGGCAGATCGACAGCAGTTGGGCAACGGTCTGGGTCGAGCCGGTCTGCAACAGTAGGCGGTCGAGTTCCTGAATCTGCGGCAGGCGCACCAGCAGGTGCTGCACACCGGGTGTGGCGCTGAGCAGGCGCTGCTTGAGCAGCGTGACGTCAGACTTGCGATGGCGACCGACCGTCATCACGCGCAAGCGGCGCTGGA
>CAIKVZ010000242.1 GCA_903830985.1 uncultured beta proteobacterium
ATCGATCAAATCAAAATGTAGACAGAACGCGGAACCTGAAATACGGACCGCTTCAGAGGGGAAACTCGCTTTTTTTACGGAAGAACTTCAGGCTAAGGGCACGCGGCGCGCAATGAGCCGGCAAGTACCGAAACGGCAACCCCGCCGTCATCGCGAGGCCGCAGGCCGTGGCGATCCATTTGCCGCGTCGGCACGCCTCCTCGCGATGACGTTTTCAATGGATGGATTGCCACGCTGGCCGTCACTGCGCAGCGACGCGGCAGTCGAGAAGACGACTCCCAGAGTGGCGGTTCAAGGTCCGTGTGCGTTATCTGCCCGGATCCGGGAAACGCGCGATGGCGACGGCCTTACAACGCCGAAAACCCCATCAACTGGCCCAGTGGTTCATGGTGCAGCGGCTTGGTGAAGGTGCCCAACACGCGAAGACCCTTCAGCGTGGCAATGTTGTGCGCCACTTGGAGCATGTCCTGACTCACCCCTGTGATCAGAATCATGGCGCCCTTGAACTCCCGCTTGGCCAGCGCGCCAATGAATTCAATGCCATCCATGTCGGGCATGAAGATATCGCAAATCAAGAAATCGGGCGCACGCGCCATGCCGTCCAACACGGCGATGGCATTGCGCCCGTCGTGCGCCATGTGAATATCCTTGACCCCCCAAAAGCCCAGCTTCTTGCGCAAAACCTCGCGGCTGAACTCATCGTCATCCACCACCAAGACCGTCTGCAGTGAACCCTGCAATGCCGTGTTATTCATGCCACTCCCGAAAAGTAATTTGATTTCAAAACAGGCTGCTCACGCAGCGGGCGCAAAGCCTTCAATCGCAGACAGCGCAATGGCCAGTGCCAGCGCCAATTCGGCCAGGGCTGGCGTGGCGTCGTGCGCGCTGCGCAGCACACGCTCCGCCTCGGCAGCCAGTCGGCGGGTGTCGGGCAAGGCCAGATTGGCCGCCACCCCGGCCAGCTTGTGCGCCAGCGCGGCGGCGCCAGGCCGGTCGCCCCGGGCCAGGCTGGCGCGCATCAGCGCCACGGCGTCGTGGTATATCGCCACAAAGCGCTGCAAGTAGTCCTGGTAGGACGGCATGTCCATCCAGATTTCCAGTCCCTGCGCGACGTCCATCACCGACCCACTGGCCAGCCCCAACGTGGGGAGCGGCAGGGCCGCTGGCTGGTGGTCCGCGGCAAGGACCTCTGCGCCGGGCGACGCCGGGCGCCGGCACAGCCGTTGAATCAGGGCAATGGTGGATGGCACATCAAAGGGTTTGCTGATGAAGTGCGTCATGCCAGCGGCGTGCGCGGCGTCTTGCTGCGACTTGAAGGCACCCGCTGTCAACGCCACAATCGGCAAGTCGGCAAACTGGGGCATGCAGCGCAGTTGGCGCGTGGCTTCAATCCCGTCCAGCACCGGCATCTGCACATCCATCAGCACCAGGTCCACGTCATGGGGATGTGCCACCAGCCAGTCCAGCGCCACCTGCCCGTTGGTCGCCAGCGACACCACGGCGCCTTGCCCATGCAGGATGCGCCGTGCTACTTCGCAATTGATCTCACTGTCGTCCACCACCAGCACCCGTATGCCCAGCAAGCCCTGTCCGGCCGACTGATGTAGGGCGAACGAAATGCCCTCGGTGGCGGCCTGTTTGCGGCGGGCCTCGATCATGGCGTTGTACAGGCTGGACGCAGTCACCGGTTTTTCCAGCAAGGCGTCCACCAGCTCCGCACCGGAAAAACTGGCCAGGTTTCCCGGTGAAAGCTCGCTGGTCATGAGGATGAGTGGACACTCTTCCTGCGACACCCCTTCGCGGATGGCGCGCACGGTGGCCAGCCCGTCGATGCCTGGCATCTTCCAGTCCAGCAGCAGCACGTCGGGCAGCTTGCCGCCCTTGCGCCCCAGTACATGCGAGAGCACGGCCTCCCCGGAATTCACCGCACTGACGCGCCAGCCCAGGCCCTCGGCCAGGGCGCTCAACTGACTCAAGGCGGTCACGTTGTTGTTGGCAATCAGCACCTCCACGCTGTTCAGGCCAGCGGCGGCCATGTCGGCCTCGGCCACCTTCTTCAGGGGCACGGTGAACCAGAACTCACTGCCCTGGCCCAACACGCTGGTCAAACCAATGTCGCCGCCCATCAGGCGCACCAGCTGACGGCAAATCGTCAGGCCCAGCCCGGTGCCACCAAAGCGGCGCGTGGTCGAGCTGTCGGCCTGGGTAAAGGCGGCAAACACGCCGGCTTGCAGTTCCGGCGCAATGCCGATGCCGGTGTCGCGCACGCAAAAGCGCAGCACAATTTCTTCGGCGGTGCTCGACAGCAGTTCGGTGCGCAGCTCCACCTGCCCCACACTGGTGAACTTGATGGCGTTGATGCTCAGGTTGATCAGCACCTGCTCGAGACGCAAAGCATCGCCAATCAGGGTGAACACGCCAGCGGGCGGCGGCTCGATCACGAGCTTGATGTTCTTGTCCCCCACCGCCACGCCCAGCACAATGGACAGGTTGTCGATCACATCGGCCAGCCGGAACGGCGCCTGCTCGATCATCATCTGGCCGGCTTCGATTTTGGAAACGTCCAGAATGTCGCTGATCAGACTCAGCAGCATGCGCCCTGATGCTCTGATCTTGCGCACCATGTTGTTGGCATCCAGGTCCAGGTTGGCCTGCTCCAGCAGGTAAGCCAGGCCCAGAATGGCGTTCAGCGGCGAGCGAATCTCGTGGCTCATGCTCGACAGGAAGTCCGACTTGCCCAGGTTGGCTTTGTCCGCCACCGAGCGGGCGCTCTCCAGTTCCACATTCTTTTCCTGCAGCGCCAGATCCAGGCGTGTGCGCTCCGTCACGTCGCGGGCGGCGGCAAACACACCCTGCAGTTTGCGGTCGCGATCATAGAAGGTGGTGGCGTTGTAAGACACCACGGTTTCCTTGCCGTCGCGGGCCCGCACGGTCAACTCGTAGTTGGTTATTTTTTGACCGCTCAGCACCAGATCGATCACCGCCACGGCCCGATCGGGGTCGGTGAAGTACTTCTTGAACGGTGCACCGATCAACTCATCGCGGGTGCAATCGGTCAGCGCCTCCATCTGCTTGTTCACGTCGGTGATGATGCCCGCCGGGTCGGTCGTCATGATGGCGTCGATGTTGGCTTCAATCAGCGAGCGGGTATAGAACTGCTGGTCGCGCAGGCGCTGGTCGAGCTTCTTTTGCTCCTCTTCAATCAGCTTGCGCGCGGTGTTGTCGGTGCCGATCAGCAGGTAGCCGATGATGGCGTCCTGGGCATCGCGCAACGCCGTGACCGAGACCACGGCGGGAAAGCGGCTGCCGTCCTTGCGGATATAGGTCAGCTCGTAGATGTCTTCAATGCCGCGCGAGGCCTTGAACACCAGCGCCTCAAAGCCGGGCGTGATGTGGGTGTCCAACTCCGCGCTCAGTGTCCTGGCGCGGGCCACCAATTCCTGCGGGTCCGAGATGTCGGCCGGGGTGCGCTGGTTCATCACTTCGGCCGCGGTGTAGCCCAGCATGCGCTCGGCGCCGACATTGAAAATCTGGATCACGCCCCGGGCATCGGTGGCGATACTGGAGAAGTTGGCGCTGTTGAAAATGGCTTTCTGCAAAGCACCTGCATTGAGCACCACCTCTTCGGCCTTTTTGCGTGCGCTGGATTCATGCGACACGGCCAGGGAAATGCCTGGGGGGGAGAGGGGCGGTTTATTCATTTTCTATTCCTGCTCGGTTTGGACTGGCTCAGTCCAGGCGCTCGCCGGGCGCGTTGTTCATCACAGGGCGGGTCAAATCGATCGCGCGCGAATGATGATGCGCCGGTGCGGCTCTACGGTAGAGGCAGGAGGCAGGAGGCTGGGGGCTGGGGGCTGGGGGCAGCATAGCAGCTTCATCGAGCTCGGTCTCGTTGTCGCCAATGCAGGAGTCGGTCGCTCGCACAGCACGGCCGCAAGCATGTGCGGCTTCATGCGGCCAGGCTGTCCAGGTGCGCAGTGATGCCGACCCGGGCCTGGTCCATGGCCTGCGCCAAGTCGGTGCGCAGGGCGCTGCAGAGCTGCCCATCGCCGTCACTCCCCGCCGTTTCGATCTGCGCACACAACTCGGCCAACTGCAGCGCGCCGACCATGCCAGCGGCCGATTTGAGCGCGTGCGCCACGTCGGCCGCCGCATCGAACTCGCCCGCGTCGATTGACAAGGCAAGCGACGTCACTTGCTGCCCGGCATTGACCAAAAACCGGCCCAGCAAGTTGCGGTGCAGGGCCGGGTTATCGCCCACCATTTTGTAAAGCGTGGTGGCTTCCCAGTCCGGTGGCGGCGATGGTGCTGCAACCGGGTCGGCGACGACGGACCCGTCATGCGCGGGCTGAACTGCCAAGGGCAGCCACTGGTGCAGCATCGGGGCCAACTCCACCATGCGCAGCGGTTTGCTCAGATAGTCGTCCATGCCGCGTGTCCGGCAACGCTCGGCCTCGCCCTGCATGGCGTTGGCGGTGATGGCCACAATCGGCATGCGACAGCCCTCGGCTTCAGCCTGCCGTATCGCCTCGGTCAATTCAAATCCATCCATGTGCGGCATGTGACAGTCGGTCAGCAGCAGGGCGTAGCGCCCGGTGGCCCACATCGCCAGCGCCTGCACGCCGTCCTCGGCCAGTTCGCAGGCATAGCCCAGCAGGCGCAGCTGCTCGCTCATGACGGCGCGATTGGTCTCGTTGTCGTCGACCAGCAACACCAGTTGCCCGAGGGCCAGCGCCTGCTCGACACTGGGCGCCTGGCGCACAACCAGTGCATCCTTGCGGCTCACAAGGGGGGCCGTCAGCAGACTGAACCGGCCACTGGCTTGGGCGATGGCGCGAATCAGGTCCTGGTAGTGCATTGGGTTGCTGCACACCGCCGCGGCGTTGGCCTCGGTGTCGTGGTTGAACGCCAGCAACTGCACCACACCCACCCCTTCGGGAAGCGCCAACTCGCCGGCTGCGAGGATCGTCTCCACACCCAGCACCAGCACCGTGGGCCCGGTCGGGGGCAACTCTCGCAGCTGCTGGCGCACTGTAGCCAAGTCGGGCAACACGGTGATTTCGGCGCTGGCATCGAGCGCGTAGGCGCAGACGATCTTGCGCAACTCCTCGTCGTTCACCGCCACCAGCAACTGCACGCCCTGCAGGCTCGGGCCAAACACCGGCATGCGCCAGGACGGGGCCTGTTCCAGCGCGAGTTCCACGCAAAATTCGGAGCCCTCACCCAACTCGCTGCGCACGGAAATCTTGCCACCCAGCAGTTCGACCAGGCGTTGGCTGATGCTCAGGCCCAGGCCGGTGCCGCCGAACTTGCGCGCCGTGCTCTCGTCGGCCTGCATGAAGGGTTGAAACAGCTTGACCAGCACCTCCGGGCTGATGCCGATGCCGCTGTCAATCACCCGCAGTCGCACCCCGGCCTGGCCTTGCGCCAACGTGCAGGGTTCGACAAACAGCATCACCTTGGCCGGCTTGCCGAGATGGCCGCTGGTGAATTTGACGGCATTGCCCAGCAGGTTGAGCAGCACCTGGCGCAGCCGCGTCGGGTCGCTCATGATGCGCTGCGGCAGCGCTGGCGAGACGAACAGGGTCAGCGCAATCGCCTTGGCGTAGCAGGTGGCCACCATGAGTTGCGCCACGCCTTCGAGCAGCTCGCGCAAATGGACGGGTATGTACTCAACGGTCAGCTTGTCGGCCTCGATCTTGGAGAAGTCCAGAATGTCATTCAGGATATTGAGCAACACCGTGGACGACTGCTGGATGGTGGCGAGCATGCGGCTTTGCCCGGGCTCGAGCCGGGTCTGCTGCAGGAGGTCGACCATGCCAACCACCCCGTTCATCGGGGTGCGGATCTCGTGGCTCATGTTGGCCAGAAACTCCGATTTGGCCCGGTTGGCGGCATTGGCATCATGTTCTCTGGCCAGGTGCTCGGTGATGTCCTCCTTCACCACGATGAAATGGCTGACCTGCCGCTGTGCATCACTGACCGAGGTGATGGTCATCTTTTCGTGGTAGGTCGATCCATTCTTGCGCCGGTTCACCAGTTCGCCCGACCATTGCTTGCCGGACAGGACGGTTTGCCACAATTTTGCGTAGAAGGCCTCGTCTTGCGCGCCCGACTTGAACAGCTCGTCCGGGCTGTGACCCACGGCGTCTGTGGCGTCATAGCCGGTCATCTGGCTAAAGGCCGGGTTCACCCATTGGATGACGCCGTCCACTCCGGCAATGAGCAGCGCGCTGCCACAGGCGTCCAGCGCCGCACTTTGCAATCGCAGCCAGTCATTGATGACGCGTTCGGTTTCTGCCCGGTTCACGACTTCCAAGGCCAGTGCTATTTCGGCCTGCTTGCGCGCGGTGTTGTCGGTGCCGATCAGCAGGTAACCGATGATGGCGCCCTGGGCATCGCGCAACGCCGTGACCGAGACCACGGCGGGCAAGCGGCTGCCGTCCTTGCGGATATAGGTCAGCTCGTAGATGTCCTCGATGCCGCGCGAGGCCTTGAACACCAGCGCCTCAAAGCCGGGCGTGATGTGGCTGTCGAGTTCGGTGCTCAGGGTCCTGGCGCGGGCAATGATCTCCTGCGGATCCGAGATGTCGGCGGGGGTGCGCTGGTTCATCACTTCGGCGGCGGTGTAGCCCAGCATGCGCTCGGCGCCGACGTTGAAAATCTGGATCACGCCCCGGGCGTCGGTGGCGATGCTGGAGAAGTTGGCGCTGTCAAAAATGGCTTTTTGCAGTGCGCCGGCCTTGAGCAGGGCCTCTTCGGTCTGCTTACGTGCGGTGATGACCGAGCCGACGCCACGGTAGCCAAGAAAGCCGCCACTGGAAGCAAAAAACGGGCGTCCCGTCACCGCTATCCAGGCCAGGCTACCGTCATTGACCCGCACCTGGTATTCGAAACTCGTGAACGGCAAGTGCGCGTCAACTTGGGCGAGATGGGTCTTCACGGCTTCGGGCGGATCGATCGCATCGAAGGACCACAGGTCCTGGCGACGCTTGCCCAGCAATCGCTTTTGTTTGACGCCATAAAACTGTTCGAAATTGTCGGAGAGATAGGTAAAGAGCTGCTGTTCATCGGTCTCCCAACTCCAGTCGGAGGCGCAGGCAGAGAAATCACTTGAGCGCTCTTCATCGTGGCGCAATTGCGTCGTCATGTGCCCAGCCAGCAATTCGGCGCGACGCTGTCCGGTGATGGACTGGCGCAACACAAAGGCCAGCAGGGCGCTCATCAATGCGCCGAAAGCAAAGAACAGCCAGGGCGTTCTGTGGTCGATGCCGGCCTCAAACCCGGCGGTGCCGCTGACCATCAGCGTCAGGTCGCGATCGCCGATCGTCAAGTTTTTGCGGGTGGTAAAGCGACGCGCTACCGTGCCCTGGGCTGTGCCCGACGGGACGGTGTGATTGTCAGCATCAAAGTACAGCGCGGTGCCGGGCGCACCCGGCTCTCCATCGAACAGTTCAAAATCGATTTCGTTGCCACGCAAGTCGGGCATGTCAGCCAGCAACTCACGGATCACAATCGGCGCGTACAACAGGCCCACCAGGGCTGCACGGTGCTCCTGCACATTGCCCAGGCTCGCGCCCTGGGCGTAGACCGGCAGATACTGCAGCATACCAAGGGCTTTTTGCTGGCCCTGCACCAGTTCGATGGCGCGGGTCATGACCGCCGCGCCCGTGTCAATGGCTTGTTGTGCCGCCGTGCGTCGCACCATGTCGGAGCCAATGTCCAGACCCCTGGTGCCGACGTTGGCACGAGCCGGCTCGATGAACTTGACGACCAAAAGCTCGTCCCGGTCCTTCTCGGCCAGTTGGCGAATGGCGAACTGGGGCGCACCATCGGCCCGCACGGCGCTAACAAAGGCGTCCAGTTGGGACCGCTTGACCTGCTCGATGAAGCCAAAGCCCCGCACGCCGGGGAATTCCCGGGCCAGATTGCGCGACTCGACAGCGGCTTGAAACGCCGCACGCTTCACGCTGGGGCTGGCGGCGTACAGGCTGTGGAGCCCTTGCAGTCCGTAGTTCGGATGGGCGAAACGCTGTTGGATCTCGTTCGCCACCCGCTGCGCACTGCGCTGGAATTCGCCTTCGGCATTCTTGTCGATTTCGTTTTTCCACACCATGCCTCGGGTGGCGGCCAGACCCAAGCCCACCAGCAACACGACGGTGGGAAGCCAGTTCTCCCTGCGCCAAAAAGAGCGGGATGTGAATGAATTCAGTGGGGAAAAATTCAGGTCCATGAAATTTCCTGAATTAGCTTGAACCGGGTGTTACGGGGTGCGGATCGCACAAGCGACTCAATACCAATTCCTCCAATGCCAGCAGTGGCAGTGGCCTGCTGAACAGGTAGCCCTGATAGGCGTGGCAGCCCAGATGCGCCAGCAAGTCGGCCTGCGCCTGCTGTTCCACACCCTCGGCAATCACCGACAGACCCATGCTCTTGGCCAGCATCACCACCATTTTGGCGATGACGGCATCGTCGGCGTCGGTCACGATGTCTCGCACGAAGCTCTGGTCAATCTTGAGTTGGTCCAGTGGCAGGCGTTTCAAGTAGGAAAGCGATGAATAACCCGTGCCAAAGTCATCGAGCGAAAAAGTCACGCCATGCGCTTTGAGTGCCCCCATCTTGCGAATGATGGCCTCCACATCGTCCACCAGCATGCTTTCGGTCAGTTCGAGCTTGAGCAGCTTGGGTTTGGCGCCGGTGCGCAGCAGCGTGGCCAGCACGCTGTCCACAAAATCGGGCTGCTGAAACTGGCGCGCGCTCACATTCACGGCCATCGTCAGGCGCGACATGGCAGGCTGCTGTGACCATGCAGCCAGTTGCCGGCAGGCTGTTTCCAGCACCCATTGGCCCAGCGGCAAAATCAGCCCTGTCTTTTCTGCCAGCGAAATAAATTCCACCGGTGAAATCATTCCCTTGTGCGGATGCTGCCAGCGCACCAGGGCTTCCACCCCGATGATGCGGCTGCCCATCACCTGCGGCTGGTAATGCAGCACAAACTGCTGTTGGATCACGGCCTCACGCAACTCGGCTTCCATCGTGGCATGGGCCGACACCATCGCCTGCATCTGATCATCAAAAAATCGCAGCGAGTTGCGCCCCGCCGCCTTGACCTGAAACATGGCCAGTTCAGCGCGCTTGAGCGGCTGCTCACTGTTCTCGATTACCGAGACATCAAACATGGCGATGCCGATACTCGCACTGCCGTGGTAGGCGCCTGTGTCGAGGGCGAAGTCTGCCATGAAGGCCGACAGAATCTGCATCCCCACGGCCTCGGCCTGGGTGGCCGCTTCGCTCAGGTCTGCGCTCAGGTCTTCGAGTATCACGACAAACTCATCGCTGCCCAGGCGGGCCAGCATGGTGTCGTCCCGGATGCTGGCCTTGAGCCGTTGCGCCACCTGCACCAGCAACAGATCCCCTTGCAAGTGCCCCATGGTCTCGTTGATGGTTTTGAAGTTGTCCAGATCGACAAACAGCAAGGCGTTATGGCCTGCGTGGCGGCTGCCGGTTTGCCGAGCCTGATCCAGGTGATCGAGCAGTTGGCGGCGGTTGGGCAAGCCGGTCAAGGGATCGTAAAAGACCAGGGCGTCGATTTTGTTCTGCGCTTGAATACGCTCGCTGATGTCGGTGAAATGGGCGACATACTGCAGCGTACTGCCGTCGACACCGCGCATCGCGCTGATACTGATCTGCTCGAGAATGGGCTCGCCATTTTTGCGCTTATTCCAGATTTCCCCGGACCAGTGCCCTTGTTCGGTCAGACCGCGCCACATGGCTTCGTAGAAAACCCGGCTTTGACGCCCGGATTGGAGCATGCGCGGGTTTCGACCCAGCGCTTCCTCGCGGGTGTAGCCGGTGATGCGGGTAAACGCATCGTTGACCTCAATGATGAGGCCTTCGGCGTTGGTAATGGTGATGCCTTCATGCGCATCACTGAAGACGCGGGCCGCCAGGCGCAGTTTCTCTTCGTCCTGTTTGCGCGCGGTAATGTCCGTATGCGTGATGACCGCGCCATTTTTGCCGCCTTGAACCAGGGGCATGACCACCATGGCGAACCAGCGCCGCTCGGTCGGTGAGTCGCAGGGGTAATCGATGCTGAAGCTGGCCAGCCGCCCGTCCAGCACCGCCCGCAATCCGCTGCTGGCGTCCAACCGGTCCCCGGCACAGCCAACAGCGTCGGTGCCACACACTGAAAAGTAGTTGCTTCCTACACCAGTGTTGGGTGCCGATTGACCCGGCACAAGTCCATTCTCCATGGAAAACTTTTGCCAGCGGTCGTTGACGGCGAGAATCACCCCGGTGCCATCCACCACGGCAATTTCGGCGTTGAGGGAGTTCAGCACAATGCTCTCGAAGGCCTCGCTCTGTCGCAGCGCAGGGTCTCGATGTACCTCATTTGCCAGCAACCGGTTGGCGCAAACCATCGCTGCAGCCGTTTTGTCCTGCAGGTCGACGGGCCGATCTTTTTCCGAATGGCGAGCGCCAGGCGAGGTCAGTGAGTGCGCAGTGGCTTTTTCGTGAAATTGAACCCGGTTGCGTCCCGCATCCTTGGCCTGGTACATCGCCGTATCGGCCCACTTCATGACCTCTGTCTGGCTGGCCTCGTGCTTGCCCAACAGCACCACGCCGATGCTGGCAGTGCAATGAAGCTCGCCCGGGACCACGAGATGTCCCGCCGGTAGCGACGTCAACAGGTAGGGCTCAGCGAGCGCTGCGCGAATCTTCTCTGCCACGACGCGGGCGTGTTGGGTGGAAGCCAGTTCCTGCTCATCCAACTTGCTGAGCAACACGACAAATTCGTCGCCACCCAGGCGTGCGACGGTGTCCACTTCGCGCACACAGGCGGTCAAGCGCTTGGCCACTTCCATCAGCAGCAAATCACCCACGTCATGCCCATGCAGGTCATTGATCAGCTTGAAGTTGTCCAGATCCAGAAACATCAGGGCGCCATAGAGTGCGCAGCGGCTGCTTTCCAGCAGGGCCTGACTGACGCGCTCCTCCAGCAGGCGCCGGTTTGGCAGCCCCGTGAGGGGGTCATAAAAGGCCAGTTGGCTCAGACTTTCTTCCAGGGCTTTTCGTTGCGTGATGTCAGCGAATATGGCCACATATTGCCGCGCCTTGCCGTTCGCGTCGCGCACTGTGCTGATGGTCAACGATTCAGGATAAACCTCGCCGTTTTTGCGCTGATTCCAGACCTCGCCAGACCAATGACCTTTTTCCAGCAGGTCTTGCCACAGGCTGGCATAAACGGATTTTTCCTGTCGAACTGAACTGAGCAGACGCGGGTTTTGTCCCAGCGCATCCTCGCGGCTGTAGCCGGTGATGCGGGTGAAGGCTTCATTCACTTCGACGATCTTTCCGTCGGAATCCGTGATCATGACGCCCTCGCGTGAGTGCGTAAAGACATTCGCCGCCAGCACCAATTTTTCTTCTGCAGACTTGCGTTCGCTGATGTCGCGTTGTACCGATACCCAGTGAGTGAACCATCCTTTTTCATTGGCGATAGGGATGATTTCAAATTCACACCAGAAAGTCGTGCCGTCTTTTCGGTAGTTGAGCGTTTCTACGCGAACCGGCTTCCAGGATTCAAGTGCGCGCCGAATCCGATCCAGTGTGGCGCGGTCAGTATTGGGCCCCTGCAGAATGCGCGGCGATTGTCCAATGATCTCGGCAGGGCTATAGCCGGTCCGTTCATAAAACACCCGATTGGCCCAGACAATGCGCGGGCCAGGATGGTCGATGGGCTCGGTCTCGGTAATGACGATCGCATCGCTCAGCCGATCGATACAGATTTTGAGCAGACCAGAAATGGCCGGAATGAGCGGGTCGTCTTGCGCTCCCACAATGAATCCCAAGTCATCCTCCAAGGCGCGGCCAGTTGCCGGGGGCGGTGTGACCCCGGTTGTGAGCGCAACAGGAAATGGGTGTTCCTCTTGCCCCGGAGGTTCGGTGGTCGCTGCGGGGGAACTGCGAGTCTTAACCATAAACCAGCCTTCTCACATTCGTCATTGCGATGCCGAAGGCCGTGGCGATCCATTTGCCGCGTCGGCACGCCTCCTCGCAATGACGAGACTGTGGTTCATGGACCGCGTGCGCTTGCACCGCGGCAGCATGGATGTCTTCGCTTCGTTTGCCATGTTGTCCCGAATTTCGGCAACTTCAACAGCACGCGGTGACGCGGGAACGACTCCGTTGAAGCGGGTGCCGATCTTCATGGCATTGAAGTTCAAAGGGGTCATTTCATTCAAAAGTTGCTGTTGTCTGGCTCGCCAAGGATCGCGCCAAACCGTTCCGTTGAATCGTGACGGACTAGGTACTTGTACCTAGTGGCACTCTCTGAATTGGTTATGCGTGCAACGTTTCCCCGACGCCGCAAAGCCCTGGTCCGGCAGATTCAAGCCGGAAACCACCTTGCGGGACGGCCCATCGCATACGAGGCGGCAGGTGCCGTGCTGTTATTGGCGGTGGTATCGCTGCGTATGGCCGCGCGATGACCCAACACTTGGCTAAATGAGCCCATCGCCTGCATGCTGACGGAGCCAAACGCACGCGGCAGATGGGGGATGCGTTCGTTGCCAGGGCTTAGCGGCGGTCGGAAAGCGCGCGACATGCCGTGAGGAAATTGACGCTCAGGTACGGAGCAAATCGTAGACCCGAGAGCACCGTCAGCCGTCTTCCAAAAACTCATCCTGGGAATGGTTGCTGCTCTATTGCGGTCGTTGTCGATCTCTGTGGGACTTCTCTGAAGCAGTCATAGAGTTTGATGCAAGATTACCGAGGGCGGTTTCAAGGGCGAAGCGCAACAGTTTGTTATTGAACCTAAATCCGGCAGTTACCCCGTCATGGGGCGAGGGGTCAATTGAAAGGCATCTTTACGGAACCCCGCCGTCAATTTTGGTGACCATAACTTTTTCATTTCAATGGCAGGTATCGGGCAGGCATTTCGGTGAATTCAAATTCGGCTTTGGGCGCAAAAGAGCCATCCGCCTCACGGGTTCGGACGCGACTGTCCTTAGACTGACGTAGGTCAAAAAAGTTAGGCGGCGGCGTTCGTCGGCTGCGCGACCAAGCGCACGCCAAGGGCTGCGCAAACACGGCTGACTGTATCGAAGCGCGGTTCGCTGCCAGGTCGAAGTGCCTTGTATAAGGCTTCCCTGGTGATGCCGGAATCCTTCGCAACCTGCGTCATTCCCCGCGATCGGGCAATATCGCCGAGCGCAGCCGCCAGCAGCGCTGCGTCATTCTCTTCAAGAATGGTTGTGAGGTATGCAGCTACGTCTTCGTCGCTGCTCAGGTACTCGGCTGCATCGAACTCGGGAAGTTCGGAAATTTTTATTCTTTTGGTCATGGTTCAATCCTCCAAACACTTGGCAAGTTCGATTGCCCGACTGATGTCAGTTTGCTGCGTTGTCTTGTCTCCACCGCCAAGCATCACGATGAACACGCCACCCCTTTGGACGTAGTACATACGCCAGCCTGGACCGAAGTGTTCGCGCATCTCGTAAACACCTTCGCCCACCGACTCCACATCGCCCAAGTTGCCGAGTTGTACCTTACGCAAGCGCTTGTTGAGGCGCTGCCGGGTCAGTCCATCCTTCAGACCTTTGAGCCAGTCGGAAAATTCTTCAAGACGTTTTACCGTGAAGGTCATGTTGCAAGTGTAATCGAATGATTACAGTCCGTCAAACCAAGCACAACCAAGCTACAAGCGAACACAAGCGTTTCCGGGCGCAGTTAGATTGACCGTCTGCGCCGCCCCAACAAGGAGTTCGCACCCGCTTCACCACCCTTTGCCCGAATCAGGATGTTGGCATCCAGAATGATCGCTTTGTTGCTCATGGCGTCAGTGCTGCAGGTTTCTTGGCCGTGCTTGCCCGTTTGCGGGCGGTTTTGAATTCGGCGACCACGGCGTCCACATCGATGCTCTTCGCGGCCAGCAAGCGATCCAATGTCGTGCTGGCCTTCTTCAATGACGCGATGTCGGCTTCTGCCTGGCCGTGGGTCGGTATGAAATAGCCAATGGTCTGCCCATGGCGCGTCACCGCGACCGGCGTGCTCGACGCAATGAACTCCGCCATGCCGGCTCGAAATTCCCGAATGCCTACTTTGGTTGCTTCCATCAATCTTCCTTTGCGTTCAAACCGCGTTTGTGAATCATAGTGTACACAATATGGCAAAAAGAGCATGATGGCTACCCCTTCACTTTCAAGGAGATTTGTCATGGATAACACTGCCAGCGAAACCAGCCGGCCACGTGAGCCCTGGAACAAGGGCAAGTTGGTGGGGCAAAAAGCCCCTTTCAAGCTTCGGGAAATCTGGGCGATCCGGATGCGGCAAAAGACCTCCCGGCCAGTCCAGTTCGAGATTGCTGAGCAGACCCGCATCGCAGTCGCCGACTGGATGAAGATGCGAAACCTTCATTCGGAGGACTATTTGTTTCCGAGCCGGGTACACGGGTCCCCTCATCTGGGAACCCGGCAGTACGCACGCATCGTCGAAGGTCGGGTGACGCACGTCGGCCTGGATCCATGCGCCTACGGCACATTCCATGCGGCGCACAAAGGCCGCCCTCATTTACAAGCGCACGAAAAACTTGCGCGCGGTGCAGCTTTTGCTCGGTCATGCCAAGTTGGAGCCCGCGGTCCACCGAGGGTCAAGGCGAACGGCTGGTTCGGAGAAATCTTTGGACCCGCCATGCAGCGAACGCGGAAGTTCGGGGACACCCCCAGTGAAACCGCACATGCTTCTGAAATCGCCCATGAGGACAAAGATGGAGAGTTGACATATGGTGCCATTAATGGAACCATAACCGTTCTATGTCAAACACTGAATAACTGCTGGAACAGATGCGTCGTGAGCCAGCAAATGTGCGCTTCAATGATTTGAAGAAACTGTGTGAGACCTACTTCGGCAAGCCCCTGCAAGACGGTAGCAGCCACGCCATTCTCAAGACTCCTTGGCCTGGCGACCCGCGTGTAAACATCCAGAACGCCAAAGGCAAGGCGAAGCCATATCAAGTAAGGCAAGTCCTCCAAGCTGTCGAACAATTGAAAAGCAGATCATGAACATCAAGCACTACACCTATCGCGTCACTTGGTCGCCCGAAGATGGCGAACACGTCGGCCTGTGCGCCGAATTTGCTTCGCTGAGTTGGTTGGCCAAAACGCCTGAGGCGGCGCTCAAGGGTATCCAGAAAGTGGTGACCGACGTAGTGGCCGACATGCAAGCGAGCGGCGAGCCCGTACCGGTGGCGCT
The DNA here is from genome assembly GCA_903830985.1 of uncultured beta proteobacterium. Lineage (GTDB taxonomy): Bacteria > Pseudomonadota > Gammaproteobacteria > Burkholderiales > Burkholderiaceae_C > CAIKVZ01. Next base: position 15,253 of record CAIKVZ010000242.1, read on the forward strand.
GGCCGAGAAAAACTATAGCGGCGAGTTCCGTGTGCGCATCCCACCGCTGGTCCATCGCAAGCTGGCACTCATGGCTGCCGAGCAAGGTGTCAGCCTGAATCGATTGGCCAGTGCGAAGTTGGCGGCTTGAGCGTCCTTCAATGGAGACATTGGGAGACCGGGTTGCAGCGGAAGTTGACGTTGGCGAGTACCCGCTTTGGGTTGATTAATGCCCTCTGCGGAATCGATGGCCGCAGCCCCTGAGTAGGTACTCGAGGTGTAGGGAAACGCCCACCTACTGGCCTTCGATCCCGGATACGGGGCACTGAAGCATTAACCCTGCCACTCTCGTCCACTGCCTGGGATCCAACCCGCCAGCAGGAGGCGCCATCGACAAGTTCCTACGACGACCGCCCTGCTCGCGAAACACAAGGGTCAGTTGATCTCGGTCGTCGCTGTCGTCTAACGTAAGCGTCCATTTGATAATGTCAGCCGCGCGGATTTTCAAGCGGACGTGTTTTCCCCACTGGAAGAGATTCTTGGATCTAATGATGTAAGCGACAACACCTGCGGAAGTCACTTCTATGCTTTTTACCCTGGTTACGGGGACAAACCCGAATGCACAGAACAGGGGGCCAGTCAATATGAAGACGATCAACCTCTCGATCTCAGAGCCGGGATGGCCGTTTACTGTGAACGCGGTCTTGGTAAGAATATGCAGCCCACAAAATATTCCAAAACAAAAAAGCAAGATCCTGCCTGACGCTATAAGAGTTTGCTCGTTACGCCGCTCAGGTTCAAACAAATGTGCCATTGTGTCTCCTTTCAGTAGTGTCCCAACGTTGTCACATCAGGCCGTCGTAAGTTAATGAATTACTTGGCGAAATTGGTG
>CAIKVZ010000243.1 GCA_903830985.1 uncultured beta proteobacterium
CACCGTGGGTGTAGTGCACGGCCTGCGGAGCTGGGTGGACATTGCCGACCCTGACCCCGGCGCGCCCGGCCACTGGCAGTGGGACTGGACGCCGCAAGTCACCGGTCTGCCCGAAGCACCGGTGGAAGACATCGCCGTGTTCAAGGGCGGGGCGCCGGACAATCTGCGCCTGTTGCGTGTAGCGATCGCGGCGCGCGGCGTGTGGGAATTGCGCCTGGATACCCCGCTGGTGCCCCAGCTGAGCTACCTGCGCGTGCACAGTGGCGACCTGCGCCACCGCGCATCCGTGCGCCTGGCCCGGCACGACGGCACCGAACGGTCGTGGCATGCCAGCCCCGACATCCGCCCGCGCCTGGCTCCGAGTGACACGCTGCCGGCCCCTGGCAGCCTGCCCTGGCAGCGCACGAGCAGAGTGAGCAGCACCAGCCTGCGGCAGTTTCAAGCCGCACTCAAGGCCGCCACCAATGACCCGCGCGTGCACGTCACGGGCACCTGGGACGCTTACTTCAGCGAAGTCCTGCGCGACAGGGGCGCCACCGCTGTCAGCAGTCCCGCCGACAGGCCGTTGGCGGGCGAACCGGCCCTGCCTAATCGGGACGTGACCCGCATCGACGCGGACTTCTGGAATCAATACACCACGAACACCGTTAAAGGGGCCAACGCCGACAAGGTGCATGCCAACCCCTGGGGCACGGCGACCCCCAGTGAGGCCGATTTGCTGGACCTCACACCCAGTCTGCCCGAGGGCTCGGCCACGGAGGCCGCAACCCGTCTGGCCGCCAACAAGGACTGGATCGTGGATGTGGTGGTGGCCCAGCGCGGCCGCCAGCCAGTGGACGGCGCCAACGTACAAGTCACCCTGCTGTGGTGGGTGGACACCCGCACTGTCAACCGGGCCCGCTACAACAAGGTGGCATCGTGGGCACCTGGCAACGTGCCCTGGGCGGCTGACGTGCAAGCCATGTTGAATAACCCGCTGACACAGGCCGCGCCGGACCTGAGCGACGGCTGGCATTACGCGATGCCACTGGACCCCGCGCCCCGGGCCAGCCTTGCCGGTCAAACGCTGGACCCCCTCAACCCCGGGGTAGTGAGCTTCAGGTTGAACGTGGGCGCGCACCGCAATGACAGCGTGGTGCTGCTGGTGGCCGTGCTGCGTTCAGGCACCGACCTGGTCATCGAGCCAGTGCCGCTGCGTGAGCTGGTTTTGAATAACCCGGCGGTCGCCGTACGCGCCGTACGCATCATCAATTGAGGAGACTGTTCCCACATTCAAGTACCTGCACCCGACCGCCAGCTCATTCCTCTGACACTTTGTTCCACCCCAAGGCCAGCACTTCCGGCCCAATTACTTCAGGAGACACCATGGCCAAGCAACCTGCAGCACCCAAGACCAAGACCAAAGCCCAGCCGACAAGCCAGGCCGCACCTCAAGCCGATGCACCGGTGAAGATCTGCTTCGAGCGCATCATCCCCGACGAGATCGACCATGAACATGACATCCGCCGCAACATGCGTCAGATGATCACCGAGTCGCTTGGCGG
>CAIKVZ010000244.1 GCA_903830985.1 uncultured beta proteobacterium
GGACGGCTGGATCCAGTACGGCACGCTGACGCTGGCCAGCCAGGACATTTATGCCTACCAAAGCCTGTGGGACGGCACGCTTGAACTGCTGCTCTGGTTTGTGCTCGGCGCCGCCTTGGCGGGGCTGGCCGGCACGCTGGCGCTGCGCATCATCACCCGACCACTGGGCCAGGTGGTGGACCAGGCGCAAGCCATTGCCGAGCGCCGTTTCCTGACCATCACTGAGCCGCGCACACCGGAACTCAAAAGCGTGGCGCGCGCCATGAACGAGATGGTGGGCCGGCTCAAGACCCTGTTCACCGAAGAGGCGACGCGCCTGGAAGCCCTGCGCCAGAAGTTCAACCGCGACGCCGTCACCGGCCTGTCAAGCCGCGACTACTTTTTGTCGCACCTGCGCGAAGCACTACAGGGCGACCAGTTCGGCTCCAGCGGCACCCTGGTCATGGTGCGCCTGCCCGACCTCAACGAGCTCAACACCCAACTCGGCCGCCAGCAGGCCGATGCGCTGCTCAAAGACGTTGGCACCACGCTTTACGACAGCGGCAACGGCCGCATCGGCCAGCGCGCCGGTCGCATCAAGGGCGCGGAATTCGCCATCGTCTGCCCGACCTTTGCCACCGCGACCGAAGCGGCCAAGGACATCCATGCGCGGCTTCTGCAAAACGTCTTGCCCAAATGGCAGGACAAAGTGCCCGAACTGTTCCACCTCAGTGCCGTGCGCTACCAGCGCGAGCAGAACATGGGCGACTTGCTGGCCCAGGCCGACCAAGCACTGGCCCAGGCTGCCAGCCAGGGCCAGAACAACTGGCATGCGGTGGAAGACAGCCAGGCCAAGGCCGCACTGCCGGCCGAGCAGTGGCGCACCCTGCTGACCGAGGCCGTGGCCGGTGGCCGCCTGGCGCTGAGCTTCTTCCCGGTGGTGTCGGGCGACGGCGCCGTTGCCCTGCACCGCGAAGGCATGCTGCGCCTGCGCAGCGACGCCCAGGGCACTCTGCTCTCGGCGGGTGAATTCATGCCGATGGCGGCGCAACTGAATCTGACCGCACCGATCGATCTGGGCGTGGTCAAACTCGCCATCGAGCACCTGCGCACCAGCTCGGGCGACATCGCGGTGAACCTGTCCGCCGAAACCATCGCCGACCACGCCTTCCGCCACGAACTCACGCAACTGCTCAAAGCCTACCCTGAGATCTGTCAGCGCCTGCTGTTTGAAGTGCCCGAGTACGGCGTGTTCCGCCAGTTCGATGCCTTCCGCGAACTCGCGCGCAAGCTCAAGCAACTCGGCTGCCGCGTCGGCATCGAGTATTTTGGTCAGCGCTTTGCCGACAGCGGCAAACTCGCCGACCTGGGCCTGGACTACATCAAGGTGCACCCGAGCTACATCCGCGGCATCACCGGCAACGAAGGCAACCAGGAATTCCTCAAGGGCCTGTGCAACATGGCGCACGCCCTGGGCATCACCGTGCTGGCGCTGGGCGTCGAGAACAGAGGCGACCTGCCACTGCTGGCCGCGCTCGGGTTTGATGGGGCAACCGGGCCCGGGATTGGCTGAATCGACGCCCCCAATCACCTTGCGATGAAGTTCCTGTCCGGATAAACGACAGTCAGTTGCCACTGGTCGGGTCGACGCAACCGTTTGTCCGGCGTTTGTGTGTTCTTCCCGGGACCGCGAGATAATTTTCAAATATCAAGCAGCCCCTGAAAAGTAACAGAACATGAAACCACCCAAGTCGCAAATATGCGCATCGTCCGGCTTTACCCTGGTTGAGCTGATGATCGTTGTCGCCATTGTTGGTATCCTGGCTGCGGTCGCATTGCCCGCCTATACCGACTACGTTGTTCGCGGCAAGATTCCGGAGGCCACCTCGAACCTGGCCGCCAAACGCGTGCAGATGGAGCAGTTCTTTCAGGACAACCTGACCTATGCCAGCGCACCTGCCTGCAGCACTGACACGACCGCCAGCCCGTATTTCACGTTCAGTTGTTCTGCCGCCACCGCCACAGCGTTCAGCTTGCAGGCTGTCGGCACCGGCACCATGGCGGGCTTTACCTTCACGGTTGATCAAAGCAAC
>CAIKVZ010000245.1 GCA_903830985.1 uncultured beta proteobacterium
AGGCGCTGCTGCCCTGGAACCTCGTGCTGCAGGCCGAGTGAAGTTGAGCGGCCGCATGGTACGAACCAATCACATCTGAGCGCGCGGCGCAAGGCACGCGGTTAATCGACCGCTTACCAGTCATTCCCTTTGTGTGCAATGCAAAAAGTCAGAACCCCGCCAACACCGCGCCCTTGAATTCGGTCTGAATGAACTTGCGGATCTCTTCCGACTGGTACAGCTTGACCAGCTTCGCAACCCAGGGCTTGGCCTGGTCCTGCTCGCGCACGGCGATCAGGTTCACATAGGGGCTCTTGGCGGCTTCCTGCGCAATGGCGTCGCGGTTCGGCTGCAGGCCGGCAGACAGCGCGTAGTTGGTGTTCACGGCCGAGGCGTCCAGATCGTCGAGCGAACGCGGCAGCTGCGCGGCGTCGAGCTCGACGAACTTGATCTTCTTCGGGTTCTCCACCACGTCCAGCGGCGTGGCCTTCAGGCCGGATCCGGGTTTCAATTTGATGAGTCCCAGGTCCTGCAACACCAGCAGCACGCGCCCGCCATTGGTCGGGTCGTTGGGGACGCCGAACTTGGCGCCGTCCTTCAGGTCGGCCAGGTGCTTGACCTTCTTCGAATAGATGCCGATGGGAAAGTTGACGGTGTAGCCGGCGTTCACGAGCTTGTAGCCGCGGTCCTTCACCTGCTGGTCCAGAAAGGGCTTGTGCTGGTAGCTGTTGGCGTCCAGGTCGCCCGCAGCCAGCGCAGCGTTGGGCTGAATGTAGTCGCTGAACTCGACGATCTGGATCTTCAGGCCCTCCTTCTCGGCGAGCTTTTTCACCTGCTCAAAGATCTGCGCGTGCGGCCCTGCGGTGACGCCGACCTTGATGGGTTTGTCCTGCGCCAGCGCCGGCGTCAACAGGGCGACTGCGGCCAGGGCCAGCAGGGAATGGAGAAAAATACGTTTCGACATGAAGAGTCCTTGAAGTGAAAAAAGAAAGAAGGGTCAGCGGTGGCTCAGGCGGCGCACCCACCAGTCGCCCGCGCTTTGCAGCGCTTGCACGAACAGCACCAGCACCAGCACCACGGCGGCCATGACCTCGGGCAGGAAACGCTGGTAGCCGTAGCGGATGCCCAGATCCCCCAGGCCGCCGCCGCCGATGGCACCGGCCATGGCCGAGTAGCCGGTGAGGCTCACCAGGGTGATGGTCAGTCCGGCGACGATGCCGGGCAGGGCCTCGGGCAGCAGTACCTTGAAGACGATCTGCTGCGTCGTCGCACCCATGGCCTGTGCCGCTTCGATGAGACCGTGGTCGACCTCGCGCAGCGCGGTCTCCACGAGACGCGCCACGAAGGGCCCGGCCGCCAGCGTCAGCGGCACCACGGCCGCGGCCGTGCCGATGGACGAGCCGGTGAGCAGGCGCGTGAACGGGATCACCGCCACCAGAAGGATGATGAAGGGCGTGGAGCGCACGGCGTTGACCAGCGTGCCCACGACCTGGTTGACGCGCCGGTTTTCCAGCACGCCGCCGCGGTCGGTGAGGCGCAGGTACACGCCCAGGGGGATGCCGATGGCGCTGCCCAGCAGGCCCGAGATGCCCACCATGACGGCGGTCTCCCAGAGCGAGCTGGCGAAGAGCTCAAGCAATTCGGCCGAGAAGGTGTCAAACATGGGCCACCTCCTGCACCAGCACGCCGCAAGTGCGCAGATGCGCCACCGCCTTGACGAGTTGCTCCTGCGCGCCCTGCGCCAGCACGGCCAGCGTGCCGAAGGGCTGGCCCTGCACCTCGTCGATCTGGCCGTGCAGGATGTTCAGGTCCAGGCCGAAGCGCCGGATCACGTCCGACAGCAGGGGCTGGTTCGATTCCTCACCGGCAAACACCAGACGCAGCAGGCTGGAGGACGAAGCGCCAGCCTTGCCGAGCAGGCGTCGCACACGTTCGAGTACGGCGGCGGGCAAAGCCTGCGGCACCACGTCGTCCAGCAGGCTGCGCGTCACCTCGTGCGCGGGCTGGCTGAAGACGTCGAGCGTGGGTCCCTGCTCCACGATGATGCCGGCGTCGATCACGGCGACGCGATCGGCCACCTGTTTGATGACCTGCATCTGGTGCGTGATGAGCACAATGGTCAGGCCCAGTTCGCGCCTTATCTCGCGCAGCAGCGCCAGGATGGCGCGCGTGGTCTCGGGGTCCAGGGCCGAGGTCGCCTCGTCCGACAGCAGCACCCTGGGCCGGCTGGCGAGCGCGCGTGCAATGCCCACACGCTGCTTTTGTCCGCCGCTGATGTTCGCCGGGTAGCGGTTCTGCAGGTCTGTCAGCCCCACCAGTTCCAGCAGCGGCTGCACGCGCGCCACGATCTCGGCGCGGCGCAGGCCAACGAGCTCCAGCGGCAGCGCCACGTTGTCGAACACGGTGCGTGAAGACAGCAGGTTGAAGTGCTGAAAAATCATGCCGATGTCGCGCCGCGCAGCGCGCAGTCCCGGCGCGTCCAGCGCCGTCAGGTCGATGCCGTTGACCCACACGCTGCCGGCGCTGGGCCGGTTCAGCAGATTGATGGTGCGCACCAGCGAGCTCTTGCCCGCGCCGCTGCGCCCGATGACGCCAAAGATTTCGCCGGCCGGCACGCGCAGGTCGATGCCGCGCAACGCCTGCACCGGCCCCGAGGCACCGTGGTAGGTTTGATGGATGCCGCGCAGCTCGATCACAGCTTGGCGATCGAAACTTCGGTGGACTTGATCAGCGCCACCACGTCGGAGCCCACGACGAGTTGCAGATCGTCGACGGAGCGGGTGGTGATGACCGAGGTGACGATGCCCCAGGGCGTCTCCACGTCGACCTCGGAGACGACGTCGCCGCGAATGATTTCGCGCACCTTGCCGCGGAACTGGTTGCGCACGTTGATGGCTTGAATGGACATAGTTTTTCCTCGAAATGTTCGTTGAAATTAAGTGAGGCGCCGGTGCGCAACGGGCGGCCCGTGTCAGTTCAGACGCTACATCGCAATTGCGAGAATGGCACCGACGCAAAGCGCCCGGCGGAGCGCACCGGACGCAGGGCCTCAGTGAACAGCGTGTTCACGGCTTCGTCCAGGCGGGCACTGATTTCATGGTTCAGCTGATAGCCACCAGACTCTGTATGGGCGATCTGCGCCTCGGTGGCGTAGATGCCCGACAGGATGTGACGCGCGCCCAGCGACTGCAGGACAGGGCGCAGCGCGTAGTCCAGCGCCAGCATATGGTTCGCGCTGCCGCCGGTGGCCAGGGGCAGCACGGTCTTGCCCTGCAGCGCGGACTGGCCGAGCAGGTCCAGGAACACCTTGAGCACGCCGCTGTACACCGGCGTGGCGATGACCAGCACTTCGGCGCGCGCCACCTGGGCCACGGCGTGGCGGATGCTGGGGTGTCCCAGGTCGGCCAGCAGCAGCGCCTGGGGCGAGAGGTCGCGAATCAGCACCCTGTCTACCTGGGCACCGCGGCGCGCCAGGCGGGCGCCGGCTTCGTCGAGCAGCGCGGCCGAGCGCGAGCGCTCGGAAGGGCTTCCGGCAAGCAAGCGTACGGACATGGGATTCCTGAAGGATGGGTGTGAGCTGACGGGCGCCGCCTATTTCTTCAGATAAATCTGGTCGAAATAGCCGCCGTCGGCGAAGTGCTCACGCCCCACCTTTTCCCAGCCGCCAAAGGCCTGGTCGATGGTGAAGAGGTTGAGCTTGGGCAACTGCTTGGCGTACTTGGCCTGCGCCTTGGCGGAGGTGGGGCGGTAGAAGTTCTTGCCGATGATGTCCTGCGCCTCTTCGGTGTAGAGGAATTTCAGGTAATCCTCGGCCACGGCGCGCGTGCCCTTCTTGTCAACGTTCTTGTCGACCACGGTCACGGGCGGCTCGGCCAGGATGGTGATCGACGGGGAGACGATGTCGAACTTGGCGCCGAATTCCTTCTCCAGCAAATAGGCCTCGTTCTCCCAGGCGATCAGCACGTCACCCTGGGCGCGTTGCGCGAAGGTGATGGTGGAGCCGCGTGCGCCGGAGTCCAGCACCGACACATTGCCGTAGAGCTTGCCGACAAAATCTTTGGCCTTGTCGTCGCCGCCGTACTTGCGTTTGGCGAACTCCCAGGCGGCAAGGTAGTTCCAGCGCGCGCCGCCCGAGGTCTTGGGATTGGGCGTGATCACATTGACGCCGGGCTTGGCCAGATCGTCCCAGTCCTTGATGCCCTTGGGGTTGCCGTGGCGCACCACCAGCACGATGGCCGAGGTGTAGGGCGAGGAATTCAGCGGCAGGCGTTTTTGCCAGTCCCTGGGAATCCAGCCGCCGTTCTTCGCCAGGGCGTCGATGTCGCCGGCCAGCGCCAGCGTCACGACGTCGGCGTCCAGGCCGTCGATCACCGAGCGCGCCTGCTTGCCGGAGCCGCCGTGCGACTGCTTGATCGTCACGTCCTGACCGGTCTTGGCCTTCCAGTGCTTGGCGAAGGCGGCATTGACCTCGACGTAGAGTTCGCGCGTCGGGTCGTAGGACACGTTGAGCAGGGTCGTTTGAGCGTGCGCCAGCAGGGAGCTGGCGGCAAGTGCGGCGGCCAGCGTGAGGCGAATGAGGTGGCGGCGTGTCGTCATGGTGAGCGTCCGAGAGGATCCAAAGATGTTGCGGTGGAGGGATTCTGGAAGCCGGCGCCGGAAAAGGGAACGACTGAATTCGCACTTCTAAATTACCAAAACATCTTTGGAGGCTCGGTCTTGCGTGGAAGGCAGTCGCGGTCAGTGCGAACCTGGTCAGACTTGACTCAGATCATCCGAATACCGATTAATCGAATTGCACTGCGTTCTGCCGTATCAATTTGATCGGAATGAGCGCATGCTGGGACGAGCCGCAGGCCTTTCCGTGGCAGTACCGCGAGAAAATGCCATGGATGAACGGTTTTTGGGCGCAAGCGACGTCACGCTGGCCGCCGCCAGGAATTTTTCGGGCTTGCTGCGCACACGTGCCGAATCGTCGCTTCAGAGGCGTGCGGGTGGTGCTACCGCGGCGGCGCTGCACGATGCGCAACACGCCTTGCACGAGTTGCAGGTGCATCAAATCGAACTGGAGATGCAAAACGAGGAACTGCGGCGGACTCAGGCCGCGCTGGACGTGGAGAGCCTGTCAGAAATTTTGTGTGTGAGGCATACCATTCCCGCAAAGGAGTTTTATGTCTCGCAATCTCAAAGCCGCCGCGAGCGGCAAATCGGCACAGCCCAAAATTTCAGCTCAGTTCCTTAAAGAGCTCATCCCCGGTCCGGTGACCAAGGAACAATTCGAGGACATTTTCCAGAATTTCAAGAAAGCGTTCATCGAACGTGCCCTGAGCGCCGAGATGAGCCACCATCTGGGCTACGAACCCGGCCAGGCCAAGCCTGAGGGCGTCAGCAACCACCGCAACGGCAGCAGCGCCAAGTCGGTGATCACCGACAGCGGCTCGGTGCGCATCGAAGTGCCACGCGAGCGCGAAGGCACATTTGAACCGCAACTCATCGGCAAGCACGAGCGACGTCTGACGGGCTTTGACGACAAGATTATTGCCATGTACGCCCGTGGCATGACGGTGCGCGAGATTCAAGGCTTCATGGCCGAGATGTACGCCGTAGACGTCTCCCCCGACCTCATCAGCACCGTCACCGATGCGGTCATGGGCGAGGTCACAGCGTGGCAGGCGCGTCCGCTGGAGGCAATGTACCCGGTGGTCTTCTTTGACGCACTGCGCGTGAAGATCCGCCAAGACGGCGTGGTGCGCAACAAGGCGGTCTACCTGGCCCTGGGCATGCTGGCCGACGGCACGCGCGACATACTGGGCATCTGGATCGAGGGCACCGAGGGCGCCAAGTTCTGGATGAAGGTCTTCAACGAGATGAAGACCCGTGGCTGCAATGACGTCCTGATTGCCGTCACAGACGGATTGAAGGGCATGGGCGAGGCGCTGGCCGTGGTGTACCCGGCCACCACGCTGCAAACCTGCATCGTGCACCTGATACGCAACAGCCTTGACTACGCCAGTTGGAAGGATCGAAAGCCCTTGGCTGCAGCCATCAAACCGATCTACACCGCAGCCACTGCCGAGGCAGCACTGGCCGAACTCGATGAGTTTGAGAGTGGCCCGTGGGGCCAGAAATTCCCCACTGTTGTGGGCGCATGGCGCAGGGTATGGGACAAGGTAATTCCCTTCTATGCCTTTCCTCCAGAGGTGCGCCGTGTGATCTACACGACCAACGCTATTGAGAGCGTGAACGCCAGGCTGCGCAAGATACTCAAGACACGCGGGCACTTCCCAACTGACGATGCGGCCACCAAATTGATTTGGCTGGCGCTGCGCAATATCACCGCCGAATGGGCGCGGGCCTCGCCTCATTGGAAGGCAGCAATGAATCAGTTTGCAATTCTGTACGAGGAGCGTTTTACCCAGGCCGCATAGCCTGCAAAAGTCCCTTGGCTGTCACTGAAGAAACGCACGTGGCGTGGGTTAGTGCATGGGTACATGCACAACCGGGGGGGGCCTCCGGCGGCCTGGCAGGGGCCTATTTGAAAATACCAAAATCCGAAAACCGTCAGACCTCAGTTAACATCTCAACCGCCTCACACACAGAAATTCTGACACTCCCTCGCCCGCCTTGGCGACAGCATCTCCGCCGAGGCGGCCCTTGACGGCCTGTACATCATCCGCACCAGCGTCAAGTGCGCGCGCATGGATGCACCCACGTGTGTTCGAACCTACAAGTGTCCGCGCCGATTGAAATTTGAGCCACCGTGCCGACTGAATATTGAGCCAGGGGCGGAAGCCAACTTTCATTAGCTGGCTGTGGATAACTGTACCTCTTTTCTCCTTTCTCTTGATGGTTTTGGTGATTTCATCGCGGGGGGAACGGCGAAGGGCGTAGCCCGTAGCCGCTCCCCCCGCGGCGCTTCGCGTTACCCCGGGTCGGCGGACGGTGGCAATCCCTTGCGCTCGGTTTCACGCGCACGAATCCGCTTCTTGGTGTTTGCTGTGGCCTGAGTTACGCGGTAGCTGTCGTTGCCCGTCTCAACGATGTGGCAGTGGTGCGTGAGGCGGTCCAGCAGCGCCGTCGTCATCTTGGGGTCAATGAACACGCTGGACCACTCGGCAAAGTCCAGGTTGGTCGTGATCACAACGCTGGTGTGCTCGTACAACTGGCTTAACAGGTGGAACAGCAAAGCGCCCCCTGCTTGGCTGAAGGGTAGGTACCCCAGTTCGTCAAGAATGACGATGTCCATGCGCATCATGGCTGCGGCGATGCGCCCGGCTCTTCCCTGGGCCTTCTCCTGTTCCAGCGCATTGACCAAATCGACAGCGCCGTAAAAGCGCACCCGTTTCCCATGTTGCGTGATCCCCGCCACACCGATGGCGGTCGCCAGATGGCTTTTTCCAGTTCCTGGACCTCCTATGAGTACGACGTTGTGCGCTGCACTCGTGAAGGAGGTCTCAGCCAACTGGGTCACCAGTTTGCGGTCCACCGCGGAAGCTTCAAAGTTGAACCCACTCAGATCCCGGTGAACCGGGAACTTGGCTGCGCTCATCTGGTGGCTGACGGAACGCGTGGCCCGATCTGTCGCCTCGGCGCGCAGCATCTGCTCGATGATCCATCGAGATGCATCAAGTTCGGCGCTGTTTTGCTCGACCAGATCGGACCAGGTCGCCGCCATGCCGTGCAATCGCAACGCCTTAAACTGCGAGATGATTTCATTGGTCATCATGGGTGACCTCCTCTTGTTGACGCAGGCGGTCGTAGCGCGCGGTGTCAGCAATCGGTGGGGTCACCACCTGCAGCATGGTTGTGACGTTTGCCGGGCGCGACGGGGAGTTCAGTCTGGCCAGCACGTTAATTACATGCTCTTGACTCACGCGCCCCGAAGGAGGAGCGCCCTCCAGCGCCAACTCCACTGCGACCAACACTTCTTCCAGACCGGCCGACGGTACCAAGGCGAGCACCTTGGCCATCAAACGGTCCCCACCGACCTGGCGCAGCAGGGATCGACGCAGTCGCTGCAGTGGCTCGGGCAGGTCGGCAAACGGTGCTCCGTTGCGCAAAGCTCCCGGCTTGCGCTGCACCAGCGGGATGTAGTGCTGCCAGTCATAGAGCGTCTTGCCTTTGTCTTTGAGGCGTTCGTGATCAGCTACCACCGCGTCGGCTGCCACGACTTTGAGACGACCCGGATACAGCCGTGCGCTCACCATCTGGCCCACCAGTTCACATGGAACCGAGTAACGGTTGCGAGCCACCGACACCAGACAGGTACTGCTGACGCTGACTATTTCTTCAACATAGCCATCAAAGGGGGTGGGCATCGGCATCAGATGCTCACTCTCGTGCTCAAGCATCTCGGCCACGCTGAAGTCACGGTGCTCGGGATGCTTGATCTCCAGCCACACCTCACGACAACGGGTGCCCAGCCACGCGTTGAGTTCCGCCAAACTGCTCCAGCGCCGCGCGCTGGCCTCGATCCAGATTCGCCGGCGGCTGTCCTGCACGTTCTTCTCGACGACGCCCTTCTCCCAGCCACTGGCCACGTTGCAGAAATCCGCATCGAACAGGTAGTGAGCACACATGTTGGCGAACCGCGCGTTGACCACTCGCTCCTTGCTCCGATGGCCTGCCTTGCTGCGCGGAACCTGGTCAACGGCGGTCTTCATGTTGTCGTAGATGCCGCGCCGAGCAACACCACCAAGCGCCGCAAAGCTGCGCGTATGGGCATCAAACAGCATCTCATGGCCCTGGCTCGGGTAGGCCACCAGCCAGAAGGCGCGACTGAAGCACAGCTTCATGTGCGCCACTTGCAACTTGCGGTAAATCCCGCCAATCACTAGGTGCTCTTCGCTCCAGTCGAACTGAAAGGCTTCACCCATCTCGAAACACAACGGCACGAAGGCCTTCCCCGCGGCTGCCTGGCCTTGCTGCTCGCGCCACTCACGAACAAAGTCTGTCAGCCGGCTATAGCCGCCCTGGTATCCCGCGTGACGAATTTCCTTGAACAGCGCACGCGCCGTGCGCCGGTACTTCTTGGTCCGAAAGGCATCCGCCTGCAACGCCTGTTTGACCACATCAAGGTACGGTGCCAGCTTGCCTGGCACGCTCGGGCGACGGTAAACCGCTGTCACCTCGACATCAACCGTCTCCTTCAACCACTTCGCAACCGTGTTGCGAGACAACCCCGTTTCGCGCGAAATTTCCCGAGCTGACTTCTTGTCCCGGCTGTGCATGCGCCGGATTCGACCTATCAAATCCATGGTGATCATCCTTATGTCTCCTGCTGAAAAATTCAGCAGGAAGGGTAAACACCTGGCTCAGTTTTCGGTCGGCACAACCCTCAAAAATGGCTCACTTTTCAATCGGCGTCAACATTCGGCGAAAGAAGGGGATTTGTTCAGGTACATGGGCCGTGTGTCTTGGTGGATTGCGGGTTCAATGAACCCTTGCCGAACTCGCAAGCCCATAGGGCCTGCGCTGCAGCAGGGTCAGCGACCATTGCAAAGCACCATCGTGAATGTTCGATGAACCAACCGTGAACTCGTCGTGAATTCGCAGTAAAGAAAAGAAAACCCTCCAGACCCCTATGTCAAATGTCACAAGCCGGCTCGGCCCTGACACACAATCGATCATGACTCCAGTCAACATGCAGCGATGCGCAGGTCGCCGTAGACATCAAACCACCCCCTCGAATTGACCCACCACGGCCACGCCGATCAAATTCCATGAACCAGAAACTCTCTGCGCGCCCTCTGCATTTGTATGGACGGACCAAGACCTGGATATTGCTCATCACCTTGGTCGTGGCCGCAGGCGGCTGGTGGCTGTGGAAGCCATCGGCTTCCGACAGCGGCGCCCCGGCCCAGTCAGGCAGCGCCGCAGGGGGACGCCGTTTCGGTGGCGCGAATGCGGCGCAGCCGGTTTCCGTTCAGGCCGCCACGCTGCAGGACATCCGCGTCACGGTCAGCGCCATCGGCAGCGTCGCCGCGTCGAACACAGCCATCGTGCGCGCTCAGGTGTCCGGGGTGCTGCAAAGCCTGAACTTCAAGGAGGGGCAGCAGGTCAAGGTCGGTCAGTGGCTGGCGCAGATCGACCCGCGCGCCTTTCAGGCCGCGCTGGGACAGGCCGAGGGTGCACTGGCACGCGACCAGGCGCTGCTCGACAACGACCGCATCGACCTGCAACGTTACCGCGATCTGCTGGCCAAGGATGCGGCGCCCAAACAGCAGTTCGACACGCAGCAAGCCCTGGTTCGCCAGCTCGAGGGAACCGTCAAGATCGACCAGGCGGCGGTGGACAGTGCGCGTCTGCAGCTCTCCTACACCCGGGTCAGCGCCCCCATTGCCGGGCGCGTGGGCTTGAAACAAGTGGACCTGGGCAACGTGGTGCAGCCCGCCGACGCCAACGGCATCGCGGTCATCACCCAGACACGTCCGGTCGCACTGGTGTTTTCAGTGCCGGCGGCGAACGTGCAGCTGATCAGCGCGCGTTTGCGCAAAGGAGAAATAATCCCGGTGCAGGCGCTGGAGCGCAACGGCAAAACGCCGCTGGCAACAGGCAAGGTGGCAAGCCTGGACAACGCCATCGACCCGAGCACCGACACCATCAAGCTCAAGGTGCTGTTTGCCAACGCGGACGACAGCCTGTTTCCCAACCAAGCGGTGAGCATCCGGCTGCAACTGGACCTGTTGAAGAACGTGCTGACCGTGCCGACCGCCGCAGTGCTGCGCGGCGCCCAGGGTTTCTACGTTTACGTGGTGAACGCCGACAACAGCGTGAGCACGCGCGTGATCACACCCGGTGCGGTGGACGGCAACGCCATAGCCGTGCAGGGCGCGCTGCAAGTCGGCGAAATCATCGTCGTGGACGGCACGGACCGCCTGCGCGAAGGCGCCAAGGTCGAGGTCATTGCCGCCGACCCCAGGCAGCGCGCCGGTGCGGCCCCAAACCCGGGACGTCGGGCCAGCGCCGCCTCCGCCAGCGCCAGTAGCGCGAGCGCGCCCGAGCGGCCGGGTTCTGCCGCGGCGGGCGACGACGGCGCGGCCCGCGCCCACAGGATGGAAAGCCTGCCCCCGGAAATGGCCGAGAAGCTCAAGACCATGAGCCCGGATGAGCGCAGAGCCTGGTTCCAGAAGCGACGCCAGGAAGCGGGCACGCAGGGCAGCGCAGCGAACTGAGCGCCCCATGAATCCGTCACGACTTTTCATCGAACGCCCGGTCGCCACCTCACTGCTGATGCTGGCGATCCTGCTAGCCGGCATGCTGGCCTATCGCTTGCTGCCGCTGTCGGCCCTGCCCGAAGTGGACTACCCGACGATGGCCGTCACCACGCTGTACCCGGGTGCGAGCCCGGACGTGATCTCCACCACGGTCACCGCGCCGATGGAACGCCAGTTCGGCCAGATGCCGGGCCTGAACCAGATGACCTCGACCAGCTCGGGTGGCGCCTCGGTGATCACGTTGCGCTTCTCGTTGGGACTGCCGCTGGACGTGGCCGAGCAGGAGGTGCAGGCGGCGATCAACGCCGGCGCCAACCTGTTGCCCAGCGACCTGCCCATGCCGCCGATCTACAGCAAGGTGAATCCGGCCGATGCGCCGGTGCTGACGATCGCCATCACCTCGCCCTCGCTGCCGGTGATCAAGCTGCACGACCTGACCGAGAACCGGCTCGCCCCCAAGCTGTCGCAGGTCGATGGCGTGGGCCTGGTCAGCATCGCCGGAGGCCGCCGCCCCGCCGTGCGCATACAGGGCAACCCGCAGGCGCTGGCCGTGCTGGGCCTGTCGCTGGACGACGTGCGCAGCGCCATCGCAGCGGCCAATGTGAACCAGGCCAAGGGCAGTTTTGACGGGGCACAGCGCGCCTCCACCATCGACGCCAATGACCAGCTCAAGTCCGCGACCGAATACCAGGATCTGATCATTGCCTGGAAGAACGGCAAGGCGCTGCGCCTCAAGGACGTAGCCGTCATCGTCGACGAGGCCGAGAACCTGCGCCTGGCTGCCTGGGCCGACCAGACCCCGGGCGTGATCCTGAACGTGCAGCGCCAGCCCGGAGCGAACGTGATCCAGACCGTGGACCGGGTCAAGACCTTGCTGCCCAAGCTCAAGGCCGCGCTGCCCGCCAGCGTGGACGTGCAGATCATCGCCGACCGCACCACCACCATCCGGGCCTCGGTGGACGACACCGAGTTCGAGCTGCTGCTGTCCGTGGCGCTGGTGGTGATGGTAATTTTTTTGTTCCTGCGCAGCGCAAGCGCCACGGTGATTCCCGCCGTGGCCGTGCCCCTGAGCCTGGTGGGAACCTTTGGTGTGATCTATCTCGCAGGCTTCTCCATCAACAACCTCACTCTCATGGCGCTGACCATCTCCACCGGTTTCGTGGTCGACGACGCAATTGTCATGATCGAGAATATTGCGCGTTATGTTGAAGAAGGCGATTCACCGATGCAGGCCGCTTTGAAAGGCAGCCAGCAGATCGGTTTCACCATCATCTCGCTCACGGTCTCGCTCATCGCCGTGCTGATCCCTCTGCTGTTCATGGGCGACGTGGTGGGGCGGCTGTTCCACGAGTTCGCCATTACGCTGGCGGTGTCCATCCTGATCTCGGCCGTGGTCTCGCTCACGCTGACGCCGATGATGAGCGCGCGCCTGCTTCGCCCGGAGAACGAGCGCCGGCACGGCCGGGCCGGCGTCTGGTTTGGCCAGGCCTTTGACCGCACCGTGGCGCGCTACGGACTGGCCCTGGACTGGGTGCTGGACCGTCCGCGCGCCACCATGGCGGTGTTCGCCCTGACCCTGGTCGCCACCGGCGCACTCTATGTTGTTGTGCCCAAGGGCTTCTTTCCGGTGCAGGACACAGGCCTGATCCAGGTTATCACCGAGGCCACGCAGACCACCTCGTTCGGCGCCATGAGCGAGCGCCAGCAGGCGCTGGTGGCGGTCATCCTGCAGGACCGCGACGTCGACCACCTGGCGTCCTTCATCGGCGTGGACGGCGCCAATCCCACGCTCAACACCGGGCGCATGCAAATCACGCTCAAGCCCTTTTCGGACCGCGCCGCCGACGCACCGACCATCATCCGCCGTCTGAACGAAGCCACATCGCACATCCCCGGCATCACCGCCTACATGCAGCCGGTGCAAGACCTGACGATCGAGGACCGGGTCTCCAAGACCCAGTACCAGTTCCTGCTCAGCTCGCCCGACGCCGCCGCCCTGGCCGACTCCACGGCGCGCCTGCTGACGCGGCTCAAGGCCTTGCCGCAACTGGTGGACGTGGCCAGCGACCTGCAGGACCAGGGCTTGCAGGCCTTCGTGCAGATCGACCGCGAAGCCGCCGGGCGCCTGGGTGTCACGGTCGCGGCCATCGACAACGCCTTGTATAACGCCTTCGGCCAGCGCCTGATCTCCACTATCTACACCCAGTCCAGCCAGTACCGCGTGGTACTGGAAGCCGCTTCCGAATTCCGGCGCGGCCCGCGCGCCCTGGAGGCGCTGTATGTCCCCGGCAGCACGGTGGCGGCCAACGGCAGCACAGCGACCGTGCAGGTGCCGCTGACTTCGCTGGCGCAGATTGTCGAGCGTCCCGCGGCGCTGGCCATCAACCATGTGGCGCAGTTCCCCTCGGCAACGCTGTCCTTCAACCTGGCACCCGGAGCTTCGCTGGGCAGCGCGGTGGATGCGATCAAGGCCGAGGAGGCCAAACTGAACCTGCCTCCGAGCGTGGAAACCAGCTTCCAGGGCGCGGCCGAAGCCTTTCGTGCCTCGCTGTCCAGCACACTGCTGCTGATCCTGGCTGCGGTGGTCACCATGTACATCGTGCTGGGCGTGCTCTACGAGAGCTACATCCACCCGATCACCATCCTGTCGACCCTGCCCTCGGCCGGGCTGGGCGCGCTGCTGGCCTTGCTGCTCGCCGGCCAGGACCTGGGCGTGGTGGCCATCATCGGCATCGTGCTGCTGATCGGCATCGTGAAGAAGAACGCCATCATGATGATCGACTTCGCGCTTTACGCCGAGCGCGAAGAAGGCAAGTCGCCGCGCGACGCCATCCACCAGGCCTGCCTGCTGCGCTTTCGGCCTATCCTGATGACCACCATGGCCGCGCTGCTGGGCGCCCTGCCCTTGATGCTGGGCACCGGCGCCGGCCATGAGCTGCGCCATCCCCTGGGCGTGACCATGGTCGGCGGGTTGATCGTGAGCCAGTTGCTGACCCTGTTCACCACCCCCGTGATCTACCTGGGATTTGCCAACCAGGCGCTGCGCCTGCAAGCCTGGCGCGAGCGCCGCGCCGCTGCGCGATGAACATCTCCGCACCATTCATTGCAAGGCCGGTCGCGACGACGCTGATCACCCTGGGCATTGCGCTGGCGGGCGTGCTGGGCTTCGGTCTGTTGCCGATTGCGCCGCTGCCGCAGATCGACATCCCCACGATCTCGGTCTCGGCCTCGCTGCCCGGCGCCAGCCCCGACACCATGGCCGCCACCGTGGCGACGCCGCTGGAGCGCGCTCTGAGCAGTATCGCCGGCGTGAACGAAATCACCTCGCGCTCGTCGCTGGGTTCGACCAGCATCACCCTGCAGTTCGCACTGAACCGCGACATCGACGGCGCGGCGCGCGACGTGCAGGCGGCGATCAATGCCGCGCGCACTCTGCTGCCCACGGGAATGCCGAGCAATCCGAGCTACCGCAAGGTGAACCCGGCCGACGCGCCCATCATGATCCTGTCGCTGACCTCGACCACGCTGACCCGCGGTCAGATGTACGACGCTGCGTCCACCGTGCTGGCACAACGCCTGTCGCAGATCAAGGGAGTCGGCCAGGTGACCATCGGCGGGGGCGCCCTGCCGGCAGTACGCGTCGAAATCAACCCGGACAAGCTCTCAGCCAAAAGCATCGCGCTCGATCAGGTGCGACTCGCGCTGACCGGCACCAATGCGAACCGCCCCAAGGGCACGCTGGAGCAGGACGGACGCACCTGGCAGATCGGCGCCAATGACCAGGCGCGCACGGCGGCCGAATTCGCGCCGGTGGTGCTGCGCTATGCCAAGGGCGCGGCGGTGCGCCTGCGCGACGTGGCCGAGGTCGTGGACTCGGTGCAGGACGTACGCAACTACGGCGTGGCCAACGGCAAGCCCGCGATTGCCCTGTTCCTGCTCAAGGAACCGGGCGCCAACATCATTGAGACAGTGCAGCGCGTGCGCGACATCCTGCCGCGCCTGCAGACCTCGATTCCGCAGGCGATCGACCTCAACATCCTGAGCGACCGCACGCCCACCATCCGCGCCTCGCTGCTCGAAGTCGAGCACGCAATGGGCATCGCCGTTGGACTGGTAATCTTGGTGGTGATGCTGTTTCTGCGCAGCTGGCGCGCCACGCTGCTGCCGGCCATCGCGGTGCCGGTGTCGCTGGCCGGCACCCTGGGCATGATGTACCTATGCGGCTACAGCCTGGACAACCTGTCGGCCATGGCGCTGACCGTGGCCACCGGCTTTGTGGTGGACGACGCCATCGTGGTGCTGGAGAACATCACGCGCCACATCGAACTGGGACTGACGCCGCGCGTGGCTGCGCTCAAGGGCGCACGCGAGATCGGTTTCACGGTCCTGTCGATATCGCTGAGCCTGGTGGCGGTGTTCATACCCTTGCTGGCCATGGGCGGCGTGGTGGGTCGGCTGTTTCGCGAATTCTCCGTCGTGCTCACGGCCTCGATCCTGGTGTCGATGGCAGTGTCGCTCACGACCACGCCCATGATGGCATCACTGCTGCTGCAGGCCCGCGTGGAAAAGCGCGCGCCAGGTCGATTCGGACGCGCGCTGGTGAGCTTCGGCAACACTGTGATGCGCGGCTACCGGCGAACGCTGATCTGGACACTGCGCCATCAGCCCGTGGCCTTGCTGTCGCTGCTGGCCGTGGTCTCGCTCAACGTCTACCTGTACCAGGTGATCCCGAAAACCTTTTTCCCGCAGCAGGACACCGGCGTCATCATGGGCGGCGTGCAGGCCGACCAAGGCAGCTCGTTTCAGATGATGCAGGCCCGGGTGGACAAGTTCATGGGCATAGTCGGCGCGGACCCGGCAGTGGCCAACATCAGCGGCTCCACTGGCGGCGGTCAGCGCAACTCGGCCAATTTCTACATCACGCTCAAGCCCCTGAGCGAGCGCCATCTGTCGGCCGACGCAGTGGTCGCGCGGCTGCGCGGCAAGCTCTCGCACGAGGCGGGCGCCAACCTGTTCCTGGTGCCGGTGCAGGACATCCGCATCGGCGGGCGTCAGTCCAACGCGCAGTACCAGTACACCCTGCAGGCCGACGATCTGGAGGCCTTGCGCACCTGGGAGCCCAGGGTGCGCAACGCGCTCAAGCAGTTGCCCGAACTGACTGACGTCGACACCGACCAGCAGGACAAGAGCCTGCAGACTTCGCTGGTCATCGACCGCGACGCCGCCGCGCGCCTGGGGGTCAGCGTGAGCGCCCTCGACACTACGCTGAACGACGCCTTTGGCCAGCGCCAGGTGGGGGTGATCTACAACCCGTTGAACCAGTACCGCGTGGTGATGGAACTGGCGCCCGAGTACCTGCAGGGACCGCAAACGCTCCAGCGCCTGTACGTCACCAGTGCCTCCGGTGCCCAGGTGCCACTGGCCGCGTTCGCCCGCGTGGAGACGACGAACACGCCGTTGGCGGTGAACCACCAGAGCGGCGCCCCGGCGTCGACTATCAGCTTCAACCTGCCGCTGGGCGTGTCGCTGTCGCAGGCCACCGGCGCGATCAACGCCGCCATGAGCGAGCTCGGTGTGCCGGTGTCGGTGCGCGGCGGCTTCGCCGGCACCGCGAATGCCTTCCAGAGCTCGCTGGCCTCGCAGCCGCTGCTCATCGCCGCGGCCATCATCACCATCTACTTGGTGCTGGGCATGCTGTACGAAAGCCTGATCCACCCGGTGACCATCCTGTCGACCCTGCCCTCGGCCGGTGTGGGCGCGTTGCTGGCGCTGATGCTGTTCAAGTCGGAGTTCTCCATCATCGCGCTGATCGGCGTGATCCTGCTCATCGGCATCGTGAAGAAGAACGCCATCATGATGATCGACTTTGCCATTCAGCGCCAACGCGTCGGACACGCCAGCGCCGGTGGCGCCATCCTGCGCGCTGCCAGCCTGCGGCTGCGCCCCATCCTAATGACCACGGCCGCGGCCATCTTCGGCGCCGTGCCGCTGGCGCTGGGCACGGGCGATGGCGCCGAAATGCGCCAACCGCTGGGCATCGCCATCGTGGGCGGACTGATCCTGAGCCAGCTGCTGACGCTGTACACCACGCCCGTGGTGTTCGTCTGCATGGACCGGCTGCGGCGCAAGAAGTCCGCAGCCAGCGCAGCGCCACTCACCCCTGTTTGAACTGGATTGACCATGCCTTATTCCCGCCCAAGACTTTGCCTGTCCCTGCTCGCCACCGGCCTGTCTCTGTGGCTGGGCGGCTGCGCCGTCACGGCCGTCGCGCCACCGCCGCTGGTCAGCGCCTCCATCGCCTTCAAGGAAGGGGCCGTGTGGCAGCGCAGCAGCGCCACGGCCACCGTGCCCGACGCCTGGTGGGCGCTGTTTCAGGATCCGCTGCTCGACGAGCTGCAGCGCCGACTGATCGTAGGCAATGAGGGCCTTAGGGGCGCCGCAGCCCAGGTGACCAGCGCGCGCGCCGTGCTGGAGTCCAGCCGCAGCGCCATGTTCCCTACGCTGTCGGCCGGCCTGGCCGGCACCCGCAGTGCCAGCCCCGCATCGGGCGAGGCCGGCATCGCGCAAAAGCCCAGCAACAGCCTGTCCCTGTCTGGAACAGCTACTTGGGAATTCGATCTGTGGGGCCGCCTGGCGCAGGCCTCGGCCGCAGCGAACGACAGCCTGCAGGCCAGCAGCGCCGATCTGGCGTCGGCCCGCCTGTCGGCCCAGGCACTGCTGACACAGAGCTATTTGTCCCTGCGCACCGCCGACGCGCAGCTCGCGCTGCTCGAGCGCAGTGTGGCGGCCTACCAGCGCTCGCTGGAACTCACGCAGCTGCGCTACGACGCCGGTGTGGCCGCACGCACCGACGTGCTGCAGGGGCAGACCCAGGTGCAAAGCGCGCAAGCGCAGCTCGCCGACATGACAGCCCAGCGCGCCCAGCTGGAACACGCCGTCGCCGTGCTGCTGGGCCTGCCGCCGTCGGGCTTGACCATCGAACGCAGCGCGCAGCTTCCCGCCGCGCCCGAGGTCC
The DNA here is from genome assembly GCA_903830985.1 of uncultured beta proteobacterium. Taxonomy (GTDB): domain Bacteria; phylum Pseudomonadota; class Gammaproteobacteria; order Burkholderiales; family Burkholderiaceae_C; genus CAIKVZ01. The sequence continues at coordinate 18,208 of CAIKVZ010000245.1, forward strand.
CTGAACTGCTGCCCGCCACGCTGCTGCAGCGCCGGCCCGACATCGCCGCAGCGCAACACCGCGTGGCCGCAGCCTATGCGCAGATCGGCGCGGCCGATGCAGCCTTCTTCCCCGCCGTCAACCTGTCGGCCAACGCCGGCTACCGCAATTCGTCGCTGGCCAATCTGGTGAGCGCGCCCGACCTGTTCTGGTCAATGGGCTCGTCGTTGGCGCAGGCGATCTTTGACGGCGGTGCGCGCAAACTGGCAAGCGCCCAGGCGTGCGCCAGTGCCGAGCAGGCGACGTCGAGCTACCGGCAAACCGTGCTCACGGCCCTGCAGGAAGTCGAGGACAACCTGGTGCTGGCCCGGCAATTGCAGGCCGAGGCACAGTTTCAGTCCGGCGCGCTACAGGCGGCGCAGCGCAATCTGGAAATCACCCTGAACCAGTACCGCGCCGGCACGGTGAGCTATGTGAACGTGGTGCTGGCGCAGACCTCGGCCCTGAGCAGCGAAAGCAGCCTGCTGGCAGTGCGCAACCGGCAGCTGGCGGCGGTGAACCAGCTGCTGAAGAACACCGCTGGCGGCTGGCAAGCCAATGAAGCTGGCGCCCAAGCCGCAGTCACAAAGCCCTGAGCATGAGCTATTCCGTCTTTTCCGAAATCGAATTCTGGCTGATGGTTGGCCTGTCGCTGCTTTCACCCGTCGCCATCTACTGGGTGATGCTGGTGCGGCGCGCCATTTCCCGCGCGACGGTGCTGTGGATGGGCTGCGCGCTGGCGCTGATTGCGGGTCTGGACGTCTATTTTTTGCAGGTGCTGGCAGCGTCGGCGAGAATCACACCTTCGCTCGCCGACGACTCGATCTTCTCCTCGGAGATCACCCTTGCGCTGTACCTGTTTCCGGCGATGTTCGGCGGGGTCGGCGTGAACCTGATTTCCCACATCCTGGTGAGCCATCTGGCGGACGCGGAAAAGCGCTTCCAGAAACAACATCCGGGGCTGTAGCTAAAGAAAGGGCAGCGATGAATTCGATCCAGGAACCCGGCTGATGGTGCGACCATCCTCAGAACCTGGAGGGTATGCGGCTGGCCCAAGCCTGCTGCGCCCGGGACTGCGCTGGCTGTACCTGCTGGTGGGCGTTCCGGTCGTGACCGACTGGGTGGAAAACGGCCGGTTCCCGGGCACACCCCGTGAGTGGATCACCGAAGTCGTTGCCGGCGTGGTGCTGGCCCTGCTGGTGCGCAAGGTTCGGATGGATCACTTTGCCCTGCAGGAACTGATACGAACGGACGCGCTCACCGGTCTATGGAATCGGCGCGCCTTCAACGAAACGCTGGCCGATGAATGCGTGCGAGCCCAGCGCTCGCAACAGCCTCTGAGCCTGGTCTACATGGACCTGGACAACTTCAAACTAATCAACGACGGCGCGGGGCACAAGGCAGGGGATCAGGTGTTGCAGCAGTTCGCGGACGCCATTCGTGAAGTGGTGCGCTCGCGCGTCGATCGCGCCTTTCGCATCGGCGGCGACGAGTTTGCCCTGTTGCTCCCGGGAAGCCAGGCGGCCCAGTCCAGACTGCTGTTGGAGCGCATCCGCGAACAATGCACGCGCGCCGATGCGCTGTGGGTGGCAGGTTCGCTGGGCATCAGTGCCGGCGTGGTGGAACTCGATCCCCGGGAGGCGGCACAAGCGCTGGTGGGGCGCGCCGACGCTGCGATGTACCGCGAGAAGCAGGAACGAAGCTTGGGCAAGGGCAGGCTCCCATGAGCTTGCGCGGCGGGGGGAGCGTCAAGGGCAGCAGCGACGACGCTTCAGAACAGGGTCTCGACTTCGCAGCTCAGGCGGTAGCCCGCGCCGCGTTCGGTCACGATCAGCACGGGATGGGCCGCGTCAAGCTCGAGCTTGAGCCGCAGGCGGCGGATCTGCACGTCGATGGTGCGGTCATAGACCTCGGCTTCGTGCAGTCGCGACATGGACAGCAGCTGATCGCGCGTCAGCACACGCTGCGCCGAACGGCACAGCGCGCTGAGCAGACTGAACTCGCCATTCGACAGGTCCACGGCCAAGCCGGCCGGCGAAACCAGACGCCGTGTGCGCAGATTCAACTCCCAACCGGCGAAGCGGTAGGCGCGGCGCGCGTTGTCGCGCTCCGGCAACGTGGTCTGCACCTGGTAGCGGCGCAACACGGCCCGCAAGCGCGCCAGCAACTCTCTCGGACTGAAGGGTTTAGTGACGTAGTCGTCAGCGCCGAGCTCCAGACCCATGACCCTGTCCGCCTCTTCATTGCGACCCGTCAGCAGCACCAGTGGCACCGTGGCACGCTCGCGCAGCTGGCGCGCCAGCTGCATGCCGTCTTCGCCCGGCAGCTTCAGGTCGAGCAGCACCAGATCAATTGCCTCGCGGTCCAGGATGTCGAACAGATTACGCCCGGACACACCGGCGCTCACGCGCATGTCGTTGTTGCCGAGGTACTCGGCAACCAATTCACGGATACTGGGGTCGTCGTCGATGACGAGAATGTGGGGGGTGGTGCTGTTGTGCATGTCGTCGGTAGTGTGGGCTATGCTGGGTCAATTTTTCATCGTGAAGTCATTGACACCTGCCACAGGCTGAAGCCACAACAAATTGCAGCCTATGAATTCTAGCTTGCAGAACAAGATCTCGCGTGTGCCCCGCCTGTGGTGGATGGGCCTGGCCATGCTGTTGCTGCTGACATTGCTGGCAACGCTGGCGCTGTGGCAACTGCGGCGCGATGCGCTGGCCAGCCAGTCGAGTGAGCTCAATCTGCTGTCGACCGCGTTGACGGACGAAATCTACCGCGGCCTGCAGGGCACGGAAGAGGGCTTGCATGCCCTGCGCAGCGAACTGCGTGACGGCCGTTTGCCTACTCAAGGTATGGACAGCATGCGGGCACTTAACACGCGCGCCGACCTCATGCCGGTGGTCACCACCTTGTGGCTGGTGGACCCGGGCGGACGACTGCTCAGCGCCTCCGAAGCCACGCCGGCGCCCGAACCGTCCATGTTTTCGCCCGGCCTGGAGACGCTGCCTGACGACTCCATCTCCGTCAGTCGTGCATTCGAGGATGCGCAGGCGAAGGAGACCAGGATCGCGCTGGCGGTTCGCTTTAACGACGGCGCGGGCCACTTTGGTGGCTGGATCATGGCGGCGCTGCCCGCCAGGTCGCTGCTCGGGGCCTTCGCCGCGACCCCCTTCGCCGCCGACGCACGCATGGCAGTGTTTCGCAGCGACGGCGCGCGCCTTACCGGCAGCATCGTCGCCACACCGAGCTTGGACGAGGCCAGCGTGGCCCACCGCTTGGCCACGCAGCGCAGCATCGAGTTGCGCCGTTTTCGCGATGGCAGTGAACATCTGGTGGGCCTGCACAGCCTGCCGCGCTATGGTTTGAAGGTCCTGCTGACCCGCGACGTCGAGGTCGTCCTGGGCGCCTGGCGCGAAATGGCGCAATTGACGGCGGCCACGGTCCTTGTGGTGCTGTGCATCACTTTCCTGGCCATATTCCTGCTGCTGCGCGCTGATCGGCGTCATGCACTGGCGCAACTGGCGCTGCAGGCGCAGCTGGCCCGCACCAGCAAACTGGAGTCCCTGGGCACACTGGCCGGCAGCGTGGCGCACGACTTCAACAACGTGCTCGCGGCCATCGTCGGCTACGGGGAAATGGCGCAGGACGCCGCGCCCCCGGGCAGTCACCAGGCACGCCATCTGGAGCGCGTGTTGCAGGCGGCGTTGCGCGGCAAGTCGCTGGTGGAGCGCATCCTGGCTTTCAGCCGCGGCGGCGCACGCAAGACGCTGGTGTTCGAGATCGAGCCCCTTGTCGACGAGGTGCTGACGCTGCTGGCGACGTCACTTCGTCCAGGTGTGGTGCTGGAGCGCGAGCTCGACGCCCTGGGCGCGCGCCTGCGCGGCGACCCCACGCAGGCGTTCGAGGCCATCATGAATCTGTGCACCAACGCCATGCAGGCCATGCCCGACGGTGGCGTCGTGACGCTGCAAGCCGCCCGCCTCAAGGTTGCTGCGCCGCGCGTGCTGTCACACAGCCAGTTGCGTCCAGGAAACTACCTGTCGTTGAGCGTTGCCGACCAGGGTATGGGCATCTCCGCAGACGCGATGGAGCATCTGTTCGAGCCATTCTTCACGACCCGGGCAGCGCAAGCAGGCACGGGCCTGGGGCTGGCCGTAGTGCATGGCGTTGTCGCAGAACTCAACGGCGCCATCGATGTGCAGAGCACGCCCGGCAAGGGGTCCTGCTTCACCCTGTATCTTCCCGAGTGTCTGGAAAAATTGCCCGAAACCTCTCCCGAGGCATCGGTCGAATTGTACGGCACCGGGCAATGCCTGCTGGTGCTGGACGACGAGCCTGCGCTGGTGGCACTGACCCAGGAGATGCTCAAGGGCATGGACTATGCACCGGTGGGCTTCACCGATCCCAAGGCGGCGCTACAGGCACTGAAGGATCAACCTGAGCGCTTCGCCGCGGTCATCACCGACGAGTCGATGGCGGGCCTGAGCGGGACTGAACTGACGGTGGCCCTGCGCCAATTCGCGCCCGAGCTTCCCGTACTGCTGGTCAGCGGCTATGGTGGCGCGCTGCTGGCTTCACGCGCCACCGCCGCGGGGGTCACCAGGGTGCTGGCCAAGCCACTGGCCCGCGCCGAACTCGCGCGCGCATTGGCCGAATTGCTGCGCTGAGTGGCGCGGGCGCCCGCACCTGGGCGCGTTCATTGCAATTGCAACAAAGGCGCAGCTGTTCTGACACACGCGCGTGCAGGCCCGATCGCAAGATGACCCCCTCGCATCAATTCCGATGCGTTGTTTTAAGGACATCGATCATGCACATCCTACAACTCAAACCACTTGCCGCCACACTTCTCGTTGCCTCCGGACTCGGTTGCACCTTATCGGCACAGGCCGAAGGACTCTATGTGGGCGCCGGCCTGGGTACGCCGCACTATTCGGACAACGTGAATGGCACCAGCGGCGAGGGCTCGGGCATCAGCGGCAAGGTGTTTGGCGGCTACCAGTTGACGCCCAATTTCGCGATCGAAGCGGGCCTGTCCAACCTCGGCCATATCGACAACGCCAGTGGCAGCGTGAACAGCCACGCGCAGTACATCGACGCTGTGGCGCTGGCCCCGCTGACCGACAAGTGGTCGCTGCTGGGCAGCCTGGGTATGGCCCACGTCGAGATGAACACGTCGAATGGTGATGGCAGCGGCAACGGGCTCAAAGTGGGCCTGGGTGCGCAGTATGCGTTGAGCAGCAACATGGCCTTGCGCGGCGAGTGGGAGCGCTATCGCGCCGATGCCTTTGGCGCCAAGCCCGCCGTGGATCAATACACCATGGGTGTACGCGTCGCCTTTTGATCCAGTTGCCTGCGCCAGTTCCGATCCAGGGCTGGGCGCAGGTCCCAAGGAGCCAGCCGCCATGAATGCCATTGAAACACCCTTGCTGACCAGCACGCAGGATCCGGGTCTGGAGACTTCGGACCTGAGCATTGTGCAATTGCTGGGTCAGGTCTACGAAGCGGCACCAGCGACCGAACAAGGCCGCCTGCTGGAACTGCTGCTGCGCCCCTTGGGCGTGCTCTCATTGGTCGCCGTGGCCAATGGCACCTTCGCGAAGATCCGGTTTCGCAGCGGCTGGCCCGAGTTGCATGTACGGCTCGAGGATGCCGCGCAGGTGAGGGCGGCCGACGTCATCGCCCTGGCCGATCACGTGCAGCAGGTGAGCGTCGAAGCGATTGATAGCGTGGCCCAGCTGCTGGCTTCCTCCGCTTTGATGGCGACGTCAGCGGCGGCCGTGTTGTTGGTGACCGTGCTGGCGCATCGCGCCCGCAGCCGCCGCGCCTCAGACAGCGATGCGGTCCTGGTGGAGGCTGCATGGGATTGACACTCGCGGCGCCGGCACGGCTGCTAATTCATGCCGAAGATGCAGCAGGGCCAGGTGCCGGTCCGCTCATATCCACATTGAAGCGACTGCACTCGCTGTGCAACATGACCCGACGCCGGGATGATGAGGCCAAGCTGCAGGTGCAAATTGAAGACCTGCAAGGCAAAACGATGCTCAGCATAGCGTCGGCCGGAGCACTCACCGATGTCCCCTTGCCAGTGGGCACTTACCGAGTGACGGCCAGGCGTGGCAAGTTGCGCCGCGCCTACACCATGCGCATCGAGCTGGGAGCCCCGTTCGAACTGTACCTGCATCTCACGCCCGCGCGCCGTTGAAAGCCTATCTCCCACATACCCGGAGCAAACCCATGCCTAGCCTCACTCCAATTCCGCGCCACACCAAGCTGACCCATGTCCTCATGGTGGCTGCCCTGCTGGCCACATGCAGCCTGGCCGAAGCTGCGGGCGACCCGATGGTTGCCCGGGCAGCGGCACTGCCCGACATGGTCGGCGTCGCAGCGCAATTCGCGCCTTCCGTGGTGAACATCAGCGTCAGCGGCACGCGCAGGATAGCCACCCGAGGCGCCGCCGCCGGCGAGGCCGACGACGACTCGGGTTCGCAAGACCCCGACGCCGTGCGCGATTTCCTGCAAAGCTTTCAGCACCGTTTCGGTGGCCTACCGCCGCAGATGGACATGCCCGTGAAGGGCGAGGGTTCGGGATTCATTGTGCGCTCTGACGGCCTCATTCTGACCAATGCCCATGTGGTGAGCGACGCCGATGAAGTGGTGGTGAAACTGACCGACCGGCGCGAGTTCCGTGCCAAGGTCCTGGGCTCGGACAAGCGCACCGACATCGCCCTGCTCAAGATCGACGCGAGCGACCTGCCCACAGTGTCGCTGGCGCCGCCCCAAGCCTTGCGGGTGGGCGAATGGGTGCTGGCCATCGGCTCGCCGTTTGGCTTTGAGAGCACGGTGACAGCCGGGGTCATCAGTGCCACGCGGCGCTCGCTTCCCGGTGACGGTTCGGTCGCGTTCATCCAGACCGACGCCGCCATCAACCCGGGCAATTCAGGCGGCCCGCTGATCAATATGCGCGGCGAGGTCGTTGGCATCAACTCGCAGATCTATTCGCGCTCCGGCGGCTACCAGGGCCTGTCATTTGCTATCCCGATCGACGTGGCCCAGCGCGTAGAGCAGCAGATACTGAGTACTGGTCAGGTGCATCACGGCAAGCTCGGCATTGGCGTGCAGGAAATGGATCAGACCCTGGCCGAATCCTTCAAACTGGACCGGCCTGCCGGCGCCCTGGTGGACGATGTCGACCCGGGCAGCGCAGCCGAGCGCGCCGGTCTGCAGCTTGGCGACGTGGTGCTGTCGGTCAATGCCCAGTCGGTAGACCTGGCTGGCGACTTGTCCGCCATCGTAGGCTTTGCCCAGGTTGGCGATCAGATAGAGCTGAAAGTCTGGCGCCATGGCGCGCTGCATACCCTGCAGGCACGCCTGGACGACGCCAAGCCCAAGCAGCCGTCCACAAACGGGGAAGTGCGCAGCACGGCCACAGACGGACCCTTCGGCCTGGCGCTGCGTCAACTCAAGCCTGACGAGTCGGGTCTTGCCCACAGCACAACGGCGCTGCTGATCGATGGCGTGAGCCCGACCGCCGAACGTGCGGGTGTGCTGAGCGGCGACATCCTGCTCGCGGTCAATGGTGACGCGGTCAGCACTCTGGTACAGGCACGCGTGGCAGCGCTCAAGCCCGGCAAGTCGGTCGCTCTGCTGATACAGCGCGGGCAGTCCAAGCTCTACATCCCCTTGCGACTGCTTTGATCAGCACCTCTTTACCGTTTTTTCACCGAATCTCAACCATTTAGACGATCAGGCCGTACAGCATGAGTCCGTGCTGATGAAACCAATTTGTTCCACGTTGCAACCCAGCTGGAGGGGATTCATGAATCAAAAAACCAAGCTCGCGCGCAGGGCTTCAGCGTGCCTGAGGCACAAGCCGATGATTCCCACGGCGCAACTCGTGGCGGAGGTCTACGAGTCGGCGTCCAGGGACGTGAAAGACCGGATGCTCACACAACTGGTAGGCCAGGCCTTCGAGGACGCGCCGCCGCCTGAAAAACTCCTGCTGCTGGAACATCTGCTGCGGCCCCTGCCCGCACTGTCGATCATTGCCCTGGCCAATGGGCTTTTCACCAAGATGCGCCTGCGCAGCGATTGGCAGGAGTTTCAGATTCGACTGGAGAATGCGAAATACCTGCGCGCCAGCGATGTCATGGCGCTGGTGGATTATGTGCAGAAGGTCAGCGCCAATGCCATCGACAGCCTGGCCCTGGTGCTCGCCAACACACCTGCCATGGCCGGTTCTGTCGCGGCCGCGCTGCTTGTTGCTTTGCTGGTGCGGCGCCAGGTCGCGACGCCGAAAAATCGTGAGCCAGCAGGCAAGTAAGCATCAATTGCAGGGGCTTTGCAAAGCCGCCGTAAAGATAGGTAAATAGCCCTGTTTTTCACCTTTATCACTTGGCTTACCTGTCGATTAGGCCGATGTCCAATGGAACTCTTCCACATTTCGAATGGTCCATCATGAGCATAGACAGCATTTCCTCATCGCTTTACGTTGCCCCCGCACCGTTGACCCAAAGCACGCAATCGACCCAGGTGAACAGCGCCTCGGATCCCGATGGCGACGGCGATGGGGGCGGCGCGCGCAAGGCGCACCGCGGCGGGCACAAGGGTGGCGGCCAGATGCAGAATGCCTTGATGCAGGCCTTCCAGAGTCTGGGCCTTTCCATGCCGGGGGCAACGACGGCAGCGGCCGCGAGTCCGGCCACGACCTCGGCCACGTCCTCAGCAGGGCAGACCGGCGCTGTCGCCGGGGTCGACAGCGATGACGCAGGTACGAGTGGCGCTGGCAGCACGAAAAAAGATCTTCGCCAATTCATGCAGGCGCTGTTCCAGGCCGTCAAAGGTGAATCCACGTCGTCCACCACCAGCACGACGACTGGCACGACCGATGCCAAGGCGAACTTTGCATCCGGCCTCACGGCCCTGATCACGCAGGTCAGCAACGGCACTGCACCGGCAGACCTGCAAAGAGCCTTTGCCAAGGTCGCAGCCGACATGCAGCCGGCAAGTGCCAGTTCCGGCAGCACCGGCGTCACCGGCACCACCAGCGCGACGAGCACCCAGGCCACCCTGCAGGCACTGCTCACCCAACTGCAGCAGAACCTCGGCTACGGCGCCTCGAGCAGCGCGATGGGAATCGGTAACTTTTTGAGCGCACAAGCTTGATTCATGTGCGATCAGACAACGCGCCCACCAAAACAAACGCTATCTCAAAGCGGCCGACTCTGAATTCCAACATTGGGCCGACTCTGCAACCATTTACGGGGAAGTGACTCGGGATTTCGCGTGAGCAGCCAGCGGATATGGTTAACGTTCCGCCACTCACGAGACCCCAAGACAGTGGACCAAATTTGCTTTGCTGATTGACCGCTTCCAAGCACCAGTGACAGCCGAATTTCATAGTTGACCACAATCGGCAATTACCGACATTGAGAACTAAACAGGAATTTTTGGTTCTCGACTAAAGACGGTTCACACTGCAGACCTGTTCCAGACATCCCCGCCGTCAAGGTCGGCAATGTCGATCCAACTAGGCAACTTGAGTGGCTGCTTCAAGGAAGTCCACCAATGTTCCAGGCGGCACCCATCAGTAATGCCAACGGCCGGTATCTGGCAGGCATTTCATTAAAACCATCGTCGGGTACGGGCACCAAGCGGGTCGCCACGGACGCCAACTTACCGGAGCCGCACTGGGCACCCCCGTAACCTGACTGCCGGTTTCAGCCCCTATGCAGTCACCCGCCCAAGGCGCCCGGGGGGCATTTATGTCGCCTCGGCTGCGCGTCCCGACCCAACTGCCACTCTCACTCACCAACCTTCAACTCATCCCCGGTCAAGTAAAACTGTTCACCAGCCACGTAGCGCAGCGTGCGCGGGTCGTCAGAGCCGTCATCGAAGTGTCAGCGACTGTCGCTGAACAACAGTGAATCGGCGCAGGCTGTGACACCTTCCGGTATGGTTAGCAGAGAGCGCCGCGTCTCGGCTTTGACGAGGTGGAGAGTCGTCTTTTCAGAGTGCTGCGATGGCGGTGCGCACCCTGCGGCGGGTCAGCACCGCGCCGAGCATGCCCAAGCCGGTCAACAGCAGCGCGTAGCTTTCGGGCTCGGGCACTGAGCCCACGGGCGCCGCCGGCAAGCCGCCAATGAACGCCGCGCTATTTAACTGCGTGTTCCCACTCCAACTGTCGGCCACGACCTGCCCCCAAACCACGCCGCCACTGCCGGAAAAGGCCGCCAGGGGTGCCAGAATCGAGCCCTCCACATAGCCCGCCTCGACGTTGGTGGCATCCACGAGGTTGAACAAGACCTGCCCGCGCGCGCTATCAAAGCCGGTGAAACCATGGCTGCCGAAATCGACATTGCTCCCGTGCACATTGATAATTACCGTGCCGCCGGCACCTAGCCCAGTGAGCTGCATGCTTGTTGCTGCATCGGCGGCGGAGATGTCGAAGATGTTGATGCCGTGGCTGTTGGACGCATTGAAAATCAAGGTGCTGTACGGTTTGGTCGCCGTGCCTGTGTTGGCGTCCAAGTCCAGCTGAGTGGAGAGCTGGGTCAGCTGGGCCTTTTCCGTAGCGAAGTTGAAACCCAGATTGAAGGGGCCGACGCCGGCCGTGTCAGGCGCGTACCAAGGCTGGTATCCGGTCACCGTGCCCCAGGTGGTCACCGAGTTTGCGGAAATGCCTGCGCTGGCGTCGAGCGAACCGCCCACGGCCACGTTGCCCGAGACGCTGCCGCTGTAGTTACTATTGAAATTCCCTCCGACTATGGTATTGCCGGAAATGCTGCCGCCGAGGAAGTTCAGGTTACCTGCCACAGTCAGCGCCGCCCCAGGATATTGATATGGACTATTGATGGAGTAGCTGTTGATGCTGGCATTGCCGCCGACCGCAACCCGTCCCTGGACATCACTCCCGTTGACCGTGAAATTTCCAAAAGTCAGCAGATTGAGCGTTGGATCCAGGTCCAAGCCAGTGGGCGTGGCCATGGCTGTGCCGCAGCCCAGCGAAGCGAGCACCAGAGAGAGGGCCAGCAGTTGGGGTTTCATGCTTGTCGGTTCCTTAAAGTCATGTCTTGCGCCGTCGTGGCCGCCCGCCAATGTCAGCGAGCATCTCTGCATGGGATTCGGGCTCGAGAGTCGGGGTCACAGTGGCTGCACAGGCCCCCACTGCCTCCAATCGAGGTGACTGGCGTGATTAATTTCAGACCACCTTGGCGCAACTCGAAGTCGCAAATCGACTACATCGCCACCTTGTTGGTTTCACCAATGCTCCTCGGCACGGCCAAATACCGGGGGAGCATAGTTCGAATATGACGATAGAGCCTTGATCCTCGTCAACCCTAGCAGAGCTCCAACGACTCCCCAGTTACAAAGAACTGACCACCGGCCAGTTAGTGCATCGTGCAGAGTTCTTCGGGTGCATTCGCGGAGTGCCAGCGACCGTCGCTGAATACACGTGAGTCGGCCCAGGCTGCGACCACCTCGCCGATGAACAGGTCGTACGTCTGTTGGTTGTGCGGCTCAGGGATCACGCAGCACTCCAGCCCGCCAACGCAGCCCTGCACGAGCGGCGAACCTAGATTCGTAGAAGCGCACCATGCGAGGTGGCAAGGTGGTCGGCCCGAACCACTGCTGGTCGTGAACTAAGTGGCAGCGTGCTGGCGTAGGTGCTGCGCGGCTGAGGTACGGCCATCAGGCCTGAGGCTGCACGCTCGCGTCGTCCGAACCTTTTAGCTCGACCCAGAAGCAGCTGCCAACGCCCTCCTCGCTGACAACGCCTATGCGGCCGTCCATCATTTCCACCAGCCTGCGCGTCACCACCAGGCCCATGCCCGTGCCCTCCTGTGCACCCGCTTCACGCCCGAGGCGATTGAAGGGCTGAAACAGCTGTCCCAGTTGTTCCGGGGTCATGCCGATTCCGGTATCGGTGATGCTGATACGCACCGAGCCAGGTTCGGGAAAGGCGCAGGTAGCCGTCACAGTTCCGCCGGACCGGTTGTACTTGACGGCGTTGCTCAGCAGGTTGAGGAGTACCTGCTTCAGGCGCCTGGGGTCGGCATGGACATACCATGGCGTGGTGAATGGCGGAAAACTCAAGCTGACGCCACGGCCCTGTGCCTGCGCCTCGATCATCATGCCGCACTCCTGCAGGGCCAGGCTGAGCGAAACCGGTTCGAACTCCATCTTCAGCTTGCCTGATTCGATCAGCGACAGGTCCAGGAGTTCGTTGATCAAGCCCAACAGGTGCCCACCGGCGCTCAAAATCTGCGCCAGATTCTTCTTCTGCACCTGCGTGGTTTCGCCAAACTCCATGAGTTGGGTGAAGCCCAAAATCGCATTCAAGGGAGAGCGCAGTTCGTGGCTCATGCTGGCGATGAATTCCGACTTGGCCTGGTTGGCACTGTCCGCAACAGCACGGCCCAGCTTCAGTTCGGTGTTATTTTCCTGCAGCAGGCGATCAATGAGCTTGTGCCGGGTGATGTCGCGCATGGCGACCTGAACCGCTGGTGTGCCGTCAAAGACCAGGCGCGAGCGTTGCACCTCCACGTCCATGGGCGCGCCGCCGAGCTTGAGCCATTTCTCCTCGTACACCGGCGTCACGGACGCGCCTTCGACGAAACTCTGCTCACGCCGCTGCACAAGGTTTTGGAAATCGACGTGCACCAGATCGAGCATGGGTTTGCCCAGCAGTTGCACCGCCGACTCGGCAGCAAACATGGCAATCGCGGCGGGGTTGACGTAGACCATCTTTCCGTCGCGCATGACCACCGTGGCTTCACGCGACAACTCGATCAGCTGGTGCAAGCGCTGCTGTTCCGCCCGGCGCCGCTCGGTCAGGTCGGTCAGCGCCAGGCGCAGAACCGGCTCGCCGTACTCGTCCTGCGCCGCCGTCGCCGCCACATGCATCCAGAACGGCGCAGCACCTCGCTTCATCATGCGCAAATCGCAAGACTGCGGCTCAGCGGTCTTGAGCAGAGTTGCAAGCATCAGGTAATAAGTGTCCTGGTCCTGGTCCAGGATGAATCTGGAGAGCCGCTGTTTGGCCAGGCCGGCACGCGGCAGGTCCAGCGCGTCGGCCATGCGCAGGTTGGCCTGGCGGATCAAGCCCTTCGCGCCCAGCGTGCAGTAGCGCTTGCTTCGCTGCGTGAGGCAATCATCACATCGCGCACCCCAAGTCCCTGGACAAACGCCTCCAGATGCGCTCGTCCCTGAGCCCCTGCGCTAACAATCAGCAGCGGACCCGCACGGTCTTTAGCCAGATGCTGTGCCGCCAGCAGCGAAACAACGGCCGTGCGGCGTGCGGTGACGGTCGGACCGTCCAGAATGAGACGGCGTTCCCCAGTGACCACGTCAAATACCACCACGTCGCCTTGAATCGTCGCCCTGCGCGTACCCGCGTTGGCAGGCGTAAAGGTGATGAGCTTGGTGATAGCAATGCGACAGTCCAGCGCCGGCATCATAAAAAGGGTTCTCTTGAAATCTGAGTGGGTAAGCTTAGCCATATTCTTCAACCTTGATCAACAAGACCATGACTGCAAAGCTGTTTGAATCTGCCCT
>CAIKVZ010000246.1 GCA_903830985.1 uncultured beta proteobacterium
AGCTGCGCGCTCGCCCCATCGAGCAACAGACTGATGTGCAACTCGGGCGTGATGTCGCCGTCACTCAGCGCGGCATCGTGCGCGTTCTGGATCAGGTTCATCATCACCTGCAGCAACTGGCCGGCGTTGCCCATGACCAGGCAGTCTTTGCCGCGCGCCCAGCGGATGTCGAAACCCGGTGCCGTGCCCTTTTGCACCCAGAGGATGGCGCGCTCCACCACCGCATTGAGTTCCAGCAGCGTGACTTCTTCATGCGCCGCCGTGGAAAAGCGCTTCAGGCCGTTCACGATGTCGGTGGTGCGCTGCGCGCCTTCGAGCGTGCCTTCCATCAGCGAGGGCAGGTCCTGCACCAGGCGGTCGATGCGCAGCTCGGCGCGCAGTGCCTGAATTTCGGGCGGCAGCTCCAGCGCGTGCACCGCTTCCAGGTAGCGGCCCAGGCGCGTGCCGTAGCGTTGCAGCACATGGACATTGCCCAGGACAAAGCTGATGGGGTTGTTCAGCTCGTGCGCCACCCCCGCCACCAAGCGCCCCAGCGACGCCATTTTTTCCGAATGCAGCAGTTGCTGCTGCGCCTGCTTCAGCGCCTCATGGGCTTCGCGCAACTGGTGGTAGGCGCGCTTGAGTTCGCCCAGGGGACGCCCCACCAGCACCAGCCCCACCTGGCGCCCTGCGGCATTGCGCCGCGGTGTGCAGTTCAGGTCCACCGCCACAGTCAGGTCATTGGCGCCGCGCAGGTTGATCTCCACCACAGCGCCCTCGCGCGAGGCGGCGTGGTACAGCGCCAGTTTCCAGCGCTGCACGCTGCGCTCGTCGGCCAGCAAATCGAGCACCGAGGTGCCGCGCAGCAGATGCTCGCTGCAGCCCACGAGCTCGCACAGGGCGGCGTTGGTCTCCTCGATCAGTCCGTCCTGGTTGCAAGCGATCAGCACGTCGCTCATGGCCGACAGCAGGCTGAAGATGAACTGCTGCGACTGTTCGAGTTGCGCGTTCTTTTCTTCCAGTTCGACCTCGTCGCTCACCAGCTTGGAATAGACCTCGTCCATCTTGTGGATGACGTCCAGCCAGGTAGCCTCGTCCACACCTTCGAGCTCGCGCAGCGGCATGGTGGACAGCGGGGAGGGCGGTGGAGCGGGCATGGGTACTTTCAGTGCACCGTGCAGACCATGCAGGGGTCAAAGGAGCGCACGATGTGCTGCACGGCCACGCTGTTGCCCGGGCCTGCGTCCGCGCTGTCCAGCGCTGCGCCAACCAGCGCGGCTTCCAGCGCGCCGGGCGTGCCGGCGCTGTCGCGCGGCGAAAAATTCCAGCTTGTCGGCGCCACGATCTGGTAGTGGCTGATGCGCCCCTTGTCGATGCGCAGCCAGTGGCCCAGCGCGCCCCGTGCCGCCTCGGTGAGTCCCACACCCTGGCCGTGGTCGGGCAGGGTCGGCGCCAGGTAGAACGGCGCGCGCGGCACCAGCGCCATCAGCCACTGCTCCATCAGTGGCAGGATGATGGCCATTTCCACGAGGCGCGCCAGGACCCGCGTGTACACCGTGCCGCCATGCGTCAGTGCTGCGGCACGAATCAGCGCCTGGCCGGTCATCAACTGGCGCGCAATCGCGCCGGTTTCCACCACCTGGCCTGCAAGACGCGGGGCCTTGTTCCAGGTGTAGGCGCCAGGCTTGTCCGGCGCGGGCTGGGTCAAACCGACGGTCGGGTGCAGCGGCACCGCACCCGGGCCTTCGGCGAGCCAGGCGTGGCGCGCGTCTTCGCTGATCTGCGCCGGCTCCAGCGCCGAGCGACTCTGTGTGCCGGCGTGCCAGACACCGGCTGCCAAGGCATGACCACCTTCGGGCTGAGCGTAGGCGCCATAGCTCAGGTAGCGCCCCGGCCCCGCGCCCATTGCGTGCAGTGCGGTGTCGGCAGCAATCTCCAGAAACAGCGCCAGATCACTGCCGCGGGCGCGCTCGCACCAGCTTTGCAGTTCGGCTTCGTTGGTCAGCGCGGCCACTTCTTCCAGTACGCTGCCGAACAGCGTCTGCTCCAGGAAGGCGCGCATCTCGCGCAGTTTGGCCAGCAGGCGCAGGCGCTCGGCCGGTTCGATGGCGCGTGAGCTTCCGCCCGGCAGCACCGAGCCGGTGTGCGGCCATTTGCCGCCCAGCGTGCCCATCAGTTCCAGCCAGCGCGCGCGTGCCGCCAGCGCTGCCCGGTTGTGCAACCCGCTGGCTGTGGTCCCGCCCACCACTGGAGCAAAGCGCCGCTGCGCTTCCCGGTACCAGGGGCGCGTGGCGTACACGGGGCGCGTGAAATCGGGCATGAAGAAGACGTAGAAATGCGTCAGGTGGTCGGCCAGGTTCTCGCACGCCAGCATCAGGTTGATGGCGTGCTGGCCATTGGGCGGCGGCAGCGCACCGCAGGCATCGGCCAGCGCGCGTGCCGCGGCCACCGACTGCGACACCGAGCAGATGCCGCAGATGCGCGGCGCAATGGTCAGCGCGTCCATGGGGTCGCGTCCCATCAGCACGCCCTCGAAGCCGCGGTACAGGGTGGCGTTGACGCGGGCCTCGAGCACCCGGCCGGCATCGACCTCAAGCTGCACTTCGAGGTCGCCCTCGACGCGGTTGAACGGTCCCAGGATCAGCCTTGTCATGTGTTGCCCTGCATCAGCGCAGCCCCGTCTTGCGCGACATGGGCGGCAGCACCACGTGGTCGCTGGTGGCGTTGACTTTCACGCGCTTGGGCGTCGCGCTCTTGGACAGTGAGGCCAGGGCCACAAACCAGGCCTTGGGCATGTCGGTGGGCAGGCCGATGGGGATGCCCGCCAGCTTGGGTGTCGTATGGAAGGGGTGGCCCGGGCTTTGAAATCCGGGTTCGGTGCAGGCGATGCAGGCATAACCGCCGCGCGTGCAGGAACCCTCGCCGTTCCACAGGCGCGTGTTGCAGTCGGCGTGCGCCTGCGTGCCCTTGCAACCCATGTTCTCCATGATGCAGCCCAGGTCAGAGGGCTGCGACGCGCCGGCCTTGTACTCGTAGTATTCGTTGCGCGTGCAGGCACGATGCACCAGCTGGTCGGCGTAAAAGCGCGGGCGCTGCAAGGGGTCCATGTCGTTGGCGGTGAAGGCATCGGACGCGAGCGCCATCAGCGTGTCCGTGACCCAGCCCGGGTGCGTGGGGCAGCCCGCGATGTTGATCACGGGCAGGCCGCTTCGAGCGCGAAAGCCTGTGCCCAGCAGGCCGCCGGCGCGCTCGTCCTCGAACTGCAAGCCGCAGGCATCGGTGGCATTGGCGCCCGCGCTGGTGATACCGCCCCAGGCTGCGCAACTGCCCACGGCAAGAACATGCGCGGCCACGGCAGCGAGTTGTCGCACCCACTCGATCATGGGAACACCGGTGCCGGCCAGCACGTGAAAGCGCCCGCTGCCGTGAGGGCCGCGCAACAGCGCGCCTTCGATGCACAGGGCGTCCAGGCGCACGCGTCCTGCGATGCAATCCTGCAGCAGCGCGATCAGCTCCTGACCGTCCTGCAAGGCCAGCGTCGGATGCCAGAGCAAGTCAATGCCGTTGTCGCGCAACATCGCGGGAAAGTCGGGCGTGTCGGCGCACAGCAGCGACAGGCTGCAGCCCCCGCAACCGCCCGATTGCAGCCACAACACGTTCAAGCCCATGACGTCTCCTGTCGAAAACCCTGCCGCCCAGAAAGCCTTTCGCCATGGTAACCGGCCACAACGCCAGTGCGGCGCTGACTTGCCAAAATGACTTTGCCCGTCTTCACGCTGCCCCTATTCGCCGGCCGGGCTCTGCACGGTGCAGGCCACGCAGGGGTCGAAGGCGGCGGCCAGCATACGGGCCGTGGGCGCCTCGTGCGGCGCCAGCGCGGCGACGGCGCGGGCCAGCGCGCCTGCGGGGTGAAAGTTCCATTCGGTGGGTGCCAGCACGCGGTAGTCATGCACCGCGCCGCCTGCGTCGAGCTGCACCCAGTGCAGCAGCAGGCCGCGGGCCATTTCGCACCAGGCCAGGGCCTGGCCGTTTCCCAGATGCAGCGCGCCGCTGGCGAGCAGGGGTGCTGCGCCGCCGCCGGGGGTGCCCGTCTGTGTCAGTTCAACGAGATCCAGCCAGCGCGCGCTCTGACGCGTCCAGGCGCTGTGCCGGGTCGCGCTGCCCGAAGCGCGGTGGCGAAAACGGGTCCAGGGCCCGGTTTCGGCGCACAGACCCTGCCAGCTTGGGCGCTGCACAAAGCCCGGCTCTTGCGCCATCTGTTGCGCCAGCGTGCGCAGTTGTACGGACTGTTTTTCAGGGTCCGGGTCGAGCAGTTCCAGGCTGCGCAGGGACGGCGTCAATGCGTGGGCCAGTGGCTGCCAGGCGGCCAGACAGCGCGCCGGCAGCAGCTGCGCCGCCTGCGCGTGACACCACAGCGCCAGTGCATCGGGGTCGCGGTGGCGCACCAGCCATTCGCGCACCGGTTGCTGCAAGCTGCGACTCTCCAGCCAGACGCGCAGTTGCGTCAACTTATGTTGGGCCTGGGCTTCGTCGCTGATGGCGCGCGCTGCGGCCAGCGGCAAGGGGCAGTCCTGCAGCCAGGCCTTGATGCTGGCACTGGGTGTCGGCTCGGACAGGCGCTGCGGCCAGTCGAGCGCGATGCTGCGCAGGTGATCACGGGCCGTTTCTATGCACAACGTGGCGGGTGAAACGTCGATTGCCACCGGCGCTGAGGCGTCCTGCGCTGCGCTCAGCGCCAGGGTGCAGGTGAACTGATGGGCATGGGCGCACAGGGTGAAGACGCTGCCCAGTGTGCTGCCGATTTGCGTACCGCGCTGGCCGCGCAACAACTGGCCTAGCCGGCCGGCACCGAGCACGGGGCGCTGGCCGACGACGCCGGGTTGTGCGCCGGGGCGCAGTTGGTAGCTGCCGCCGATGGCGTCCGGGGCCGACCCTGTTCCCAACTTGGCGCTGCCAGTTGGCATGACGATGGGCTTGCTTGCGGGTCCTTGCATCCGTCCAGTCTAAGGCAACGAGTAGCGTTGCGGCGCGATGATGTTGTCCGGATCGAAAACACGCTTGATGGAGCGCTGCAGGTGCCAATAGGGGGTGTCCGAAACGATGGCCTGCATCATGTCGGCACGCGCCCGGTAGACCTCCAGCCCGCAGTCATGAATGCAGTCCAGCAGCGCGTCCGCACAGCCATGGGCTTGCACCATGGCCTCGGGGTCCTGACGGTCGAACAGCAGGTTGACGACGGCGACCATGGAGAACTCGGTTTCCAAATTGATCGTGGTGTAGAGCGCGTGCCCGAAGGACTTCGCGATCACATTCATCTTCTGCATGAAGCGCGTCACGAATGCGCCTTCCATAGGCAAAGCGGGGCTGATGTAGAGCAGCCCGCAACGGGAGGTATCGAGCTCGGCTGCTTCGGCGTCAGGCTGACCCGCATGCCATAGCATGCCGTGGGTGGGGGCGTCGGTCGGCACGCCGAGCGCGAGTCCGTGCAGCGGCCGCACCGCAGTGACGATGGCGGCGGCAGCGGCAGCGGACGTGGAGAACCTTGCCAACCGGTCGGTCAACCGCAGGGCGGAGTTCAGCCTGGCTTGGGTCACGATCACGACGCTGGCGATGCCGCGCATGCGCTGGCGGATGATGCTGATGGCCGCACGCAGTTGGCGCGCCGTGCCGGCAATGGCGCCCAGTCCGGTCCACTCATTTCCCATATGACGGTTCAACACCGCCTGTGCGGCGCTTCGGGCCTGCGCTGGGCCGAAGCCGCAGCGGCGTGCAAAATAGGCAGCCACCCCCGGCAGCAGCGTGGAGTGGGTGCGCGCCCGATTCCCGATGTGGGTGACCGAAGGCAGAATGCCATCGCGTTTCAGGCTTGCCAGGATGTCGATGAAGCTGGCCAGATCGGGTTCGCGCAACAGCGTGAGTGAGACCGCTGCTTCTGCCGGCTTGCGCACGGCCAACCTGAAGTAGGCGCTGGTGACGATGCCGCAGTTGCCCTGAAAGAACAGGCCGTCCATCATCGGACCTACGCCATGGGGATGGCATCCGGCCAGCGGCGATGCCTCGCCGAGGCGACGAAACCCGGTCTGGATGACTTCGCCCGTGCCGGTGACGATTTCCAATCCGAAGACATCATCCCGGCGCGGCCGCCAGTAACCCACGCCCCCATCCAGCGCATTGCCCAGAATGCTGGTGCCGCAGCCC
>CAIKVZ010000247.1 GCA_903830985.1 uncultured beta proteobacterium
CCATGCTCGATAGCGTGTTCTTCAGCGCCGACGGGTTCAGCCCCAGGTTGTTGCCGATGCTGTGCACCTTGCCGATGATCTCGTTGGTGTAGCGTTGTCCCAATCCGATCGAGTCCATGATCTCTCTTGCCGCCATGGTGACCTCGGCGGTGTCGATGCCGTAGGGACAGAACACCGAGCAGCGGCGGCATTCCGAGCACTGATAGAAGTAGGAGTACCAGTCATCGAGCACTTCCTTGGTCAGGTCCTCGGCGCCGACCAGTTTCGGGAACAGTTTCCCCGACCAGGTGAAATGGCGCCGATAGACCTTGCGCAGCAGGTCCTGGCGCGCCACCGGCATGTTCTTCGGGTCACCCGAGCCGAGGAAGTAGTGACACTTGTCGGTGCAGGCGCCGCAGTGCACGCAGGCGTCCAGATATACCTTGAGCGAGCGGTACTTGCCCAGCAGTTCGCCCATCTTTGCGATGGCTTTTTCCTGCCAGTCGGGCACCAGCTCCTCGGGGAAGCCCAGCGCCTTCTGTATCGGCGCGCTGGCGACAAATGGTTTGAGGTGCGACATGGCGCCTACCTGCACCAGCGGGATGACCGGGTAGCTTTTCAGCTTGGGGGTGACGAAGGCGGCGGTGGCCATGTTCAGGACCTCTTTTCCAGCGCTGCGGCCCAGGCCGAGACATGGCGCGTTTCACGGGCGTTGTCGGCCTGGTTGCGCGTCGGGCTGAAGAACAGGCCCGGTGCGTGCAGCAGCTTGCTGATCGGGAATATGAGCATGAGCACAGACACCAGCGCCAGATGTACCAGCAGCACCGGGTCGGCGGGGAGCGCCTGCCAGTTCAGGCGCAGCAGGCCCAGCATGAAAATCTTGACCGCGACGATATCGGTGTGCGCGACAAAGCGCATGGCCAGCCCCGTCATACCGATGGCCAGTAGCAGTGCCAACATCAAATGGTCGGAGGGCGTGGAGATGTAGCGCACGCGGTCCACCAGGAAACGCCTGGCCCAAAGCCCCGCCAAAGCCGCGACCATGGCAAAACCGGCGTAAGTGCCGAAAGGCTGGATCAGCGCCACGGGCGCCCACACGGGTTCCTGGAAGTAGCGCAGGTGGCGCAGCGTCACCAGCAGCAGGGCGGCGTGGAAAGTCCAACCAAAGATCCAGGTCCACTTGCTGGACTTGAACAGGCTCTCGAAGAACACCACTTCGCGCGCCATGCGCCAGGCCACGCCTGTGGTGGTGAGCGGCGCCGGCGTGGTGGGGATCTTCAGCGGTGCCGGCGTTTTGGCGTAACGCCGTATCTTCAGGCCCACGCCCACCACCAGCACCCCGGTCGCCAGGGTGAGCAGCAGCGCGTAGGCAAGGCTCAACAGCGACACGGTCAGGGCCTGTGGGTGTGGTACGGCTTAAATGCAGCCCGTGGGCTTGGGCAGGCCGGCGATCTTGCAGGCTTGCTTGGCCGGGCCGTAGGGGAACAGGTCGTACAGGTACTTGCTGTTGCCCTTTTCCTCGCCGAACTGCTTGCCGATGGCCTTGGTCAGCACGCGCACGGCCGGGGCGATCTGGTATTCGTTGTAGTACTCACGCAGAAAGTTGATGACTTCCCAGTGGTTGTCAGTGAGTGCCACTTTTTCTTCCTCGGCCAGGTGCACGGCCGCGTCGGTGGTCCACTCGGCCAGGTTCAGCAAGTAACCCTCTTCGTCGGTTTCGTAGGTCTTGCCGTTGATTTCAAAGCTCATTGTTTTCTCCAGTAAAAAAGGGGTCGCGTCCTGCGGCTTACAGCCAGGAATGCGAGGTGTTGTGTTCCACCGCCAGATCGACGAAGCCGGCGTAGTCGACCAGGGTGATGCCTGGCAGCAGCTTGGGCGTGACGCCGCGCGCGTCCATGTCGGGCTGCAGGGCGTAGACCTTGAAAGTGGTGCAGGCGGCCTGCAGGCTGGCTTCGCAGGCGCTGCCAGCCGTGGCGGCGTAGACAGCGTCCTCGATCAGCAGCAGCGCGTCGCCGCCTTGCGCCATGCGCAAACAGGTGGCCAGCGTGCTGGTCTGGAAGGGTGATTTGTTCACGATGTGCAACATGGGGTTCTCTTTTCTTAGAAGCTCAGGATCACGTCCTGCTGCTGCATCAACTGGCCCATGGCTTGCGCATCCAGCACTTCCACCGGCACCAGCAGGTCTTTCTCGGTGAGGCCGCGTTGCGCCATCGAGTCGGCGTCGACGTAGAGCTTTTCCACGTCGTAGCCGTCCAGGGCGCGGTAGCTGGGCGAGAAGTTCTTGATGCCTATGCCCTTGGTCTGCTGGCCCTTGACCAGCTCGTACACGCCGTCGTCAATGAACACCAGGCTCACGTCCTGGTCGAAGGTGGCGGTGATCAGCACCACCTCCAGGCTCTCCAGCGCGTAGATGGTTCCGTAGGGGGCCTTGCGGTTAACGAACATGAATTTCTTCACTTTCGGACCGGCTTTGGGGCTTGCTTGTTCGCTCATAGCTGTGGCTTTCCTTTAATCACCAAAGGTCAACAGACGGTCCGCCTTGATGCCGCTGTCCACCAGCTGGCCCAGGCCGGAGATGCGAAAGCCGGGTGCCAGCACCTCTTCCTTGATGCCGCGGCGCAGCGCTGCGGCCACGCACACCACCAGGTCCACCTTGTGCTCGGCTGCCAGCGAGGACCAGCGGTTCACCACATGGCGGTCGTCTTGCGGCGGCTCGGTCAGGCGCGTCGCGTTGTTCACGCCGTCGTGGTAGAAAAACACGCGCTGCACCTCATGGCCCTTGGCCAGTGCGGCGACGACAAACTGGTAGGCCGAGTCCGACGCCTGGTGCGTGTACGGGCCTTCGCTGACAAGTAGTCCGAATTTCATGGTGGGCCGATCAGAAGCGGATATGCGTCGACGCGTTCAGGCTGGAGCGCGAACCGCGCCAGTCGTCGATCAGGTACTTGGTGAAGGGCAGATCGCACTTTTCGAAGAAGGCGGGCCAGCCGATGCGCTCGATCCAGTCGGCCACGCGCTCCCAGGAACGCGCGTCCTCCTTGTACGTGTAGAGGATCTTTTTCACCATGGCCGAGACTTCGGGCCAGCGCGGTGGGTTGTTTGGCAGCCCGGACGCGACCATCTTCATGAAGGTGGGCTTGCCGCGCGCATTGGAGTTCTTGCCGCCGACCCAGATCGCCAGCTTGCTGTGTTCCGGGTCGTTGATCTGCATGGGCGGGCAGGGTGGATAGCAGGCGCCGCAGCACATGCACTTGGCCTCATCGATTTCCAGCGAGGGCTTGCCGTTCACCATGGCGGGGCGGATGGCAGCCACCGGGCAACGCGCCACCACCGTGGGGCGCTCGCACATGTTCGCCACCAGATCGTGGTTGATCTTGGGCGGCTTGGTGTGCTGGATGATGATGGCGATGTCGGCCTGGCCGCCGCAGTTGATCTCGCAGCAGGAGGTGGACAGGTGCACGCGGTTCGGCATCTCCTCCTGGATGAACTCGGCGTGCAGGTCGTCCATCAGCGCCTTCACCGCGCCCGAGGCGTCGGTGCCGGGAATATCGCAGTGCAGCCAGCCCTGGGTGTGGGCGATGGCCGAGACCGAGTTGCCGGTGCCGCCGACGGGGAAGCCGCTGTTCGTCAGCGCTTCCACCAGCGGCGCCACGCGCGCCGGATCCGACACCATGTATTCGATGTTGGAGCGGATGGTGAAGCGCACATGGCCGTCGGCATAGGTGTCGGCGATGTCGCACAGCTTGCGGATGGTGAACAGGTCCATCTGCCGCTGCGTGCCGGCGCGCACGGTCCAGATCTCGTCGCCGGTGTGCGACACGTGGTGCAGCACGCCGGGACGGGGCCGGTCGTGGTACTTCCAGTTGCC
Source organism: uncultured beta proteobacterium (assembly GCA_903830985.1). GTDB lineage: Bacteria > Pseudomonadota > Gammaproteobacteria > Burkholderiales > Burkholderiaceae_C > CAIKVZ01. Next base: position 3,848 of record CAIKVZ010000247.1, read on the forward strand.
GTAGTTCTTGAGCATCAGCGGGTGCAGGTACTGCTTGTTGTCGGGTACGCCGCTTTCGATGGGGGTGCGCATGGTGGCCATTTTTTTGCCTTTCTAGTCAGTTGAGGACAGAGTTGGTTCGTTTCGCGTAACTGCGGTCTGTCCCGCAAAGTTTCATCAAGCTGCTTTTTTCGCGTTGATCCTGGCCACTTCGTCATCCCAGCCGTCGGTGCGGACGTAGGGGTTGGTGCGGGGCGTGGACACCATGTTGGGGTCGATCTCCAGGCCTATGCCTTCGAGGAAGTTGACCAGGCCGATGCGCTCGATCATTTCGCCGGTGCGCTCGTGCTCGAGCGCGTTCTCGGCAAAGAAGTCGATTGACTTCTGTGCCAGTTCCACCAGCGCCTGGTAGTCGGCGTCGGTCTTCATGGGCATGAAGGGCGTGACCACCGTGCCCATCAGGTCGCCGATCTTGAGCGTGCGCTTGCCGCCCATGAGCACGGTAACGCCCTTGTCCGTTCCCGTGGCCAGGGCGCCGGTCATGACGTTGATGCAGTGCATGCAGCGCACGCAGTTGCTGTTGTCGATCTCTAGCGACTGGCTGTCGTTGATGGCCACGCTGCTGATCTTGGCGCCCTGGGAAACGTCCTTGGTTTCCTTCAACATGATGGCCTTGGTGGGACAGCGGCTCACCACGTCGTTCACCAGTTCGGTCATGCCATGCTTGGCGAACCACTTGCGCGCCAGCGGTTCGTCGGTGCGCATGTTGTCGCGCCAGGTGCCAATGACGGCCATGTCAGCGCGCTGGATGGAGTTCATGCAGTCGTTCGGGCAACCCGAGAACTTGAACTTGAACTTGTACGGCAGGGCCGGGCGGTGCATGTCGTCCAGAAAGGTGTTGAGCACCTGGCGATGTGCGCGCGCCTCGTCGAAGCACGACTGCTCGCAGCGCGCCGCGCCGACGCAGGACATGCTGGTGCGCACGGCGGGGCCGGCGCCGCCCAGGTCAAAACCGAGCTCGTTGAGTTCGTCGAAGGCGCCCTGCACGTTGGCCGTGCTGGCCCCCTGGAACATGATGTCGCCGGACTGGCCGTGAAAGGCGATGAGGCCCGAGCCGTGCTTCTCCCAGATGTCACACATCTTGCGCAGCACGTCGGTGTTGTAGTGCATGCCGGCGGGCGGCTGCACGCGCAGCGTGTGGAATTCCTTGGACGCGGGGAACATCTCGGCCACTTCGGAGAAGCGCGGAATCACGCCGCCACCGTAGCCGAACACGCCCACCGTGCCGCCTTTCCAGTAGCCCTTGCGCGTCTTGTACGAGTGCTCGAGCTGACCCATCAGGTCGGTCATGTAATCGTTGTCCTTGGCCAGGCGTTTCAGCCCGGTGACAAAGCTGGGCCAGGGCCCGCTTTCAAGCTGATCCAGCATGGGGGTGTCGTGCGGCTTCTTGCTCATGTTTGTCTCCTACTTGTAGGTGGGTGCTCTGTCAATGTGGGGCGATCGTACGGTTGGGGGTACGGGCAGCGCTATCACCCTCGTTGAGTATTCGGGGCTACCCATTGGGGCTATATCCCGCAATCCTTCCCGGCTATAGACGCCAGGCACTGCTGCTGCGCCCAATAGCGTCATCCGGAAAAAGACCAGCCCATGCCCACCATCACGCCGCTTGCCAAGCTGACCATTCCCCTCGGTGGTCAGGTCATCGAACTGCAACAGTTCGACCACGACGGCGGCGGCATGAGCCTGCTGCGCACGCGCATCCGCGAGAAGAGCCGCTTCACCGTGTTCGAAATCGACCCGGCTTCGGCTCGTTTTTGGGGCGAGGCCCTGCTGCGCTGGGCGCAGACCCAGCCTCAGCCCGACGAGTCCGTGGAGCCCGCATGACGGAAAGCCAGGACATGGTCGACGTGGCGTTTGCCGTGCAATGCGCCGGCTTGCCGCGTGAGCACGCCACGCTGCTGGCACGTGCGTTGTGTGCGAGCATGCCCTGGCTGGGTCAGGAAGCCCTTGCTGGCATCCATCCGATCCGGGTGGTGCACGGGCTGGGCGAACTGGCCCTGCTGTCGCAGCGCACGCGCCTGCTGTTGCGCGTTCCCGCTGAGCGGGTGTCTGACCTGCAAGCGTTCGACGCTGCTGAACTGGACCTGGATGGACATGCACTGCGACTGATACAGCCCCAGGTGCGCGAACTGCTGCCCCACGGCACGCTCTACGCCTACCGCGTCGCTGCCGCCAGCGCCGACGAGCCGGCCTTCATGGCGGGCCTGGCGAAGGAACTGGCGGCGCTCGACATCGCCGTTGAGCCGGTGTGCGGCAAGCATCAGCTTCTCGGTGGTGTCGGTGCGACGCAGCATGTGTTCAGCCTGATGCTGCACGGGCTGAACCCCGGACAGTCGCTGCGCCTGCAGCAGCACGGTCTGGGGCCGCTGCGCCTGCTGGGTTGCGGCATTTTTGTGCCGCACAAGTCGGCGGCTGCGGTGTAGTTGGACTCAATGCAACAGGAGATGAAAAGATGGAGTACGTGATTAATGGTGTGGCGCACGAAGCCGACGATCAGGGCTATCTGCTGGAGCCGGTGTACGACGACGAAGCGGTGCGCGTCATCGCCGCCGCCGAAGGCATCACCCTGACCGAGGCGCACTGGGAGGTGGTGAACTACCTGCGGGACCAGTACCGCGAAGAGGGCGCAACGCCCAACTTTCGCAACATGCTCAAGGGCATGAGCGAACTGCACCCGGGCGTGGACAGCAAGTACCTGTACGACCTGTTCCCCATCGGCCCGGCCAAGCAGGGACCCAAGGTGGCGGGGTTGACACAACCACTCGGCAAGGGTGGGTACTGATGGGCGACCTCATGTGCCGATCGATGCGCTGCGCCTGAGGACCGGTCCATGGCGATCCGAATAAAGAGCGAATGGTTCCGCAACGGCGCTGCAAAGACGCCGCAGCAGACGGCCAGCGCCATGGCCTTCATCACCTGGCGGGTGGCGCAGAACATGCTCAAGCAGATGCGCACGGCGCACTTCGACATCGAGGTGGGACCCCAGTACTTTGCCTTCACGCGCGAGGTGCTGGTGTTCCTGACGCAGGTGCAGGACCGGATGGCCTTTGCCCGCATGGGGGCCGAGGGCCGCGCCGATTTCATCACGGCGCTGGTGCGACGCGTGGCCGAGATACTGCAGGAGAACGAAGACACGCTGCTGGGCGTACCCGCTGCGGGGCAGCCCAGCCATTTTGATCAGTTCATCGACCTGTTCAACGAGCTGTCCGATCATTACGCCGAGTTTGGTTGCGCCGCAGACGAACCCGACTTCGGCTTTGTGCGCTACCTGGGGCATCGCATCGAGGTGCTGATGCCGGCCAAGGACCAGCGCTGGGTGGTCGATCAGATCATGGCGATCGAGGTGCCCGAGGCGGTGCAGATGATCCAGCGTGGCATGCAGGGCGTCCTGTCCACCGAACCCCGCGCACCGCGGCGCGCGCGCATGGCCGCCACCGGCGACTGAGGGGCAGACACGATGGGGTCACCCTTTGATCTGGACCGCGATGCAGACTACTTGCAGTGGCGCGACGCCAAGCGCGAGCGCCATCCGCGCCAGGCCCGTGACCTGGTGGTGGATGTGGCCGATCCGCGGTCTCTGACATCAGCCGAGCGTCAGGCCCTGCTAGAGCGTTGCGCCAGCGCCAACATGGCAATCTACCGCAGTCCGCTGCTGGACGAGGACAAGGAAATCCCGCGCCGCCTGGCGCAGCAGTTGGGTCTGCAACGCCTGGACGCCAACTGGCTGGCCGATGACGACGGCATTTCCCGCATCGAGGTGGCGCAGCAACTGGGCGACCGCTCGACCTTCATTCCCTACACCAACCGCGCCATCAACTGGCACACCGATGGCTACTACCATCCACCCGAGCGGCAGATACGCGCCATGGTGCTGCATTGCGTACGCCCGGCCATGGCCGGCGGCGAGAACGCGCTGATGGACCACGAGATGGCCTACATCGCGCTGCGCGAGGCCAATCGCGACTGGCTGCGCGCCCTCATGGCCAGCGACGCCATGACCATTCCCGAGCGGCTGGACGAAGACGGCGTGGCGCGCGCCGAGCAGTCGGGGCCGGTGTTCTTCGTTGATCCCGAATCGGGCACGCTGCACATGCGCTACACCGCGCGCACGCGCAGCGTGCTGTGGAAAGACGACGCCGCCACGCGTGCCGCCGCCGCCTTTTTGCAGCAGTTGCTGGCTGCCGACCGTCCCGACGTGTTTCGCCTGCGCTTAGGGTCAGGCATGGGCCTGGTGTGCAACAACGTGCTGCACGACCGCGCCGGCTTTGTCCATGATCCGAACGAGCCCCGGCTGCTGTACCGGGCGCGTTACCTGGATCGCGTCGCGACCCTTTAACAGCTCACCGACCAAGCACCATGTCACACCAGGTCAGCATCTGGCGCGCCGCCCAATTGGTGGGCGTGGCGCGCGGCGTTCTGCAGCAGCAGGTGCGCGACGGCGCGCTGGTGGTGAATGAAGGCTTTGTCTCCACCGAGGCCTTGTTGCGCCTGTATCCCGGCGCCGAACTGGAAGAGTCGGGGATGCTGGAACGCGTCACGCAGATCCGTGACGAGGCCTTTGGCAAGCGTGTGCGCGAGCGCCTGCTGCCCAGCCAGGAAGTGCTGGCACAGCGCCTGTTCGATCAGAGCCAGGAACTGGCCGACCTGCGACGCCACCTGCAGCGCTACCACGCCCTGGTGATCGCGCTGCAGCGGCGCGCCCGCGAACGCCAGGCACAGTTCCCGGACGCCCCCGCCTGGCGCGAACTGGAGCGGGAGGTCACACAAGGGCTGGCGCAGGCGCTGGCCACCGAGTCGGTCGATGTTCTGGAGGTGATGGACGGTATGCTCAAAGTCATGACGGCACAGGTCACCGTGCGCCCCAGCGGTCACCAGTTTCTGGTCGAGGGCCACGCCAATTTGCTTCAGTCAGGCCTGCACTCCGGGCTCAAGCTCAACTACGGCTGCGCCAACGGCACTTGCGGCATGTGCAAGGTGCGCGTCATCTCCGGCGAGGTGGCGAAGACGCAGCATTTTGACTACCCGCTGTCCGAAGCGGAGAAGGCCCAGGGCTACACCCTGATGTGCTGCCATACGGCGGCCAGCAGTGAACTCACGCTGGAACTGCTCGAGGCCCGTGGTCCGCAGGACATTGCGCAGCAGCAGCTCGTGGGGCAGGTGCGGGCCGTGAGCGAGCTGGGCAACGATACGCGCTTGCTCCATCTGCAGACGCCGCGCAGCCACCGCCTGCGTTTTCTGGCCGGGCAGTCGGTGACGCTGGGCTGGCATCAGCCCGTGCCGGGAGATGTGCGCAACACGCTGCCGGTGGCGAGTTGCCCCTGCGACGACCGCAACCTGCAGTTCTTCGTTTGCCGTGACGAGTCCGACGCTTTTGCGCGCCATCTCTTTGCCGGTGACATCGCTCCCGGCGCGGCGCTCACGGTGCTCGGGCCGACAGGCGATTTCGTGCTGGCGGACGGGCATCGTCCGCTGGTGTTTGCGGCCTGCGACGCCGGCTTCGCCCCTGTCAAGAGCCTGATCGAACACGCCCTGTCGTTGGACAGCGCACCGTCGCTGTCGCTGTTCTGGCTGGCGACGCGCCCCGACGGTCATTTCTTCAGCAATCTGTGCCGGTCCTGGTCGCAGGCGCTGGACCAGTTCGAGTACGAGCTGGTGTCCGATGCCGACCGGATCCAGGGTGCGCAGCAAATTGCACAGGCCATGCGGGCCGACCTGTTCGACATCGACTGCGATTTCTACCTGGCCGGCCCGACGGATTTTGTGCAAACGCTGCACGACGAATTGCGTGGTGCCGGCGTGCCCGAGGCGCAGATTTTTGCCACGGTGTTGTAGCGCCATGGACCGGCTCATGAGCCCCACGCCAATTGCAAGTTACACCGACGCGATGCCAACCCAGGCCGATGCCAGCGTCCCCGACTGCGGCGGCGGCGAGTCGTTCGCGCTGATGGTGCTGGGCCACAGCATGGCGCCGGAATTCAACGAGGGCGAGATCATCATCATCGAGCCCGAAGGTCTGGCCAGGGACGGCAGTTACGTGCTGGCCTGGCACACAGAGGAATGGACCTTCCGGCAGTTGCGCCGCGTCGACGCGCGTTGGCTACTCCACGCCCTGAACCCGGCATTCCCCGCTGTGACCATCGAGAACTTGAGCGCCGTGCGCGGCGTCATCATCCAGAAGGCCTTGCCCGGGCGGCGCCGGGCCTCGAAACACTACGTCTGAAGCTGTCTGAAGGACTGTTGCCATGCCCTATTTTCTGTACCGCATCAAACCCTATTTCGCGCCCAAGAAACTCGCCGAGTTCGACAGTTTCAAGGAAGCTGGCGTAAAGGCCAAGGCGCTGCGCACTGCGCCGGACATGGCACCTGGCAGCGCGGTGAAGGTCATTTTTGCGCAGGACGAGGCGCACGCGCTGGACTTGCTCAGTCAGGTGCGCGAGCGGGCGCCTGCAGGCGACGATTAACAAGGGGGTCGCCATGGAAAATAGGGAACATTGGGAGCAGGTTTACCAACCATATGAGCTGGTTTCAGCCACAAGCTGTATGCCTCTGGCGTTCGCGCCCATCGAACATGTTCAAACGCCTAGCCGAATGCACGACGTTCGCCGTTGGGCATCGCCGCCGCCAACTTGCGATTCGCCCGAACGCCGCCAGGCAATGGCAGGACAAGATTCGGCGCGTCGCTGCCCAGCTTGAACACCGCGACCACCTGCACCAGATCTTGCGCCTGCGACTTGAGGCTGCTCGCGGCGGCGGCCATTTGCTCAACGAGCGCCGCATTTTGCTGCGTGACACAGTCCATTTGGGTCACGGCTTCGCCCACCTGGGAAACGCCCTGACTTTGTTCGTTGCTGGCCGCGCTGATTTCGCCCATGATGCCGGTCAGGCGGCGAATGCTGGCAACGACTTCGGTCATGGTGGCCCCTGCCTGGTCCACCAGCAGGGATCCTTGATTCACGCGTTCCACACTCGCGCCGATCAGGTGCTTGATTTCCTTGGCGGCTTCGGCCGAGCGACCGGCCAAGGAGCGCACTTCACTTGCCACCACCGCAAAACCCCGGCCCTGCTCGCCCGCGCGAGCCGCTTCCACCGCTGCGTTCAATGCCAGGATGTTGGTTTGAAAGGCAATGCCGTCAATCACGCTGATGATGTCAAAGATCCGCTTGGACGAATCGTTGATGTGTTTCATGGTCTCCACCACTTCGGCCACCACCTCGCCGCCCTTGCTGGCGACCGTGCTGGCATCCTGGGCCAGTCGATCGGCTTGTCGTGCGTTGTCCGCGTTGAGTTTTACCGTGGATCCGAGTTCCTCCATGGAGGCTGCGGTCTGTTCCAGCGTGCTGGCCTGCTGTTCGGTGCGCGCGCTCAGGTCGTGGTTGCCCTGGGCGATTTCAGCGCTGGCGGTGGCGACACCTTCAGAGCCCTGGCGCACATTGGAAACCACGCCCGCCAGGCTGGTGCGCATGGCCTCCAGTTCAGTCATCATGCGACCCAACTCGTCGTGGCGCTCGGCGACCACCGGTGCGGAAAAATCACCCGCAGCGATGGCGCGGACCGCGACCTCGGCGCCCTTGATCGACTGCATGATGCTGCGTGACGTGAGCCATGCCACAAGCAGCAAGCCCATCAGACTAAGGGCGCCGACGACGGTGCCGATCAAAAGCCAGGTGCGGCTCTTATTCTGCGCATCCAGGTAGGCCTCGCGGGCCTGCTGCTGGGTCAGGGGAATGAGCAATTGCAAAGGCTTGACGGCGCCTTTGTGCAATACCGGCCACTCTTCTTCCAGCACCGCGGTCAAGGCAGCCTTGTCCTTGGCGATGTAGCCTTTTTCCAGTTTGGCCAAAGTTGCGCTCACCAGGGTCCAATGCTCGTTCAGGTCTTTGAACAAGGGTGCGGTTTCAGTGGTCACAAAAATGGCGGCTGCAGTGGGTTTGAGTTCAGCCCACAGGCCCTCGATGCTGGTCTGCGATTCTTTGAGGTGGTTTAGCGAGCCCGGCGTCGGCAACTGTTCCAGCAGCACGCCAGCGGCCCGAAAACGCACCTCCAGCAAAGTGTTTTCCAGGCGCTGCATGCGAACCAGGGTTTCGGTGTGCGCCTCATACACGTCCTTGAGTGCCGCCTCACTGATGCGATTCGACCCGATGACCACGCCGACAAGGACAGCGATGCCAAAGAGGGCAAACAGAGAAAGCGTCAGCAACCGGCCTTTGATCGACATTTGGATGGACATGGTCAGATCTGACTTTGCATGCGAGATTGAAAATAATTACTGTGTTGGCAGGCCGGCCTTGACCCATTCAGGCATGCCGCCGCGAAACCATTGAATTTTCGAGTACCCGGCTTTTTGGGCGACGACCGACGCCTTGTAGCTTTTCCAGCACTCGCCGGAATTGCAAAAAAATACCAGGGGTGCGGCCTTGTCGCTGGGCAATTTGGTCAGATCGAACTGGTCCTGGCTGGCATCGAAGCCCGTGTCTTTCGCGCTTTTTTCCTTGTAGGGTACGCTCTTGGCACCCTTGATGGTCTTTTCTGCATATTCGGCTGCCACGCGCGTGTCGATGACGGGCACACCGCTGTCGAGCAATTTTTTTACATCGGCTGCATTGACCAACTTGGTGCCGGCCAGTGTGGCAGGTGTTTCTGCCGCACTGGCCGTGGTGAACATGCCCACGGTCAAGGCCAAGGTGGAAATGAGGCGGACGAAAGTTTGCTTGTTCATGAATCGCTTTCCAGGAGGTTGATAAAAAGGAGTGAGAAAAATATACCAGCTTGCTTTGACAATGCGCAAACTGATTGTTCAAACTCACAGCTTTGTCGCGATATTTGCATGAAAACATCGGATTGCGGGCATGGTTCTGAAAGGGCGACTCTGCCCTTCATTCCGGTGTGGGGCTTTACGGACTCGCCGGCCGTGCCCGCAGGCCCAGAAGGCTTCGCTGCCTTTAGCCGCGCGGCCAACGGCGCATGCGGCTCAGCGCTGCTGCCACTTCATCGTGGCCACAGCGCCGGCGACGATGCCGGCCAGTGCGATGATGGAACCCAGGGCCAGCGTGGACACGCCCGACAAGCCCTGACCGATGGTGCAGCCCATGGCCGTAACGCCGCCAAAGCCCATCAGCACGGCACCGAACAACTGCGTGCGCAGGTCTTCCATGGAGGCGAAGCCTTCCAAGCGGAACTGGCGCGTGGCGATGGCATAGGCAAAAGAACCCAGCACCACGCCGAGGACGGTGGCGACACCGAAGCTCAGGTGCAGCGACTTGTCGGTCCACAGCATCAGCAATTCCAGGCTGTAGGCCGTGGGCGCGACAAAGCTCAGCGACTCCAGCGTGTGCGATGCGGTGGCGAAATACACCGTCTCCAGCGTCTCGGGGTTCTCACCAAAGCCGATGTGTCCCGTGAGGTACCAGGCGGCCACCACCAGCAAGCCCAGTACGACAGCCCCCAGCACCTGCGACGCATTGCCGCGAAAGCGTTTGTCCCGGAAGACAAAAACCAGCAGGCCCAGACCGAACACGGCGACGCTGCCGAGCAGCGCGGTTTTTTCCGGCAGGCCGGTGAGCTTGGCCAGCGCCGAAGTCAGGCTTTGCGTGCCCAGGCCCAGTGTGGACAGATCGATGGCCACCGGGTCCAGATAGCTGCTGCGCCACTGGCCGAACAGGCCCTTGAGCGTCATGTAGGCCGAGATCGCCAGAAACACCAGCACCACCAGGGAGCGCAGGCTGCCCGCGCCCAGGCGCAGCAGATTCTTGTTGGTGCAGCCGGCGGCGATCGTCATGCCCACGCCAAACAGCGTTCCGCCCAGCAGCAGCGACAGCCAGGGCAGGGTGGGGCGCAGGTAGATCGACTTCGACAAATCGATGAGTCCGAAGTAGTACAGCAGGTTGCTGCCTATGATGGCCACGGCGATCGTCAGCAGCCACATGCGCATGCGGCCCCAATGGCCCATGTTGACCACGTCCGAGATCGCACCCATGGTGCAGAAATTGGTCTTGTTGGCGACTGCGCCAAAAATGAAGGCCAGCGCAAAGCCACCCCACACCACCCACATTGCCGGACTGACAGCTTCACCCATGGCGGCCTCCCGAGAATTGTCGATTCAGTTGCCGCCGCCGGCGACGCGCAGCAGCGTGTTGCGAATCGCCTCGGGGGCATTCACGATGCCCATGAACTGCCCCATTCCCAAGGCAGGCCAGGCCAGCGCAATCCGGTAGCGGGCATAGGGCGCGTAGACCTTGCCGCCCACGATGTACAACTCGTAGGGCAGGCCGGCAATGTGGTCGGCGCCGATCTTGGCCGCCCACCACGCTTCGCCGGTACTGGCATCGTCCATGGCGACGCCAAAAACAGCGACATTCTGTGCCGGCATGACCACCTCGTAGACCCGGCGCGTGCCGCCCACGCCGCGTGCCAGATGCTCCTGCACCGCCGACAGCGCAGCGCCAAAGCTGGGGTATTCCTTGAGTTCGCTGTTCGTCGAGTCGAAGCGCTCCATGCCGAACATGTAGCGGTAGTTGGCGAGATCCGCCTCGGCCACATCGCCACCGAAACCTGCGCCTTCGCCCAGCGCCTTGGCCAGCCTGGTCTGCACCGAGGTGACTGCCGTCTGCGCGCCTTTGAACTGGCCGCGCAGGTAGGCGCGGTACCAGTAGTCGGGATTCATGGTGCTCACGCTGCCGTCGCTTTTCACGCCCACGCGGATGCCCGATGCGATCACCGCCGAGCCGCCCAGGCTGCGGATGATTTCGAGCATGGCCGGGTCGGTGACCACCAGGCTGGCATGCTGAGGAACGCCCTTGGGCAGGTGGCGCCCGATGACCGTGAAACCTTCAGCCTGCAGCTTGCTCTCGACCTGGGCCAGCAGTGCTGCCGGCTCGCCTGGTGCTAGCTTGACGGCCTGCAGATAGGGGGCGAGCGCCAGGGCCAGCTGCGACGCGCACAGCAGGGCCAGGGACAGCAGCAGCTTTTTCATGGATCTCTCCGGCAGGTTGGGCGTGGACTTGCGCAGCGCAACACGGTGCGTGCAACGGCGCAGTCCGGGATGGACGCTGGCACATGGCGGCCAGCGCAGTCTTCAGATGAACAGGCAGACGTCGGACTCTCCGGCGAACTTCATGAAGGTGGCGGCGCCGCCGTATTCCACGTCCTTGATGAAGTTTTCGTGCGAAAACTCGAACAGGTCCACCGTCATCTGGCAGGCGACGAATTTGACTTCGGCCTCCAGGCAGATGTCGCGCAGTTCCTTGAGCGAGGCCACGCCCTTGGACTTCATCTTGTTCTTCATCATCATCGTCGCCATGGACTCCATTCCCGGCAACATCTGCACAAACACCGGCATGGGAACGGGCATGGGCATGGCCGGATTGGCCAGCGGGCTGATCTTGATGTCGTCCAGGCTGTGGCGCAGCAATTGCAGGCCATAGAAGGTGAAGAAGATCTGGACTTCCCAACCCAGCGCGGCCGCCGTGGAGGCCAGGATAAAGGGCGGGTAGGCCATGTCCAGCGTGCCCTTGGTGGCGATCAACGCCATTTTTTTCGTTGCCATGTGCGGTGTCTCCTTGCGGTGTTCTTGGGGCTGCGCTCAGGCCTTCTTGAGATAGAAAACGTACTTGCTGTTTTCCGTGCTTTGTTCCAGCAGGTCGTTGCCGGTCTGCTCGGCGAAGGCCGCCATGTCGCACACCGAACCGGGATCGGTGGCGACGACGCGCAGCACCTGGCCCGGGCTCATGTCGGACAGCGCCTTCTTGGTTTTGACGATGGGCAGCGGGCAGGCCAGGCCTGAGGCGTCAAATTCCTTGTTGAATTCCATGGGGTGTCTCCGTTGGTTGGCTGTGAGCCGTTCAATTTTTTGGGGAGCAGCGCGGACTGCCCCATGCCAGGACCTGCGGGGTCTTTCGGCACGTTCGCATTCTTTGTTAGGCACCGCCTCGCGTCTATCACCGCGAAGGAGGATGCGGCGTAGCCCATCTGGGTAATGTGGTTTTTGGCCCTGGCGGTGAAACTACGCTACCGAAAAAAATTTGGGGGAACTGCGCATGAAGGCATGGAAAAAGATCGGATGGCTGGCTTTGAGCGCGACCGCCTTGTCGGCGTTCGGCCAGGCGAGCGCGATCTTTGCCGGCGCCGATCTCGCGCTGGGCGAGCAGCTCATTGCCGAGCACCAATGCACCGACTGCCACCAGCGCAAGGTGGGTGGCGACGGCAGCGCCATCTACCGCCCGCAGGGGCGCATCAATGCGCCGGGCGTGTTGCGCGGCATGGTGGAACAGTGCAATACCGAACTCAATCTGGGGCTGTTCCCGGATGAGGTGACGGCGGTGGCGGCGGTGCTGAACCGCGATTACTACCGATTCAAATGACGAGTCAAGACTTGGTCCGACCTCGCGTAAACCCCGACAGGGAATCGAAAGTCTTCCTATATATTCGCGAACTCGAATATTCGCGTGCGGTAATAAATTGTCGCTGCGCTTCAAAGGAGTGGGTGTGACGCAAGAAGAAGTTCCCTTCGGACGGGTGCAAAAGGCGCCAGAAAATTTCATCGCCCCCGAGGCCGTGAAGACGGTCTTCGCGCAGGCGAAAAACGGCCGCCGCGATTTCATCCGCAGCGCCTTCGCGGCAGCGGTCGCCACGGGCGGCGGCGCCGCGCTGGCGCAGGGCAATCCGGTGCCGGTGGAAGGGGGCGACCCGAACATCCTGAACCTGCCCGAACACAGCAAGGGGCTGGGGCAGGGCGTGGCCACCGACGGCTATGGAAAGCCGTCGAAATACGAGAGCAACCTGCAGCGCCGCCAGAGCCCGGGCCTGACGCAGACCGCACAATCGTCGGTGTCGTTCGCGCCGCTGCAGTCGCTGTTCGGCATCGTCACGCCCAGCGGTCTGCACTTCGAGCGCCATCACCAGGGCTGGTGGGACATCGATCCGTCCAAGCACCGCTTCATGGTCAACGGCCTGGTGAAGCGCCCCAGCGTTTTCACCGTGAGCGAGCTTATGCGCCTGCCCAGCGTGTCGCGCTTTCACTTCATCGAATGCGGCGCCAACACCGGCATGGAATGGGGCAATGTGGCCGTTCCCACGGCGCAGTACAGCCACGGCATGCTGTCGTGCAGCGAGTTCACGGGCGTGCCCTTGATCACTTTGCTGGAGCTGGCCGGCGTCGATCTGAAGAACGGCAAGTTCGTGCTGGCCGAAGGCGCTGACGGCTCCTCCATGACGCGCACCATTCCCATGAGCCTGATCACTTCGGGCGAAGTGCTGGTGGCCTACGCGCAGAACGGCGAAATGCTGCGCCCGGAAAACGGCTACCCCTTGCGCCTGGTGGTGCCTGGCGTGCAGGGTGTGAGCTGGGTCAAGTACCTGCGCCGCGTCGAAGTGGGCGACAAGCCCTACGCCAGCAAGGACGAGGCCGTGCACTACATGGATCTTTTGCCCGATGGCCAGCACCGCCAATACAGTTCCATCCAGGAATGCAAGAGCGTGGTGACCACGCCCTCGGGCGGGCAGGTGTTGCTCGACAGCGGCTTCTACAACATCACCGGCTTGGCCTGGTCGGGACGCGGCAAGGTCAAGCGCGTCGACGTGTCGGTCGACGGCGGGCAGAACTGGCGCAGCGCCAGGCTGGAAACGCCGGTGCTGTCCAAGTGTCTGACGCGCTTCAACCTGGACTGGGTCTGGGACGGCAAGCCCGCCATCATCCAGAGCCGCGCCACCGACGAGACCGGCTATGTGCAGCCGAGCTACCGGCAAAACCGCGCGGTGCGCGGCAGCCGCTCGATCTACCACAACAACTCGATCCAGTCCTGGCTGGTGCAGGAAAACGGCGAGGTGAAGAATGTTCAGCTCTCCTAAATTCTTTCTTGCACTGAGCCTGCTGTGCGTGAGCCCCTGGGTCGCGGCGCAAGCTTCAGGCGACAAGTACCCGGGCGTGGGGCGTGCCGCCACCGCTAGCGAGATTGCCGCCTGGGACATCGACGTGCGCCCCGATTTCAAGGGATTGCCTGCGGGCTCGGGCAGCGTGGCCCAGGGCCAGGACATCTGGGAGGCGAAGTGCGCTTCCTGTCACGGCATCTTCGGCGAATCCAACGAAGTCTTCAGTGCGCTCGTGGGCGGCACCACAGCCGACGACGTGAAGACCGGGCACGTGAAGCGCCTGCTCGACCCCGCGTTTCCGGGGCGCACCACGTTCATGAAAGTGGCCACGCTGTCCACGCTGTGGGACTTCATCAACCGTGCCATGCCCTGGAACGCACCCAAGTCGCTAAAAGTCGACGAGGTCTACGCTGTGACCGCCTTCCTGCTGAACCTGAGCGGCATCGTGCCGGACGACTTTGTGCTGTCCGACAAGACCATGACCGCAGCGCAAGCGCGCATGCCGAACCGCAACGGGATGAGTACGCAGCATGCGCTGTGGCCGGGCAAGGAATTGGGCGGCCTGCCCAAACCGGACACGGGCAACACCCTGTGCATGAAGAACTGCGCTGGGGAGCCCAAGCTGGCGTCCTTCCTGCCGGATTTCGCGCGCAACGCGCACGGCAATCTGGCCGAGCAAAACCACATCGTGGGCCAGCAGATTGGCGCCAATACGGCGCAGCCCGAAGTCAAGGGGAAGCGCGTCGGTGCGCTCGCCACGGCGCCGGTCGCGGCCGCACCGGCGCTGGCACAGCACCCGGCGCTGGCGCTGCTGCAAAAGTTCGGCTGCGTGGGCTGCCACAGCGTGGACAAGAAGATCGTCGGTCCCGCTTTCACCGACGTGGCGCGCAAGTACCCAGGCCAGGCTGACTACCTGGCCGGCAAGATCCGCTCGGGTGGCTCCGGGCTGTGGGGCCCGATACCGATGCCGCCGCAGGATTGGCCGCAGGCCGACATCAAACTTATCGCAGATTGGCTGGCCGCAGGGGCCGGGAAATAGGGACAGGCGGGCAGGCCGCACTGCCGCACGAGCATCGTATTAACCAGAGGAGATTGAACATGAAGACACGTCGCGAGACACTCAAACACAGCGCCCTGGTGGCCGGCCTGCTGGCCACCACCGGACTGTTTCCGCACTACGCGCTCGCCGCGTTCAACAAGGGCGCTTTTGAAGCCAAGGGCCTGGCCGATGCCTACAAGGCGCTGGGCGTGGCCACACCGGTGGCGAACCCGGGGCTGACGATCCAGGCGCCCGACATCGCGGAGAACGGCGCTGTCGTTCCGGTTGGCGCCACCTGCACGCTGCCCGGCGTGAAGCAGATCCTGATCCTGGTGGAGAAGAACCCGACGGCGCTGATCGCCGTCTTCAACCTGACCGACAGCGTGGACGCCAACATCGCCACCCGCACCAAGATGGGCCAGTCCTCCGACGTCTACGTCGTGGCGGTGATGAACGACGGCAAGGTGTTCTTCGCCAAGAAAGAAGTCAAGGTCACGCTGGGCGGCTGCGGCGGCTGAGCCGCGCGATTCACCCCCCATTCCACCCATCCCATTCAGGAGAGAAATCATGGCAGATCCGATGCGCATTCGCGCCCAGGCAGCAGCAGGCAACGCCACCGTGCGTGTGTTGATGAGTCACGAAATGGAGACCGGTCAGCGCAAGGACGCCGCCGGCAAACTGATCCCCGCCTGGCACATCCAGGAAGTCACGGCCACGCACAACGGCAAGCCGGTGCTGACGGCCGAGTGGGGTACGGCGGTGTCGAAGAACCCGTTCCTGCAGTTCGTCGTCAAGGGCGCCAAGGCCGGCGACAAGGTCGGCGTCACCTGGAAAGACAACCGCGGCGAAACCCGCACCGACGAGGCCACGGTTTCTTGAGGCTTTGCGGGACAGACCGAAGCTCTGTCCTCAACCGATCAAGCGCGTCATTCCACGAAGTCGAGGTTTTATGAAATTTCCTAACCTGTTGCTCGGTGCCTTGCTGGCCAGTCTGGCGGCACTGCCCGCGTGGGCGCAAAAGTCCGCTGCCGACGGCATAGCCGAATACCGTGCCATGTTGCAGGACGGCAATCCGGCCGACCTGTTCGAGGCCAAGGGCGAGGACCTATGGAAGCAGTTGCGCGGCCCGAAAAAAGCGTCGCTCGAGCAGTGCGACCTGGGCAAGGGCCAGGGCGTGGTCAAGGGCGCCTTTGTGGAACTGCCTCGCTACTTTGCCGACACCGCGCGCGTGCAGGACCTGGAGACGCGTTTGGTGACCTGCATGGAAACACTGCAGGGCTTCAACGCAGCGGAAATCGCCAACACGCCTTTCGGCAAGGGCGAGCAGAACAACCTCACGGCGCTGGCCACCTGGATCGCGGCCGAATCCAAGGGCATGAAGTTCAATCTGTCACAGGCGCACGCGCAGGAACGTCTGATGTACGAGGTGGGCAAGCGACTGTTCTTTGCGCGCGGCGGTCCGCACGATTTTTCCTGCAGCACCTGCCATGGCGCAGACGACAAACGCATCCGACTGCAGGACCTGCCGAACCTGACGAAGAATCCTGGTGCCGGCAACGGCTTCGGTGCCTGGCCGGCTTACCGGGTATCCAACGGTCAGATGTGGGGCATGCAATTGCGCCTGAACGACTGCTATCGGCAACAGCGCTTTCCGGCGCCGCTTTTCGGCAGTGACGCCACGATCGCTCTGGCCGTTTACATGGGCGTGAACGGCAAGGGCGGTGAAACCACGGCTCCGGCCATCAAGCGCTAAGGACCCTTGCCATGAAAATCAGCACCACCATCCTCCTGACCGTCTGCGCCGCGGGTCTGCTTGCCTGTTCGGCCAATCCGGCTGCACCGGATTACGACAAGCTCACGGCCGACATCGTCAAAGCATCCTTTCGCAGCGAAGGTATCGCCACGATCGATCGTCTGCAGCAGGACGAAGCGAACCGCGCCTGCAGCGCTGCCGACGTTGCGGGCAAGCCGCTGGACGCCGAGGCGGCGAATGCCCTGGAAGCCGCCAGCCTCAAGACCGTGAAGGCCCCGGCCAACGGCAAGTACCTGGGCGACTGGAAGGAAGGGGAGAAGATTGCGCAGAATGGCCGGGGTCTTACCTGGACCGACAACGCCACCGATCCGAATGGCGGCAACTGCTACAACTGCCACCAGATCACCAAGGAAGAGGTGTCCTTCGGCACCATTGGTCCGACCCTGTACAACTACGGCAAGTTGCGCGGCGTGACGAACCCGGATGGCGCCGAATCGCGCGCCATGATCGAATACACCTGGGGCAAGATCTGGAACGCGCGGGGCTACAACGCCTGCTCAAACATGCCGCGCTTTGGCCACAACGCCATCCTCACCGAGAAGCAGATCAAGGACGTGATGGCCTTGCTGCTGGACCCGAAATCGGCGGTGAACCAATGAACCTCACCAAACGCGAATTTTTTCAGGTGCTGGGTGCTGGCACCATGGCGGGCATGGGGCTGTCGCGCTACGCACATGCGGAATCCGCTGTGGCGAGCAATGGTCTCTACGACATACCGAACTTCGGCAACGTGTCGTTCCTGCACATGACCGACTGCCACGCCCAACTCATGCCGATCCACTTTCGTGAGCCGAATGTAAACATCGGATTGGGCAGCATGAAGGGCCATCTGCCGCACCTGATTGGGGAGCACCTGCTCAAGGTGGCGAACGTTCGCCCCGGCACAGCGCAGGCCCATGCGCTGACACATCTGGACTATGAGCAGGCCGCCAAGCGTTATGGCAAGGTGGGGGGCTTTGCGCACCTGGCCACGCTGGTCAAGCGCATGAAGGCGAGCCGCCCGGGCGCGCTGCTACTTGACGGCGGCGACACCTGGCAAGGCTCCGGCACGGCGCTGTGGACCAACGGGCAGGACATGGTCGATGCCTGCAAACTGCTGGGCGTGGACGTGATGACGGGTCACTGGGAATTCACGTTGGGCATGGAGCGCGTCAAAGAAATCATCGAGAAGGACTTTTCCGGAAAAGTCGACTTCGTGGCGCAGAACGTCAAGACCAACGACTTTGGCGATCCGGTGTTCAAGCCCTATGTGCTGCGCGAAATAAATGGCGTTCCCTGCGCCATCATTGGCCAGGCGTTTCCGTACACGCCGATAGCCAATCCTCGTTACATGGTGGCCGACTGGGCTTTCGGCATCCAGGACGAGAACATGCAAAAGATGGTGCTCGAAGCGCGCGCCAAGGGGGCCCAGGTGGTCGTGGTGCTGTCGCACAACGGCATGGACGTGGACCTTAAGATGGCAAGCCGCGTGACCGGCATTGATGCGATTCTGGGCGGCCACACGCACGACGGCATGCCGGTGGCATCCATCGTCGCCAATGCTGGCGGCAAGACAATCGTCACGAATGCAGGCTCCAACGGCAAGTTCCTGGGCATTATTGACTTCGACGTCAAAGACAAGAAGGTCAGCGATTTCCGCTACAGACTGCTGCCTGTGTTTGCCAACATGCTGCCCGCCGATCAGGAGATGGCCTCGCTCATCACACGCGTACGCGCGCCTTTTGAGGCCAAGCTGGCCGAGAAGCTGGCCGTGACCGAAGGCACGCTGTACCGACGCGGCAACTTCAATGGCACGGGCGACCAACTGCTGCTTGATGCCCTGATGGACGTGCAGGGCGCAGATCTGGCGTTTTCACCCGGCTTTCGCTGGGGCACGACGCTGCTGCCGGGCCAGGCCATCACGCGGGAGTGGCTCATGGACATGACTGCCACCACCTATTCCTACGCCACGGTGAGCGAGATGAGCGGAGCCACCATCAAGACCGTGCTGGAAGACGTGGCCGACAATCTGTTCAACCCTGACCCGTATTACCAGCAGGGCGGGGACATGGTACGTGTCGGCGGACTGCAATACAGTTGCACGCCGGGTGCGGCCATGGGTGGGCGCATCGACGACATGCGGCTGAACGGTAAACCTGTGGAGGCGGACAAGAAATACAAGGTGGCCGGCTGGGCACCCGTTGCCGAAGAAGCCAGAAACCAGGGCAACAAACAGGTTTGGGAAGTGGTCGAGACCTGGCTTAAGGCGCGTGGCGGCAAGGTTTCCCAGCGCAAACTCAACAGTCCCAAGCTGGTGGGAGTGCTCCCGAATCCGGGAATTTCCTAAAAATTTCGCTTGAGAAATATATCCGATACGGTCCAAATATACGGTCGGCGATGGCAATGATGACGAGTCCGACTGCCACCCCGAAAACACTAACGGCCGCCCTCGGACTCTACGAACATGGTGTAAAACTCTAAGGGGTTGTGAATGTAAATAAAAGTTCGGAGCTCAGGCGCCTTAGCTTACATTTACTTAGCTGACATTTACTTAGCTGACATTTACTTGTCGATTTGGCTTCATGTTAATTAAAATAGGTAAACCCCCGGCTCTGCCGGGGGACAGTAAGAGTTTGACTTTTGCTGGAGTGGGGCTGTTCACAGTAAGTCTCGCCAGTCCGTGGGTAGTTTCGAGCATGAGGATAGCGGGACGGGCGTGGCACTTTCACGTTGGTCGAAAGCGTCGTTAGCAAGCGCGGGTCGAGTGTAAATGTTGTGCATTGAGCCTGCACCCATCCCAGATGACCTAGCAAGGTTTCGGCAAGGCTGCGCAAGCAGCCGACTCGGCCCCTATGAGGGGCTAGCATTTTCAAGCCCCCGGCTTTGCCGGAGGTAGTTGACTTGAAGATAAAATTAGCATTCAACATGTGCATGGCTTACCTGCTGACATGCCATTAACCTATATCAGGTTGCACATTTAAATAAAATTAGAAAGTTTCAACGCGGTTAATTTTCTATGTGTTTGTCAAAAATTGGGTAGGCAGAATCTGAGACCGTTTACAAAAATCCATACGTAGTACCAAGAATGTGTGATAAACGGGCTAAAAGAACAACTATTGAAGTGTATGAGTATATAAGTTCAAAAGTATATAACTGTAGAATTGCTTGTTGAGGGGGTGGAAAGAGCTAACAGCGGATTTTTTCTGGGCACCCCGCCGTCAGAATGGCTATTAAGTTCATATTCCATGGTGAATAGTGGAGTATGAGCATTTTTGGTTTACGGCGGCCTTATCTTGGTCGCAAAAAACACGTATGTTTTCACGACCATTTTGCTGGATGCCGTTGCAAAAATAGTTTTTTTTGGTGCAACGTACGAGAATGCAAATCAAACTAAGTTGAACAACTAGTCTGATTTCGTGGATGCATAGAATGCACCTTGTTTCGTCTTTTGTCTTTAGTACGGATATTCGGTCAATATTGATCGGGCCCAATAAAGTATGAACTTTTCCAAGTTTTCCGAATCACACTGGCATGGAAAAAGAAAACGCAAGAAAGCAAACACTGGAGCAACTCCACGAGCGGCGTAAGCAAGTCGTGAGGTTGCATAAGAAGGGC
>CAIKVZ010000248.1 GCA_903830985.1 uncultured beta proteobacterium
CGAATGGCGCTGATGTGCGGCTCGTCCCATTCCTCGAAGTAGATTCTCGGTCGACGTGCCAGGGTGGCGCTGGCGGCGGCGATGGCCCCCAGTTGCTGCTGCATGAGCTCGATCTTGGCCAGACCCAGCGGCCCTTGACCGACCATGGCCGCCACCTGGTACATCATGGAAAAGATCTCGGCCACGCTGCGCTGGTTGAACACCGTGACCTGCACGCCCTGGCGTATCAAGGCCGCGGCGATGTCGGCCTGCATGTCGGAGAAGCCAAAAACGCAGTCCGGCTCCAGGGCCAGGATCTTGTCGATTTTGGCGCTGATGAAGGCGCTCACGCGCGGCTTCTCGTCGCGCGCACGGCGCGGGCGCACGGTGTAGCCGGAGATGCCGACAATGCGCTGCTCCTGCCCGAGCAGGTACAGCCACTCGGTGGTCTCCTCGGTCATGCAGACGATGCGCTGCGGGCCGGTGGCAAAGGGAAAGCGGTGCGTCATCCGATTGATCATAGCGGCGGGTGACAATAGCGCTTTGCGTAAAACCCATGGCTCACATCCCCCGACTCACCCAGGAACTGCGTGCTTTGCTGAACCGGCAGCGCGTGGCGGCGCTGGGCACGACAGACGATGACGGCGCGCCCTTTGTCTCCATGGTGCCCTTCGCCATCGAAGCGCACAGCCGCTGTCTGGTGATCCACGTGAGCGCCCTGGCAGCCCATAGCCACAATCTGCGGGCCCGGAGCCGGGTGGCGCTGCTGGTGGCGCAGTCGGAACTGCCGGGCGAGCCGGTGCACGCCTTGCCGCGCGTCACACTGCAGGGCCAGGCGAGGGTGCTGGAGCGGGAAAGTCCAGCCTGGACAGCGGCCCGTGCTGCCTACCTGGAGCGCTTTCCCGACGCCCTGCCGATGACCGAACTGGGGGACTTCAGCTTTGTCGCCATCGACATCACGGGCGCGCGGCAGGTCGCCGGCTTTGGCGCGGCGCGCTCCATCGACGCTCAGGAAGTTCGACTGGCCCTGGGCCTTGACTGACGTTTGCCGCAGGTCGTTGGCGGACTCGGGTTTGCGTTGTCGGCTTGGCGTGTTCGAGGGGCCGGCGGTGGGCACGGTCGTCGGGCGGTGACTTTCGTCCAGGGGCTGTAAGACGCCGTCCACTACAGTCAGGCTACGGTTCGACCAACTCGACTTCATTCAGTGGCCGTTCATCGGCTTCTGCCTAGCGCCAAATACCGTATGTTCGATTCATGATTTAGCTGCAAGCACGATGACGTTCAAGTTTCCGAGTTTGACGAGTCGGTGGGGTTGTCAGCAAGCAACTTCTCTCCCGCCTTGCGCAAAGCAGAAAGGATTTCCCGCTGCAGTTTTTCGTCGGAGAGGGCACGGGCCAGCATCACGGCGCCGACGTTCTGCGCCATCAGTGTCCAGGCGTCCGCTGAGGTCGGAGTCAGACGTTGCAGTTTTGCATGTATGGCGAGCAGGCCTGCCTGATATGCGGCCTTGACCACGTCATCAGCTCGTGCAATCTCAGGCGTGAGTGAGGGCAACGGGCACCCCTGTTCTGGATGCTTGACGTGCTGGAGGCTGAGGTACCCCGCCAGAGACCTCGCCACGCTGGAATCGCCCGCGGCGTAGAAGGCGTCGTACATGTGCGCAGTGCGCGCGAGCTCGGCCGTAATCAGCGCGACAAAGAGATCCGCCTTGCCGTCAAAGTGCTTGTACAGCGCGCCCGTGGTCACACCGGCTGCTGCAGCCAGAGAAGCCATGCCGCTTTCGTTGAACCCATGCTTTTTTGCGTGGCTGCCGCCCAGCTCAATGAGCCGTTGGCGGGACGCGTTTTTGTGATCTTTGGAATATCGCATGACCTCTTAGTGATGTCTCAGAGTTGACAGTCGGGGGAGAATTGATAGGATAATGTTCATTATCTCACGGCAGAACCCCGCCACGTCAATAACCAATAAGGCATCTGATGAGTGAACCGTCAGCAATCGAGTGGAAGAAAACGGCATGCATCATCTGCTCGCTGAACTGCGGTCTGATTGTCCAGACAGAGGGCGGCCGAATCCTCAAGGCGCGAGGTGACAAGGAGCATCCAACTTCGCAAGGGTACGTCTGTGAAAAGTCGCAGCGGATGGACTTCCATCAAAATGGCGCGGATCGCATCAACAGCCCGAAACGGCGGCGACCAGACGGCGGCTATGAGGACATCGACTGGCCCACAGCCATCCGTGAAATTTCCGAAAAGCTCGCAGCCGTCAAGGCCAAGCACAGCGGTGCCAGCATCCTCTACTACGGCGGGGGCAGCCAGGGCAACCACCTCGGCGGCACTTATGCCGACAGCACCATCAAGGCTTTGGGCGTGGTGTACCGGTCGAACGCGCTCGCACAGGAGAAAACCGGCGAGGCCTGGGTACAAGGCAAGATGATGGGTGCCGGCGTGCATGGTGATTTCGAGCACGCCGAGGTGTCGGTCTTCGTGGGGAAAAACCCGTTTCAGTCGCACGGCTTTGCGCGCACTCGGGTGATCCTGCACGAGATTCAGAAAGACCCGAATCGGTCGATGATCGTCATCGACCCGCGCCGTAGCGAGACCGCTGACATGGCGGATTACCACCTCGCAGTGCGCCCGGGTACCGATGCATGGTGTCTGACGGCGTTGGCTGCGATCCAGGTGCAGGAAGGGTTGGTCGCCAAAAAATGGCTCGATGAGCACACCACAGGCTACGCCCGTGTGGCCGAAGTGCTGCAGCGCATCTCGGTGCCCGACTACGCCAAGACCTGCGGGATTGATGTGGCCGTGTTGTACCAGGTGGCGCAGCGCATCGCCAGCGCAAAGAGCGTTTCGATGATCGAAGACCTCGGCGTGCAGATGAACGTGCACTCCACGCTCAACAGTTACCTGAACCGGCTGGTGTGGCTGTTGACCGGGCACTACGCCCGGCCAGGGACCAACAACGCGTTCGTACCGATGCTCAACCTGTCCTCGTCAACCCGCGAAGCCTCGGCGAAGCTCGGCCACAGCAGTGGGACACCGGCCACGCCGCGACCCGGCTCCCTCAGTCCGGTCACCGGCGCCAAAGTCATCATGGGATTGATCCCGTGCAATGTGATCCCGGAGGAAATCCTCACGGATCACCCCCATCGCTTTCGCGCGATGTTCATCGAGAGCAGCAACCCCGTGCACTCGCTGGCCGACAGCCAGCGCATGCGACAGGCGCTGCGCGCGCTCGACTTGAGCGTCGTGATCGACGTCGCGATGACCGAGACAGCTCGGCAGGCCGACTATGTTCTGCCCGCCACCAGCCAGTTTGAAAAAGCCGAAGCCACGTTCTTCAATGTCGAGTTTCCGCGCAACGGATTTCACCTGAGGCAGCCCTTGTTCCCGCCGCGCCAAGGAACATTGACCGAGGCCGAGATTCACGCGCGGCTGGTCGAGGCCCTGGGCGAACTCGACGACCGCCACTACCGTTTCCTGAGAAGCGCCGCACGCTTGGGCCGCACAGCCTTCGGCCTGGCGTTTGCTTGGAAGGCAGCACGCGACAAGAGGATCGCACGCTACGCGCCGGTTGTGCTTTACCGCACGTTGGGCCAGATCTTGCCTGAGGGCATCGCACCGGCCGCGTCGCTGTGGGGCATCAGCCAGTTGTTCGTTCGCAACCAGCGAGTCGCTGCCGAACGGGCCGGCTTTGGAGGCAGTGCGCTGGCGGCAGGCAACAAGCTATTCGATGCCATCATCACCAAGCCGTCGGGCGTAATCTACTCGGTCAGCGAGTACACCGACAGCTGGCATGCCGTTCGCCTGCCTGACAACAAGATCAACCTGTGCATCGAAGAGATGCTGACCGAGTTGTCCACCCTGGACCGCCAGCTGCCACATCTGGACACCGATTACCCCTTCATCCTGTCAGCCGGCGAACGCCGCAGCGATACCAGCAATACCTCGATCCGCGATGCAAGCTGGCACCGCCGAGGCACCTTCGGCGCGCTGCGCATGCACCCGAACGACGCTGAGAAGATCGGCTGCAAGCAAGGCGACTGGGTCAGCATGACGACCCGTCGCGGCAACGCCCAAGCGGAAATCGAGCTGGGCGACGACCTGCAGCCCGGCCACGTGTCACTTCCCAACGGCCATGGCCTCGACTACACCACCACTGATGGGACGCAGCTGCACAAGGGCGTCTCGCTCAACGAACTCACGGATACAGCAAGGCGCGACCCTTTCGCCGGCACGCCGTGGCACAAACATGTGCCAGTCCGGATCGAGCGCCTAAGAGCCACGCAGGATGCCACCGCTTGACGAGAAACCGTGACAAAAGCAATGAAAGACTCATCATGATCGACAAGAGAGCCATCCTCGTCATAGGTGCCGGCGACGCCACGGGCGGCGCGATTGCCCGGCGCTTTGCGCGCGAGGGCTACATCGCGTGTGTGACCCGGCGCTCGGCTGAAAAGCTGGAGCCCTTGGTCAATCAGATTGCTGCCGAGGGCGGACAAGCCCATGGATTCGGCAGCGATGCAAGAAAGGAAGAAGAGATGGTTGCCCTTGTGGAGCGCATCGAGCGCGATATCGCGCCCATCGAAGTGGCTGTATTCAACATAGGAGCGAACGTCAGGTTCGGAATCACCGAAACCACAGCCAGGGTCTACCAAAAGGTGTGGGAGATGGCCTGCTTCGGCGGCTTCCTGATGGGACGTGAGGCCGCCCGGGTGATGCTGCCGCGCGGTCGCGGAACGATCATCTTCACCGGTGCCACGGCGAGCCTGCGCGGGCGGGAAGGTTTTGCCGCTTTTGCCGGAGCCAAGCACGCCCTGCGCGCCTTGGCGCAGAGCATGGCCAGGGAACTCTGGCCCAAAGGCATCCACGTCGCGCACCCGGTCATCGACGGCGCCATTGACACGGAATTCATCCGCTCGAACTTTCCTGAGCGTTATGCGTTGAAGGACCTGCAAGGCATCCTGAACCCGGACTCGATTGCTGAGGCCTATTGGCAGATCCATCAGCAGCCCAGAGATGCCTGGACCCACGAGACTGAACTGCGGCCGTGGATGGAGTCGTGGTGAGTTCCGGGCACAAACCAATTGACAACTTACACACAAATCCAATGAAGCAACTTCAAGTTCAGTTCCTCTTTGACTTCGGCAGCCCGAACGCTTATCTGTGCCACAAGGTGCTGGCGACCACAGAGGCGCGCACCGGTGTGCGGTTCGAGTACCTGCCCATTCTTCTCGGCGGGCTGTTCAAACTCAGCAACAACCGCTCTCCGGTCGAGGCCTTTGCCGACGTTCCCAACAAGCGAGCCTATGACAAACTGGAAATGCAGCGCTTTATCAGCAAGCACCACCTCACCGCTTTCAGATTCAATCCGTACTTTCCGGTGAATACGCTGAAGATCATGCGTCTGGTTGTTGCGGCGCAGGCGTCGGGGTGTGGAGCCCGGTACATCGATGCCATGTATTCGGCGATGTGGGAACAGGCACGCAACATGGACGACACCGAAGAAATCGCCGCCGTGTTGCGCGAGGCCGGCCTTGACGGCCCGGCACTGCTTGCCAAGGCTCAGGAGCCTGAAATCAAGGCCCGACTGGCGACCAACACGCAGTCAGCCTTCGAGCGCGGCGCCTTCGGCTCACCTTCGTTCTTCGTGGGCGACCAGCTTTTCTTTGGCAAAGATCGATTGAGAGAGGTCGAGGAAGAAATCGTCAAACAGAGTGCCGCCGCATAAAAATATGACTATGGGGGGTGAATGTCCGGATTCGGGTGGTCAATCAAAGATTCTGCAATTCCGCATTCGCTGCCTTATGGGTCCAGAGTTTTCTCCTTTGCTGAGCTCAGGATTCCCACCCGTTGACAAATCAGGACACCAACATTGGCCGCGCTGTGTTGGCTTACACGGCACGAACTCACTTCGCGGCCGGTCAGCAGCTATGCCCAGTCAGCCGTGCAGCAGCTTCTCCAACTGCGTGCGACCACCGGCGGTGACCATCAGCACCAGCGTGGCGCCACCCTGAAGCAGGTGCTCGTCGGGCGGGTTGAAGATCCAGTTGCCGTGCTCGTGCGTGGCCATCAGGATGTAGTCTTTCGATCGGGGCACGACCTGCGACAACGGGGTGGGCGCAAAGCCTGCCGGGACCGACACTTCTTCGATGCGCAGGCCGTCCTCGCGGTGCAGCATCTGGTCCATCAGGTTGACCGCGTGCGGGCGCACCATGGCCGAGGCAATGCGCATGCCGCCGGCAAAGTCGGGCGAGACGATTTCGTCGGCGCCGGCTCGGCGCGCCTTGTCGGCGTTGCGGATGTCATGCAGGCGCGCCACCACGCGCGCCTTGGCGTTGAGCAGTTTGACCGACAGCGACACCATCAGGTTGTGGCTGTCGTCGCCGGTGACGGCAAAAACCCCGGCCGCCCGCGCCACGCCGGCCGTGCGCAAGGCGTCGTCGTCGGCGGCGTCGGCGTGGAGATAAGGGGTGTCGGGCTGGTGTTCGAGCCAGCTGTTCAGGGCCTCGCGGTCGCTCTCGATGATGACGATGCGCCGCCCCGTTTGCACCAGTTCCATCGCGACGTTGGTGCCGACGCGACCGATGCCGCACACGATGTAGTGGCCCGTGAGCCGGGAGATTTCTTTTTCCATTCTTTTTTTCCTCAGCGCAGCATTCAGGTCCGATTCGAGCAGCAGGGCGACAAACGTGGAGAACAGGTAGCTCATGGTGCCGATGCCGATCACCGCGATGAACACCGTGAAAAGGCGGCCCATCGGGTGCGTCGACAGGTCCACGGTCTCACCAAAGCCGATCGTGGCCACGGTGATGAAGGTCATGTAGAAGGAGTCGATCCAGCTTGCTGTCGGGTAGCCGATGTAACGGTAACCCAAGGTGCCAACCAGATGTACCAGCAGCAGCAACAGGGCACCGTAGCCCAGACCCGAGAAATGTCGGCTACGAAAAAATTTGTTCAAACCGGCTTCCGCATTGCTTGTTGATCCGGCAAATTGTAGTCAGCCGGGAGAAGTCCCTGTTTGCGCCTTGTCACTCCATTGACACAAATGAGACACATACTTTCCAGCCCCATACTCGCATCATGAAAACGATGACCGATAGCGCCCCACCCGTCCCCTTCCTGGACCGCGACCACAGTATCCTGGCGTTCAACGAACGCGTGCTGGACTGGGCGCGGCGCACGGACGTGCCGCTGCTCGAGCGCTTGCGCTTTTTGTGCATCGTGTCGTCCAACATGGACGAGTTTTTCGAGGTGCGCATGGAGCCGCACCTGAGCGCGGCACAAAACAACGACCACAAGGGGAGCTACACGGCGGCCAGCTTTGCCGCGCTCGCCCAACTGGCCCACGCCGTGGTCGACAGCCAGTACCGCCTGTACAACGAGGCGCTGCTGCCGGCGATCAAGCAGCAGGGCATCGAGGTGGCCTCGCATTCCGAGCGCAATGCGGCGCAGCGCGCCTGGGTCAAGAGCTATTTCGAGCGCGAGGTGCGCCCGCTGCTGATCCCCGTGGGGCTCGACC
>CAIKVZ010000249.1 GCA_903830985.1 uncultured beta proteobacterium
ACTGAAAAGCTTCTGGCGGGTAAATTGAAGGTAAAGCCTGGACAAAAGGCAGGACTTACCCCATGCGCGATGACCCGCCAGGTTCACACCCTGGCGGTGCTGGTCACGTGGTCAGACGAATACGTCGACGTTGTTGCCAACCGTAGCGGTCGGCGTGGACGTGGCTTGCGCCGCCGGGTGCTGCGCCGCACGCATGGCGCTGAGCGCCTGCTGCGCTGCGCCCATGTCGCCGCCCGCCAAAGCCTTGCCGATCTGCGCCAGCAGGCTGTTCGGGTTGCTGGGCGAGTTGCCGGTCAAGGTGGCGTAAGACGTCTTGGCCGCGTCCAGCTGGTTCGAACTCAGGGCCTGCTTGAGCGCCTGAAAACTTTGCTGGCGCTGTTGCCAGGCTGCGGCAGTGGCCGGGCTGCCGGCACTGCCGGACATTATTCGCATTCCCATGAAAGTCTCCTTGACGGGCACCCGACCTGCAAAGAACTGGTCGAAAAGGTTTCACCGTGTCACTCGCTATCGACCGCCCTGACGCGCAGCTGAATCGGCTTTACCCGCAACGCCGGGTAAAGCTGTGTGAACTTGCATGAAGCCAGTGGTTATTTCGTCGCCCTGCAGGCAATAGCACGTGGAAGACCCCGCTTATCGACCGATTGGCCTTGCACTGTCTGGCCGATCATGGACCGGACCGCGAGACCACGGCGTTATCTTGCAGGCATTGTTTTCAAAGGGGACTTCATCATGGGCATGCGTATTTCAGCTTCTTCGGGTGTCGGTGCCATGCAAAGCGCCAGCGTGGCCAGCTGGCAGCAGCGCCAGCAAGGCGTCAAGGACATGTTCGCTGCCGTGCAGGCCGGCGACCTTGGCGCAGCACAAAAAGCGTTCTCCGCGCTCGGCTCGGTGCCGAGCAGCAGTCCCCTGGCCAAGATCGGTCAGGCCCTGGCCAGCGGCGACATCGCCGGCGCCCAGCAAGCCACGCAACAACTCCAGGCCAGTCGCGCAGGTCACCACCATCATCGAGAAGCAGCTGCGGCGCCTGCGACAGCCACCAGCCCTGCCACCGCGTCATCGGGCATTGGCTCCCTCCTGAATCTTGTGGCCTGAGCCCGGGGATGCCCACGTGGACAAAGCATGGCCCACCTGCTGATCGTTGAATTGCCCGGCGGCAACGATGTCGACATCCTGCAAGCAGCCCGTGAGCGTGGCGACGAATTCAGCTTCCTGAGTTCCGATCTTGCGCATTACCTGCGTCAACCCTTGGTGCGAGCCGAACTCTGCCATGCCTTGGAGCAGATCGAGGTGCCCGGCTTTGACTACGCCGAAGTGGAGCAAAGCGTGCTGGAGGTGCACGCGCGCCGTCCCATAGCCGCCGTGCTGTGCCTGATCGACATCCGTTTGATTGTGGCCGCCCGCTTGGCACAGCGCCTGGGACTGCGCCACCTGAACCCCGAGAGCGCGACGCTGCTGCGCGACAAATTCAGTGTGCGCTGCAGACTGCTGGAACGCGGCATGGTGCAGCCGGACTTTGCGCTGGCCGACTCCAATCTCTCACTCAAGCGGGCCGTACAGCGCCTGGGCCTGCCGGTGCTCGTCAAACCCGCCGACGGCTACGGCTCACAAAACGTCGTGGTGCTGCGCGAGCCCGAAGACCTCGCACCCTGGCTGAGCCCGCTGGAAGACATGCTGCCCTCGCACGCCGACTATGGACTGGGCGTGCGCGCCAACGACCGGCTCGTGGTCGAGCGCCACATGACGGGC
>CAIKVZ010000250.1 GCA_903830985.1 uncultured beta proteobacterium
CGGTGCACGAGCAACACCAAGGGTAAACCCTTATACTGAGCAGTCACCACTACGAAAGGACACACCATGTCCAATGACTACCACGACTGCCTGGGCAAGACCGCTGATGCCATGGGACGAACCTCGTCGCTCCTTCTGGGCCTACCATTCGATTTGGCGCGCGAGCAATACACCCAGGGCGTGCGCTCGGGGTTGATTGAGCGCTCCATGCTGAGCTGGGCCAATTTCGAGCGCACTGTAAGCGGCATGGAGCGGCTCTTGCTCGGACCTTGGGCACGCCGCGTCTGAGCGCCAGCAGCAGCGTGTCGCACGCTGCTAGAATCAAGCACCGGGCCCAAGCAATTGTGGCCCGGTTTTTGTTTTTGGCGTCAGCAAAGCAGAACCGGGTTCAAACCAAGCGCTCACATCCCTAGCAATTGACAACGGAGTGAACCATGGAAATATTTGACTACGACAACATTCTTCTGCTGCCACGCAAGTGCCGCGTGGACAGCCGCTCGGAATGCGATGCCAGCGTCGTGCTGGGCGGCAGAAGCTTTCGCATCCCCGTAGTCCCGGCCAACATGAAGACCGTGGTGAACGCCTCCATCTGCGTCTGGCTGGCGCAGCACGGCTACTTTTACGTGATGCACCGTTTTGACCTGGACAATGTGCAGTTCGTGCAGGAAATGAAGGCGCTGGACCTGTATGCGTCGATCTCTCTGGGCGTGAAAAAACCCGATTACGAGACGGTCGACAAACTGGTGGAACTGGGTCTGACGCCGGACTACATCACCATCGACATCGCCCATGGCCACGCCGACAGCGTGAAAGACATGATCTCCTACCTCAAGGCCAAGATGCCGGCGGCCTTCATCATAGCCGGCAACGTGGCGACACCCGAGGCCGTGATCGATCTGGAGAACTGGGGTGCCGACGCCACCAAGGTGGGCATCGGCCCTGGCAAGGTCTGCATCACCAAGCTCAAGACCGGATTCGGCACCGGCGGCTGGCAGCTCAGCGCGCTCAAGTGGTGCGCCCGCGTCGCCACCAAGCCCATCATCGCCGATGGCGGTATTCGCGAGCATGGCGACATTGCCAAATCAATCCGCTTTGGCGCCACCATGGTGATGATCGGCTCCATGCTGGCCGGGCACGAGGAGAGCCCGGGGCAGACCGTGGAGGTTGACGGCAAGCTGTTCAAGGAGTACTACGGCAGCGCCTCGGATTTCAACAAGGGCGAATACAAGCATGTCGAAGGCAAACGCATACTGGAGCCGATTCGCGGCAAGCTGGAGAACACGCTGATCGAGATGGAACAGGACGTGCAGAGTTCCATCAGCTACTCGGGCGGCAAAAAACTCATGGACATTCGCAAGGTGAATTACGTGACCCTGGGCGGCGACAACGCAGGCGAACACCTGCTGATGTAGGTGCCTGGGCTGTTAAGCGGCCGCGGCGGGCGGAGCTTTGGCGGTCACGGGGCCGGCGGCTCCCGTGCGCAGCAGCAGTCCGCCGGCCTGACGCTTTTGCTCACCCAGCGCCGGGCGCGGGCTGGTCTTCAAGAAACGCTTGCGCAAATCGAGGATTGATTCACCCAGAGCATGCGCGTTGGCAATGCTGCTGGCATAGCGCTGCAGCACGCCTTGGGCGGTCTCGATGAGCTTGCTGTTGAGCGTAGTAGCTCCCAAACCGACCAGGCTTTCCACGGCCGCCTGGGGGTCGCCTCCCATGCTCAACGCCATGGCCTGCTCGGTGAGCTTGAGAATCTTCGTGTGCGCCGCCTGCACGCGTTCGGCGTAAGGCGGATGGACCTGCGCGGCGCCGGTGAGCAACTCGCTCAACGCGCGGCTGGCGCAAAACCGCATGGCAATGATTTCGATGGAATGATCCACTTCATCGAGCTGAATCGCCTTGTGCGCCAGCTGCGCCATCAGCGCCACCAGGTTGGAGGCGGCTTCGAAATCGAAATCCGGGTCCTTCACCGTCTTGCACATGGCGCGCACAACGTCCAGCGTTTGGGAAAGCTGGTGCTCCTGAATCAACGACAGTGCCTCCACCACGGCGGCAAGACGTTGCAGTCGTTTCACGCCGGCATTCTTTTCCAGCACCCTGGCGAAATCATCGCAGCAGCGCTGCAAGCCCTTTCTGTCACCGCTTTCGAAACGCGCAAAGGCCAGCAACACCAGGGTCTGGCAGTCGAACATCTTGGAATCCAGCCCCAAGCGCGTGGTCTTGTCCAGGATCTTTTCTGCTTCCACACGGTCGC
>CAIKVZ010000251.1 GCA_903830985.1 uncultured beta proteobacterium
ACAGTCTGACTTTCGACGTTCAAATCGAGACCAGACTCAAGCACCAATTTCGCCAAGTAATTCATTAACTTACGACGGCCTGATGTGACAACGTTGGGACACTACTGATGGCTATTCAATACGTAATGAACCAGTACGACTAAAAAAGTTGTTGAAAAGTTGCAAATCACGTTGGGAGCGGTGAGGAGTTTCCGCGTTTTGAAATTCAGGTAATGGCAATGAC
This sequence comes from uncultured beta proteobacterium, assembly GCA_903830985.1. GTDB lineage: Bacteria > Pseudomonadota > Gammaproteobacteria > Burkholderiales > Burkholderiaceae_C > CAIKVZ01. The sequence goes on from CAIKVZ010000251.1 coordinate 224, forward strand.
TTCTCATAACGACATCTACATTGAACCGTCCAAATCGACCGTGCGCGGTGCGCCTTGCCGTGCGGCACAGCGCCTGGCGCGCGGCTTCACGTTGATCGAACTGATGATCGTTGTCGCCATCATTGGGATTCTTGCGGCCGTGGCCTTGCCGTCCTACACCGCCTACGTGCAACGCAGTCGCATCACCGAAGCGGTGGCTGGTCTGGCCGGCATGAACGTCGCCATGGAACGCTATTTTCAGGATTACCGCACTTATGACGGCGCTAATCTGCCGACGCCCGTGGCTGCCGCCTGTGGCGCCGCCAACTCCGTGGCTCCGCTGCCTACGGCCAAAAATTTCACTTTTACCTGCGCCCTGACGGCCAGCACGTTCACTGTCACGGCCACCGGTGCCAGCAGCATGGCAAGCTTTGCGTACACCATCAATGAGCTCAACGCGCGAGCCACTACCGGTCTGCCATCTGGTTGGACGAAACCGAATCCAAGCACCTGCTGGGTGCTGAAGTCGGACGGTTCATGCTGAGACAAAAAGCGATCGCCGGCTTCACCCTGATCGAGGTTCTTGTGGGGGTGAGCATTCTGGGCGTCCTGTTGGCCGTGGGGCTGCCGGCCTTTGGCAACTACATGGGCAACGCCAAGCTGCGCGCCAGCGCCGCGTCATTTCATACTGCAGCCCAGTTTGCCCGCAGTGAATCGATACGGCGCAACGGCGGCGTGGAGATCCTCCTGACGGACACCGCACCGACGGACGCGAACATCGTGCCAAGCGCGTCCGGTCGTAACTGGGTGGTGCGCTGGTCGGCGACCGGCGCGGCGCCCTACACCTTGCTGCAAGGGAAATCGATTCAGGAGGGCAATGCCGCGTCTTCTGTGATCGTGACGGGCAATGTTGACAAGGTGGCTTTTTCCGGCATGGGTGGCGTGGTCGGAGGGGCTGCTGCCTCCTTCAAGTTCACCAGCGCCAACGGCTGCGCTGACGCGAGCGGTGTGGGCCCCATGCGCTGCCTGGACGTGCAAATCTCGACCACGGGGCAGACGCGGCTGTGCGACCCCACGATTCTCACCCCCGGCGATTCACGCGGGTGCCAATAGGCCAGCCATGCAAGCTGATTACATTCGGCAGCGGCGTCAGCAGGGCTTCATGATCATTGAAGCCCTGGTGGCCATTCTGATCTTCGCCCTGGGTGTCCTGGGCCTGGTGGGTGTCAACGCCATGGCGGGCAGCACGCAGTCCGACGCCCGGTACCGCACCGACGCCAATCGCTTGGCCAATCAGATTGCCAATGAAATCTGGTTGTACGCGGACCGCACCTCGCAGCAAACGTTTTCCGATTCCATCGCGGCGTTCGCGCACCGCTCCGACGTTGGCGCGTGCGATAAAACGGCTGGAACACCTTCCCAGGCCGCCCCGGTCACGGCCTGGGTCGCGACCGTGACCGGCGCAGGTCTGCAGGGCCTGCCCGGCTCGGTTGCCGGCATGCAGCAAATTCTCGTGGATCCGGCTGCTGGCAATCGCATCACCGTGACGCTTTGTTGGCAGGCCCCCGGCGATGTCTGGGTGCGCAAACACGTTGCGGTCACGTATGTCAACTGAGGCTGCCATGCGCAATACCCGGCGGCAGCGCCTTCAGCACGGCGTCTCCCTGATTGAAATCATGGTCGGTGTGGCCATTGCCCTCATCACGACTTTGGTGATCTTTCAGGTTTTCTTGTCAACCACGGTGTCGAGCCGGTCCACTGCCGCGGGCAATGAGGCGCAGATTGCGGGCAATATCGGTTACTTTCAGCTCGAGCGTGACCTCAAGGTTGCCGGCATGGGCCTGGGCAATCTGCCAAACGACGGCGCTGCGGCGTGCACGGTTCGAGCGATCCACCCGACCGTGCCGCCGGCGCCGTTCACCTTTCCAATGCTACCGCTGCTGATCACGCCGGGTGCCAGCCCCGCTGCACCTGACGGCGTCGACATCCTGTTCGGGAATTCGTCTTACATGGTGGCAGGGCGTCGCTACACGGGCGGCGATGCCATCAGCAAAGACACGAGCTCGCGTGGTGGTATCTACCCGGGCGATGTACTGGTGTTGACCGACCTGGTCACCCCGCCAGCAGACTGCGAAGTGATTCAAGTCACCAGCACGGCCAATGTCAATGGCTTGACTATCGATCATGCGCAGGGTGGTCCCTACCTGAGCCCCTACATACAGAACAGTGCGGGAACACCGAACACACTGAACGACGGGGGCATGATTTACAACCTGGGCGGGCAGCCAGCCCTCAACCGCTGGCGCGTCGCCGGCAACAATGTACTTACCGTGACGAATGCCCTGGGGACTGGTGTTGCCGGCACCGTGGCCGAGGGCATCGTGCATATGCAGGCCGAGTACGGACTGCGTGTTTCGGGCACCAGCGCCAGTTGCAGCATAGACAGCTGGACCAAGCTTGCCCCCGCCAGCTGGTCCCAGGTGATGGCAGTGCGCGTGGCGGTGCTGGCGCGCAGTTCGCAGCTCGAGAAGACCCTTCTGGCAACCGCGCCGGCCTGGGCGGGGGGCAGCTTCGACATGACGGCGATCCCTGATTGGCAACATTACCGATATCGCATCTACGAAAGCGTCATTCCCTTGCGCAACGTGATTTGGGGGGTCTGCTCGTGAACAAGGTCTGCAAGTGCCGATCGGGGTCCGCACCCCGAAGCCAAGAAGGCATGGTGCTGTATGTGGCGCTGGTGGTCATGGTGATCATGATGCTCGCGGGCGTGTCACTGCTGCGTTCTGCCGGCATGGGGCAGGGCGTCGCCGGCAATGTCGCGTTCAAACAAAATGCCACGTCTGCCGGTGAAATGGGTGTGACCGACGCCATGGGCTATGTGGGCAAGGCTACCGCACTCGACAAGGAGAAGGACCAGGAGGCTAACGGCTACTTTGCAACCTGGGATGAAGCCTTCGACTACAAGACCTTCGCCTGGGACACCAGCAAGTTTGTGCAAGTGTCGACAAGGGACGACGGCAACGGCGACAAAGTGCGCTATGTCGTGCACCGCCTGTGCAAGAACGTCGGCAGTCTCGCGGGCAACGACTGCGTCTCGGTCATGGACAGTACAACCCTCGGCCTGGGAGGGGGTGGGGCGAGCGGCGCTTCCGGTATTGCCGCTGCACCCCCTGCGCCTTATTTTCGCGTGACCAGTCGAATCGACGGCCCGCGCGGCACCGTGAGTTACACCCAGGTCATCGTCAAATAAACCCACTGTGGAACCCAAGATGCAAACCCAATCTCGTGTCATGTCGAAGCCACGGCTTGCCCAAGCGGTGCTGGCCTTGCCGTTCGCTGCGGCGGCACTGTTGCTGACCCTGCTGTGCCCTACGGGTCACGCGCAAACGGTGTTGTCGTCGGTTCCCATCGCTAACTCGGGACTCGGCAACCCCAACATCATGCTGTTGATCGATACCTCGGACTCGATGGGAAACACGCACATTCCGGACGAAATGGAGGCGTTGGGGAAGCCAGATCAGTCGATCGGCTACCGCAGTTACCAGTGCAACTCACTCTATTTCAATCCTGCCGAGGTCTACGTCGTGCCTCAGGTTGTGGTGAATGGGAATGCTATCGGGCCAGCGCCGACGCCCAACTTCAATGCCGCGCGCTATGACTACTATGACGCGTCAAACACCACGACCGTCAATCTGTCCACACAGTTTCAGGCCTTTGACGCCAAAACCCTGTTCGGTACGGGCACGCCGGACTCCATGCAGGGGGCCTATTACTACACCTATACCCCCAACACTGGCAGCGCCGACGTGACCTTGATGAAGGGCGCAGCAAGCCTCTCGCCGTGCACCGACGCCGTTGGCAAGACCACCACAACCGGTGGTGTGTGGAGCGCCAAAACCCTCGTCAGCAGTGGGCAACAGGCAAATTTTGCCATCTGGTACACCTACTACCGCACCCGCATGGCGCTGATGAAGAGCAGCATAGGTCGTGCCTTTGCCAACATCGACAGCAAGTACCGCGTGGGATTTATTTCCATGGCCCCGTTGGCGGATACCCCGCCCACCCGGTCATCCATGGTGTCACCATTGAAGTACGAACCCATCAGGGACTTTGACCTGGCTCAGCGTGTAGCCGTTTTTGACAAGTTCCAGAAACAAAAGCCCAGTGGATCTTCCCCCGCGCGTGAAGGCCTGGCACGCGTCGGTCGGCACTATTCCGATGACGGTATTCGAACGGCATCGGGAGCGCGCGGCACTGCCGCCGATGGCCTCAACTACGGGATGTTGGACGATCCCAGGAACCAAAATTGCCAGCGCAACTACACCATCATGACGACCGACGGGTACTGGAACAAGTCTTACGAGACCTACGGTCCGGTCCAGATGGATGGCGTGACGCGGGTGGGGCAGAGGGACAACCCCTTGACCGGCGACGGACTGCTTGAGTATTCGCCGCGCCCCATTTACGACGGCGTCGGCGTCGGCAGCAAGTACGGTTTTGAACAGGATCAGACCAATTGGTACCAGGCGATCGATTGCAGCACCGTGACCATGCAAATCTGGTCCAACTTTCAGCAGTTGGAGACTTACACGGCCAGCACCGTGACCCAGCAGCGCGAAAAGCAGACGCAGACCAGCACGGACGAGAGGACGACACAGACCACCTGGACGCAAACCGTCAGCACGGTGCAACTGCAGGAAGTGGTCACCGGTGCCGTCAATACCGTGGTGAAAAGCAGTAGCACCGACACCACCAGCACCCAGACCGTCGCTAACAAGCAAGTGTGGACTGCCAATACCCTTAGAACTGACCTCGGTACCCAGATTTCCTATGACTATGCATTGATGACAACGTGGACGCCGACGCAGGTGCTTACGACCCGCACTTATTCGGTCACGCAATGGCAGGAAAATGGTCCGGATGGCAAAACAGTCTACGTAAGCGCCTGCACCAGTCCCTCGCTCTACGGGGGCTGTGCACATTCAGCGGCATGGCTTGACTCCACGGGCATAGATCCCAGCGCTACCTGTACATCCATCACAGGCACGTTTGACAATGGATGGAAAACAACCGCCTGTTCGCTACCCGTCACCGGTGCCGCAACGCCTATCACGCAAACGGATTCCTGCATTGGCACCTCAAATGTGCTGGTAGGGTTGGCCAGGCGGTCCTGCACCAATACTGCAACCTATTCCTACGTGGGTTCAGCGGCATGTACAGCAAAAATAAATTCGGGATCCACGACGCCGTACATCAAGATCACTTGCGGTCCGACGCAAACAGCGATATTGGGTTCGGGTAGCCCCGTATCCGGTTCGGTCATCACCACAGCCTGCCCAGCTGGCACGACAACGACCAACTGGACGCCTCCGACTACTCCTGCAGGGACGAATAACTCCTACAACGTCACTTGCCTCGCCAACCAAGCCATCTCCGCTCCGTATAACGTTTTGCCCGCAAATTGCCCGTCGAATTCGACCACAACCTGCAAAACGACGACCGTCAAGACGGCGATCAAGTTCACCGATACCTGCACACCCGGCACTTCAACCGATGGCCTGTTGACTGTGACCACCTGCCCTGCAGCCACCTACACGGTCGGGTCGGCAACGACGCCCGCGAAGGTGAATCTCGCGACCTGCCCCGGCCCTGCAGCCCAGACCGTTACGAACGATCCGAATTCGCCCTACGCACAGACCACCTGCAATTACTCAACTGCAGCGGCTATAACGGTGAGCCCGACAACCTCGCCCTGTACGACAACGCCGGGAACGACCACCAGCTACAGCAGTTCAAGCGGCAAGCAGACGACTTGTGTGACGACTCTTGTCGGCACCACCTACCCAAAGACCTGCCCGAGTTCGCAGGGCTACAACCAGCCACTCACGGGCCAGTATTCCAGCTGCAACCCTAGCGCCGTTCTTTCGAGCAACTACGTTTCCGCCTGCACCTATCCGATCGTTGCACCCAATACACAGTCGACCCATACCGATCCGGTCACAGGACAGGTAACGACTTGCACCGTGAATACCGCCCTTGCCGTCCCGGTCAATGCCTACTCCTGCACCGCAGGCAGCACAACCGATCCGGTGACTTTCATTACCACCACGTGCAACGCGCCGTCTTCAACGTGGAAGTACGTTCAAACAGGGCAGTGCACCCAGACCACCAAGAACACCGCAAGAACCTATGTGGAATGCGCTGGACCCGTCACGGTGAACTCAACCTACAACGTTGCGATGGGAAGTTGCACTGTGGGGCAAACCAAATACAACAACGCTACGGGTCTCACTACCACTTGCGCTCTGACTACCGGGACCTGGGTGAACGAAGCCGTTCAGAGTTGCGGGACGGGGGCCGTCGTCGTCAGTTCGAGCAGTGTCAGCCCCAACCCCGGGACCGGTTCATCCTATATTTATACCCAATTCACCGATGCGGCCGGCTCATTGAACACCTGCGTGCAGCACACCGCTGCCTTGAGTACGACCAGTGCATGCTCGCCGAGCCCTCCAACCGTCGTTGGATCAGCGACCCAGCAGTGCGTTCTGGCGATCACCGTACCTTCACCCAACGGGAGTTGTGTGACAGGTGCGGCCACAAAAAAGAGTGGCACGAGCAGCAGTGTCTGGACGAGAAATGTCTGCAATCAGACCCAGGATTCAAGCACCACAACGCCCGCTGCCAATTGTTTGGCGGATAGCGATCCCAGCGGCCCCGACTACAAGACGACTACTTGCAGCGCCACCTCCACCGCATGGCAACGTCAAAAGCAGTTCCGCATTGACACCTACCAGCAAAGCTACAGCGGCAATACGGCATTTGGCCAGAAGCTGCTGCTGCTCACGGGCACACTTGGTCCGTGGATCAATGACGGGGTCTGCACGGCAGCTTCGGAAAAGCCTTGGCCATCGCCGGCTGCATGGAGTGTGGATGCCTCCATCGATCCGCTGCAGGCGCTGCTGGGCGGTCCAGTCGGTATTCTCAATACAAATACTGCAGCCAGTGGCGCCGTCACCACAGCCGTATGCACTCAGTGGCCATGCGTTGGCTTCAAGGTGCTACCGTGAGCACCGCGTGCCGCCGGTTTGGGGAAGTTCTGTGACTGCAGAGAAGCTGCCCAGCAGCGAAGGAACAAATGTGATGGATCATTTCAGACCATGGGCGCGTTCGGCAATTTCTGCTGCGGTGCTCGCCATCCCCTGCAGCGCGGCCTTGGCTGATACGGGCAGCATTGACTCGCTGGCGGACGTGGCGCAGTACTACTACGTAACCGACCTGCGCCCCAAGGATACGGACGTGCTGCCTTCGCCGCCATCTGCGGGGCCGGAGGATGACCGGGCTGCGCACCATCATATGGTCACCTATGTTGTTGGCCTGGGTGTCTCGGGTACGATCGCCTATGACCCGCTATACCGAAGCAGCACGACGGGAGACTTTTCGCTGATTCGTTCTGGCGCCCTGAGTTGGCCGATCTGGCCCACCCCTGAGGTGGAGGCCAGTTCGGACGTGGGGCTTTACAGTAAGCCACAGTCGATTGACGATTTCTGGCACGCAGCGGTGAACGGTCGTGGTGAATTTTTCAGCGCCAAAAATTCCTACAGCATGATCGTCAGTCTCCAGGCTGCACTGAGCGGAATCGACAAGAGCTTCGGCGCCGGCGGCGGTGCCACGGTGACCACTTCAACACCGACCTCGGGCGACAGCAACGCCGTGTTTGTGCCCGGATTCCAGCAAGTGTCGTGGACCGGGGATCTGGTCGGCATGACGCTGGATCCGACATCTGCCTCCCTGGGGATTGACACCACCCTGGGCACTGCGCTTGCTGCCCCGCTGTGGAGTGCAAAGAAGATACTTCAGTCCATGGTGAGCGCCACCGCCGACGACCGGAAGATTTACCTGCGAAGCGTGAACGGCAGCAATAACTTGACGCCCTTTCTTTGGGGGAATTTGACCAGCCCGCAAAAGACCTATTTTGATTCCACGGATGTCGCCTTGTGGTCGCACTACCCTTCCATGGGCGCTGGGCAAAGGACGGCAGCTGCTGGCAATAACCTGGTGAATTACTTGCGCGGCCAAACCGGCTTTGAGGGTTTTGTGCCGAATGACTTGACGCTTCTGTACCGCAAGCGAGACAGCGTGCTGGGTGACATCGTGGATTCGCAACCGGTCTACGTCAAAGGCCCGTCGTTTGGCTACCTTGATTCGGGCTACCTGGGCTTCAAGGACCCGACGACCGCGCCAGGAAACCGCAAGAAGATGGTGTACGTCGGTGCAAATGACGGCATGCTTCACGCCTTTTATGCGCCAACTGCAACGGACACGAACTGGGCCGATCGCGGCAAGGAGGCTTGGGCCTATATTCCCGGCCAGGTGCTGCCAAAGCTGTACAGCCTGGCGGACGTGCGTTATGACGTCAACCATCAGTTTCTTGTGGATGGAACGCCTACCGTGGGCGATGTGCACGACGCCTCAGGATGGAGCACGATCCTGGTGGGTGGCCTGAACGCCGGCGGCAATGGCTACTACGCGCTGGACATCACGGACCCGGATGCGCCCAAGTCCTTGTGGGAGTTCGCCCTGGCGCAGGATGCCAACATGGGGTTGAGCTTTGGCCGTCCCATCATCAGCAAACTGAACGACGCCAACAAGACCTGGGTCGTGATCTTCACCAGCGGCTACAACAACGCCGACGGTCACGGCTACCTGTACGTGGTCGACGCCAAGTCAGGTGCGTTGTTGCGAAAAATTTCCACCAATGTGGGCATAACTACGACCGACTCCGGCACGGTCGCCAGCCCCAGTGGTTTGCGCGAAATCAACAACTGGGTGAACAACGCAACCGTCGACAATACAACGCAACGCGTCTACGGTGGCGACCTGCTTGGCAATGTCTGGCGCTTTGATGTCAACAGCAGTCCCGGCACGGCGGTCAAGCTTGCGGTGCTGAAGTCGGCCGACACCACCCCGGTTGTGCAGCCCGTCACCGCACGCCTCGAGTTGGCCGAGATTGGTGGCTACCCCTACATCTTTGTCGGCACGGGGCAATTGCTGGGTGCACCGGACGTGGTTGCCGCCAACTTCAGCACGCAGTCTGTTTACAGTTTCAAGGACATGGTTTATCCGGGCTTTGATGTGCGCCCAACGCTCAAGCTAATTACCGTTACGGCAGTCACTGGTAACAGCACCCGCACTGTGGGTGTTAAAGAAACCGTTTGCTCCAACAAGACCGGCTGGGTGATGGATTTGCCGGAACCCGGCGAGCGCATGAACGTCGATTTCAAGGCCGCCAAAGGGACGCTGGCCTTTGTCACGAATGTGCCGAGCAGCGACGGTTCTTGCTCGAGCGGACACAGTTGGCTGAACTATGTCGACATGGTCTCGGGATGTCAGGTGTCGGGCTCGGACAAATCCGGTGACGTGCTGGATACAGCTTCTCTTGCCGTGGGGCTGGGGATTGTGGACGCCGGTTCCTCTGGCTCATCTAAGCTCAAAGCGTTTGGGCTCAGTGCGCTTGCACAGGTCAAAGTCAAAGACATTCCATGGAGCACGCCGATACCCGTTGGCAAGCGCGTGAGTTGGCGTGAGTTGTTCAATTGACCGCGCTACGCAAGCGCATCAGCTGGCGCGAGATCGTCAAATAAGCCGCACGCATTTTCCCAGTTGAGCACGGCTGTGCTGCTTGCCGGCACGCGGCACGCTGCGCTGCTGCTGGGTTTCGCCCGTGCACTTGCCGGGCATACCGGTCAAGGCCGGAGCCTTCATTGAGCCCATACCCGCCACCGCGCCCTGGCGGCGCAGTCTCGGGTCAGCACCGCTGAGCGCCTGACGGTTTCCCTGCGCCCGCGCCGGTCGCCGGCGCTTCTCCCTCTTCTTGAGTTTGCAAAAATATAACTATATTTTTCCGCTGGCCGGTTTTTTCACGGTGTTACCAAATATGGAACCTATAATTTGCTAAAAATCAAAAAACCGTCATAAGTCCTGGGCTGACTTTTGACGAAACTCAAAAAGACGCAGGCCCATGCGTCCAACAGGCAAGGTGATTCAATTGACCACAGGGCAGGCCGCACCGATTTCCCGACGCGCTGGCGCGCAGGCGCGCGGCATGGCACCCCGGCACTTCTGTCCAGCCCGCGCTCGCAGCCGTGGCCTGTCGCTGATCGAGACGCTGGTGGGACTGCCCATAGGCATGCTGGCCACGGTGATCATCTTTCAGGTCTTTGCCGCGTCGGCCGAGCGACAGCGCAGCACGGCGTCGGGCAACGATGCGCAGATCGCCGGCACGCTGGCGCTGTTTCAGCTCGAGCGCGACATCAAGGTGGCGGGGCAGGGTTTTGGCATGATCCCGGCCAGCCCGGGCGAGGGCGGTGTCGCGGGTTGCACGGTGGCGGCCTACAACAACGCACTGGTCCCGGCAGACTTTTCCTTTTCCCTGGCCGCGGTGCAGATCGTCAAGGGCGTGGACAGCACGGGCGTGGCCGGCTCGCCGGACCAGATCGTCGCCCTGTATGGCAATTCGGCCTACTTTGTCACCGGGCGCCAGTTCAACGCGTCCACCCCCACAAGCAAGCGGCTCACGCGGCGCGATGCCTTCAACAAGGGCGACGTGGTGCTGCTGACGAACCTGGGTACGAGCGCCGCCACCGGTGTCTGCGCCCTGGTCGAGATCACCGGCAACGGCAACATCGACGGTCTCACGGTGGACCATGTCGCGGGCGCGGCCTACACCAGCTTTCCCAGCGCGGCGTACCCGGCCGGCACGGCGCGCGTCGCGAGCCTGAACGCCGGGCCTTCCGCTGCCACGCTGGTGGGCCCTGCCGGCTGGGCCTACAACCTGGGACCGGCGCCGAGTCGCAACGTCTGGCGCGTCGTGACCGCCGGTGCGGCCGATGGCGGCCGGCTGGAATGGCGCAACACGCTGCGCTCGGCGACGCCGCAGGCGGTGAGCGACGGCATCGTGAACCTGCAGGCCGCGTACGGCGTGGACGATGGCGGCGGCGCGGCCGGCGCTGCCGCTGTGCCGCCCGCAGTGGCGGGCGACGGCATCATCAGCGCCAGCGAGTGGACGGGCGCGGCGCCGGCCGACTGGACGCGACTGCTGGCCGTGCGCTTTGCGCTGCTGGCGCGCAGCCAGCAGTTTGAAAAGGCCGAGGTGACGCGCGTTGCGCCGAGCTGGGGCAATGGCGCGAATGCCTTCACCATGTTCAACGTCGACGGCAGCGCCGACAGCGCACCCGGCGACCCCAATGACTGGCGCCATTACCGCTACCGCGTCTACGAGAGCGTGGTGCCGCTGCGCAACATGATCTGGGGCACGTCACCATGAAGCCGCTGCGCCAGCTTCAAGGTC
>CAIKVZ010000252.1 GCA_903830985.1 uncultured beta proteobacterium
CCAGGGCAGAACCTCATGGCCCTGGGCGCGCGCACCCGAGACCGCAAGCACGATCAGCAGCAGGGTGAGAATGCGTACGGTCTTGCTCATGCCCGCAGGATAGCAAAGGCCCGGCAGCGGCCCCTAAAAAGATTCCCATTCAAAAGGTGACTCGATTCAGGTCCATTTCTTTCAATCGTCAAAGTTCACTGGAATTCGCGGACGACAAGACTGGACGCTGACCGTTGCCGGCTTCGCACGGTGTCACCTGAACACCTGCCGGAAACCTTGCGCCACAAGTCAAGGCGCCCTCCAGCACGGTGCTGCCCATCTCCGCGCCGCTCATGTCGGCATCCTGAAGGTCGGCATGGGACAAATTTACTCCCGTCAAATTCGCGCGACGCAGGTTGGCGCCCTTCAGCACAACACCGCTCAGATCAGAGTAGGACAGGTTGGCCCCCGACAGGTTGACACGTGACATCAGCGCCCTGCGCATGTCGGCTGATGGCAAGTGTGTCGCGCTGAAGTTGGCATCGGCGAGATTGGCATTCACAAACTGAGCGCCACTGAGCCGGGCCTTGCTGAAGTTGCTCATGCGCAGGTCCGCGCTCATGAAGTTGGCGTTTTCGGCAAAGGCCTGGATGAAGCTGGAACGGCGCAGATCGGCAGTGGAAAGGTCGGCATCGGACAGGTCAGCGGTATCGAAATTGGCTTCTCTTGCCTCCACCTGCTGCAGAGAGCTACCAATCAGGGTGGCACCGTTTAAGCTTGCAGAGGACAGGGTCGCGCGGTCCAGCCTGGTGCGCGACAGGTCTGCACGCTCCAGATTCGCGGTCTGCAAGTTCACGCTTGCAAGAGACGCACCGTTGAGCCGGGCACTGTGCAGGTTGATGTTGAACATGTAGGCGCCGCTCAGATCAACCCCTTTCGCAATCAGCCCAGTGGCGTTTTCATACCTCAGATCGCAATGAGGACAGGACCGTCCCGCCAATAAGCGCTCCGTTTCGGCAGGGTTGCCGGCCCAAGCTGCAGCGAAATAGGACAGGCTAAAACAAAACAGGCCGCTCTGGACGGCAAGCAGCAACATCCTGCGTTCGTTCATGGTCAGTCCTTCCTAGTAATACAGAAAACCAAGCGCCTGCTTCAGGCGCGAACGCGTGCTGTCCATGCGATCCCATGATTCAAGCGTCACATCGCCGGTGCGAAATTCGCGGTACAGATCGGCCGCGTTGAGGTGATGAAAGACCGATGCCAGATTCGGATAGGGCTTGAACCAGTCGCTGTAGCGCGCCCGCAATACGTCCATGGTGGGCGTGAAAGGGTCGTCGGGGTTCTTGGCAAATTCGGCCTTGGACGCGTCCGACAGCCAGGTGTAGCTGGCGGGGCGCGGCGTGATGAGTATCAACACAGACTTCTGGTAGTCGGTTCTCTGCTGCGCCGAAAACAGGTATTGCAGCAAGGGAAGGTCCTGCACTCCCGGCACGCCATCGCGCGTGCTGGTGGTTTCCTTCTCGCTCAAGCCGCCCAGAATAAGCGTGTCGCCCATGCGCATCACCACATTGGCGTTGGCCAAAATCTCGGATATCTCCAGCTTGTAGGTGAAGCCAATGTTCGTGCTGGGTGGTTGCAGAAAGGTACGTGACGCGTCGATGGCCAGTTTGATCATGCCGTTGGGCAGTATCTGCGGCAATACCGTGAGGCGCACGCCGTAGCGCTTCTCTATCGACACCGCACTCCCGGCCTGACCCGTCCCGCCGGAAACCACCGCGGCATTCAGCGTGGTGCCCGAAAAGAATTCGGAGCGCATGCCCTCCAGGGCTGCCAGCGTGGGTCGTGCCAACACCTCATTCAGTCGGCTGTTGGCGTTGGCAATGTTCAGCGAGTAGGTCAAGGCCGGCACGGTGATGGCGCGCGTCAGCACCGTCGTGCTGGCGGTCCCCGTCGTTTGGCTGAAGGCCTGGCTGAAGGCCGGCGCAGCGGCAGAACCATATTGCAGCGACAGCGTGCTCAGCAGATTGACGCCTTTGGTGGTCTGGAGATTGTCTTCGGTTCGAACCATGACCACATCCACCAGCACCATGCGTGAATCGCCTCCCGAGGGCGCGGTTTCGCGGACTTTGGAACTTGCGCCAACGGGTGCCGCATCGGCAGCAGATCCGGATGCGGCTGCCTGGGTTTTGAGCATCCTGGGTTCACCGCTCGAACCAGCGGCCGCGATAGCCGCCTCGGGGCGAGCGCTGCGGTACTTGTGAAAAGCGCGCCAACTCTCCAGGCGCTGGTCAAGACGGGAGAGTTCTTCCGTGCCCGCGCCACTGGCCGCGTAGGCCCGGCGCTGGGTATCGGACTTCTGAAAGTCACCGCAGGAGGCATAGACGGATGCGCTGGCGCGCAAATGCCGTGGCGCCTGGGCCGTGTTCAAGGCGGCGATGCGGTCGGCAATCGAGCAGGCCGTGGCGGCATCACCGCTCAAGTAGGAGGCCGTCAACATGCGCTGCAAGGCATCGGGGTCATCCGGCCTGGACAAAAGGACTTCGGCAAAGGCCGCCTGTGCCCGCACATACAGTCGCTGCTCGACAAAGGCCAGACCCAGAAACTCGTGGGCAATCCAGTTGTTGGGATCGAAGCGAATGGCCTGCTGGTAGCCCTCGATCGCGGTATGGGTCTTTTCCGTGTCACCCTGGCGCGCCTGCAGGTGATAGACCAGACCGTTGAAAAAATGCAGGTAGGAGTTGCTCGGGTCCAACTGCAAAGCCTCGTTGATGGCTTTGCTGGCCTGGGGAAGCTTCAACTCAGCCGCAAATTCCAAGGCGGCTGTGGCCCGTGCCAATGCCGCTGTCTCAGCCACTTTCTCCAGATCCGGACGCAAGGCGCTGAGCACCTGCATGAGCGTGGGTGCCGGGGCCGTCGCCGTACCCGCCGCGAACGCCAGGCTGGAACTCACAGCGGTCGTAAGCAGGGCGGCACTCAACAATCCGGACAAGAGCTTCTTGCCACCGGGCAAGCATTTCAGGGGTGAAGTTCTCACGGCGTTCTCTCGTTAAGTGCGCGCAGAGCCCCCGCATGCAGGGGCGCTGCCAGTGAATCGATTTCGCCTTTTTGAATCGATGTCATGCTGGCCATGTAGGGCTGTTGGCGCTGCATGGTTTTGAGCTGGACATTGATCAGTTCGGCGACCCGAAAAATCGCTTCCTGATCAACCAGGGAATTGGAAATCAACAGGTTGCGCATGCCCAGTGTTTTGACGGGCCCTTGCCCCGGGTCATACATTCCTGCGGCAATGTCCATGGGGTGAAGCCACGGGTTGTCTGCCACCATCGCCTGGATGATGTCCGGCGGAATATCGAGAAACTCTCCGCCGCAGGCACGCAAGCGGCGGTACAGGTCGGACGGATGGGCCAGGGCGTCAAAGATCACGTCCACACGGCCTTCGCAAAATGCCCGTTCAAATTCTGCCGGTGGCAGGTGCGTTGTCTTAGGCAAATCACGCTCGTCGAGGTGCATCGCCTTGAGCACCGCGGTTGCGTTGGCGTAGAAGCCAGATCCCCTGTTACCCATGTTCACCACACCCTGGCGAATTTGCGCCAGCTCGGTGATGCCGGAGGCCTTGCGCACCATGATGGCGATTGGCGAGTTGTGCAGGATGGCCACCGTCCTCAGCGCGTTGCCACCCTTGGTTTCGCTGCTGCGAAACGCCTGCGCCACCAGATCTTCCTGGCCAAATCCCAGTTGCAGTGAGCCGTTGGCCACGGCAAAGATATTGAATACCGAACCCGCTGATGCCAAGGCAACACAGCGCACCAGGGTGGTCCTTCGGGCCTTGTTGATGGCGTCACACAAGGTGTCGCCAATCGGTCCGAACGACCCCCCCAGGGGGCCCGCGCCCAGGTGCAACAGCTTGTCGTGGAAGTCGTCATTCGCGGTCCGTTGTGCCCAGGCCGTTTGACTTGTGGCCGCAATGGCCAGCACCAGGCAAATGGCCTTTTTGAAGGAATACCACCACCTCTTTGCTTGCATAGAGTCCTTAGCGGAAATAATTGGATATGTCACAGGGTTCTGCAGATTCCGAAGCGCTCAGACCGGGGCCGGTCTGGGGCAGACCACGGCCACGGCCGCGCTGCTGGCCATCACGGTGACGGCCGTCCTCGCCATGGCGCAAACCGGATCGACGGCGGCGAAAAGAATGAAGGCCGCTTCAAAGGGCAGGCTGAGGTAGTTGCAGGCAACACCGACGAATGAAAGGGTCAATATGCCGGCCATGCCTGTGGACGCAAAGCCGGACAGCACCGAAATCAGCACCAGCAGGCCCAGCTCCATGGCGCCGAGCTCGCGCCCGTAGAGATCGGCAATGAACATCGTGGCGCAGACAAAGTAGGCGATGGCGCCGGTACGCAACAGCGAAACGCTCAGCGGCACCAGCAACTCGACCCGTGCGCGTGAAAAATTCAGCCGCTCGACCAGGCCGTCGACCATGGGCGGCATGCAACTGGCACTGTTGTTCGTCGCCACACTCAGCGCAAAGGCCTCCCGCATCGCATCAAGAACGACAGCCAAAGAGCGGCCACAGCGTCGGCTGATCAGCACCAGCGAAAGCGCCAACAGAATCACACTGATGGCCAGGAAGGTGACGACAAATCCCATCATGGCGCGCAAGGGCTCCAGGCCGCTTGCGGCCATCTGGCTGGCGGTCATGCAGATCAAAATCAGGGGCACGGGCAGGGTGACCCAGCGTGTGAGCACCTGGCAGGCGTGAAAAATCGCCTCCAGCGACTGCCCCAGCGCATCGGCCAGCCGACCCGGCAATCGACCCAACGCCAGTCCGAACAGCAGCGCGAACACCAGCGCCTTGAGGGTTTCTCCATTCGCCAGTGCGGCAAAGATGTTGGACGGTATCAAGGAGTCAAACACATCGTACAAACTCATGAGCTTGGCCGGCGCTTCGGGCTGGTGCAAGGCCATAACGGTGTGGCTGTTGTCCGCGGCGGCGCCCACCACCTGCCCCAAGGCCACTTTGCCCGCAGGCGACAGCTTGCTGC
This sequence comes from uncultured beta proteobacterium, assembly GCA_903830985.1. Classification (GTDB taxonomy): domain Bacteria; phylum Pseudomonadota; class Gammaproteobacteria; order Burkholderiales; family Burkholderiaceae_C; genus CAIKVZ01. Next base: position 5,013 of record CAIKVZ010000252.1, read on the forward strand.
CCGGTCGCATGATCAGGGTGGCCAGGGTCGCAATCAGCGCGGCAGTGACCGAGAGCGCCACAAACACCAGCGTCAAGCGTCCCAGGACCTGGCCCACGCCACCGTCACGCAGCAGTTTTTGCAGTGTGAAGATCACCGCCGACACCATGAACGGCATGACGATCATCTTGAGCAGGTCCACGTAGATCAGACCCACGAAGGACAGGCTCTTGGCGAAGGCCGGCGCCGACCACGCCAGCAGGCCGCCGGCCAGCACGCAGCACAGCACGGTCCACGGATGGGTGGACCAGCGTTGCAGCCGCTCCCGCCGGGATGGGTGCTTCATGGCAGGCCTTTCATCACAGCTTCTTGAGCAAGTTGCTCACCGTGGGGGGGTCCGTTTGATTGCTCACGATTTCGTTGACCAGCGACAGCAGGGAGAAGTCGCGCGCACCCACCATCAGGCACAGCGCCGAGCGCAGGTCGCTGAAGCTCACCGTGCGCAGGGTGAGCGCGAGACCGGGGTCGGTTTTCATGACCATGCCCACTTCAATGGCGTCCCGGTAGGCCGCCACGACCTTGCCTCCCTTGACCGCCTCCACCGCACCGGCCCAGGTCGCAAATGGCACGACCGTGGCTTGGACGAAATTGCGCCGGGCAAACTCTTCCCAGGCCGATCCGCCCAGCACACCGATCGTTCCGGTGAAATGGCGAACCGCCTGCGACACCGACTGGTCGCGCGCCACAGCGGCAAACGCCAGGCGATTGAGCAGCAGCGAATGTTCCAGATGCATGTAGGGCGTGGAAAACTGCACGGACTGCGCACGCTTCAAGGTGCGCGCCAGTTTGCTCACGCCGAGGTCAGCCCGGCCGTCGGCGACCCGCTCGACCACCTCGTCGTAGGTTTTGGAACTGCGGTCAAAGTGAATCGGGACCTTCAGTTCGCTGCCCACCTGGCGCACCAGATCAATATCGACACCCGCAAGTTCACCGTTCTTTTCAAAGACAAAGGGCGGCGTATCGCGGTCCAGCAAGGCAACGTTCAGCACGCCACGCTGGACGACGCGCGCGATGTCCGGCGCCAGCACGCGCCCGTCCGGCAGGCGCACCCCAGGCGAATCTGCTGCGGCGCCAAAGGCAAGCCCGCAGCACAGCGACCAGCAGACGATCAGCGTCCTGAGCACGCTGGCTTTCATGCCCGGACTTTCGACAACTTGACCAGTTCCGTGATGGCGAAACGGGCAAACATCGGGGAAGTAATCTTGTGCATGTCAATCACCGTGGCGTTTGGCGGCATGGCAATGCGCCCGGACATGGCCAGCAGTTCACCGGTATCAAAACCTTCGTCGATACGGTGCAGCGCAGCCTTGGCGTGGTCATGGCCATCGTCCAGCAAGGCCTTGAAGGGGTTGGGGCCGGCGTACCTGGAGGGCCAGCCGTCGTTGATGCAGGGATGGATATTGAAAAAACCGAGTTCCGGAAAGCTGAACAGCCGCGCGTCGATGCGCTGACCGAACGTGGCCGAAACGCACAGGTCAGGACGCCACACTGTCTCGTACATTTCATAGAACAATTCGCACTTGACTCGGCCCTTGTACACGGCAATGCCATGCTGCTGTGCGCGGCGCTCGACCATGGTTTCTTCACTTGGCAGGTGCGAATACTGCCAGACGCGCGCCTTGCCGCTGATGAACGATTGCGTGACGTCATCGGTCGCCACACCGACCACGGAAAAGCAGTCCTTCAATGGGCCGTGCAATAGCTCGTCGAGTACGTAGTAGCCGCGGTAGAAGCTGCCAAACAGCGCGATTCGTATTTTTTCTTTTGGCATGGATGAGGTCGAACTGGCATTCCTATTGCATTGTCGACAAGAATAGCAGCTGGAGAACCGGTATTCATTCATACCTTCGTATAGTGTGCAATATGAAATAGACCGGTCACATTTTGCTGCATGAGCATTCAGACTCATACCAAAGCATAGTCGCCGCCTTATGACGTGAAATTGATGTTTTTAACTTCTATACTGAATTGGCGTGGTCGTGCTGATCGACAGTACGAACTAGCGGCTCGAAAACAATCCATCAAGGTCCATCCAATATATGAATACGCTACTGTCACTACGCACCAGGAAACTCTGGATGCTTTTGCTTTTTACATTGTTCTCCCTATTTTCCATGGGTGGCGCGCACGCTGCCAGCTGTTCTGGCGACAAGGAGATGCAGTCGGGTCTGTGCTATGAGAAGCCGCGCGACGGGTTTTCGTGCACCGCAACCTCTTGCTCCCAGAACTGCCCGGACGGCTACAAGAGCAGCGGGGTCGCTACTTGCACCTTCGCCGGCGAGAGGACGAAGTCAATGAAAGAGTTCGCGAAAAAGCACGACAGCACGCCACAAAAATGTTTGGCGCTGTGGTACAGGGACTGCGACAAAGGCTACAGCATGAACAGCAGCCATTGCGGCACCTGCTCGTTCGATGGCAAGTGGGACATCACCCGTGGCACTTACACGCGAAATGCCGGCACCGTTCCCCCTGGAGTCGTGCACGCCATGGCGAAGGTCGGGGCTGAATTGAAGGACGCGTACGACTATGCCAAGGACCAGGCTAACAAGTATTTCCATGAGGCTGAGAAGAAGGTGTTTGCCATATGGCTCGAACAGGATAAGCAATTCGCCAAAGACTTGTCAAAGGGACTGACCAAAATTAAGAGTGACACCCAGGCCGTGGAGAGCCTCAAGCGACTCAAGCAGATTGCCAAAGTCGGCAACGTGAGCGACCCGGCGCAAATGAAAAAGGACCTGCAATTCTTGCGCACGCTCATCGCCAGCGCACAGCCCCCCAAATGGCCGGTGTCCACCTTTGGCGTCGGCTTCACAGGATCTGCGGGTTTTGGCAGCGGTGCGACCCTGGGTACGGTATTTTCTGTAGACACGAATGGCAAGATGGGCGTGGCACTCTGTACCGCAACAACCATCGGAATCAAGGTGGGGGAAGATGCATCGGTCCAAGTTTCCTGGGCGCCTGGTGATGTCAAATCGAATGTGGGCGGAGGCTTTGTCGGTGCGTCCATCGGCATTGAGGGTGACGTCGGAGTCGAGTTGGAAATTTCCGTATCGACGGACTACATTGCAGATATCGTGAAATCGGCGGCGCTGAAGGGTCAGGTGCCGATAGGCGTTTTGCCCTCGATCGCTGTGGGCCCCGCCGCAGGGGATAGCGTCAGCCTGAGCCTGACAGAAGGCAGTTGCCTTCCGGTCTGGTATGAACAATAAGGCGCACTGAGTTCGTCGCTCCCCGGCCATGCTGCGGGGAGCGCGTGACCGTCAGGACTCGCCGCGGTGTTCCTCCCGGTGTCCCGATAGGGTCCTAGGGAGTGGGCTGCAGTGGCCTGGAGTCGGCGTCATTCGGCTGAGCGACGCCAATTCCGAGACGCCTCGCGGCGAGTACCGCCTGTATTCGATTCGCGACGCCGAGCCGCCGGAATATGGCCGATGCGTGCGTTTTAACGGTGATTTCCGCCAGTCCCATGCACAGGCCAATTTCTTTGTTGGAATACCCCTTGGAAAGCAGGACCAGCGTCTCTTTTTGACGTTGTGTCAGACAGATTTCGTCGGTCACGGGCAATGCCAGTTCGGCTTGCGTGACGACCCATTGGGGTGCCTCAGTAACGCCCGAGAGGATGCGCTTGGTAATATCGACAATGATTTCAATGGAGGCAGATTTCGGCACGAAATACCGTGCCCCTGCACGCAGTGCAGCATTGGCGTGCTGCCTGTTGTCCGATGCTGAAATCACCACCAAAGGGATTTGCGGAAAATCCCGGCGAAAGCTCTGGACCGCCTCTATTCCGCTCATTCCTGGAAGCCCAAGATCCAGCAATACCATGTGCAAATTTGATAGACTTGCGGCTCGTTGTAAACCTTCCTCTGCCGAACTGACGGCGACCGCCACCAATTCTTCCGCAATGGAACGTACGACCTGTACCAGGGCATCCCGATACAGGGGGTGGTCTTCAATAATCAAGACGGACTTATTCATTGATGTGCCAAGAGGGTGTTTTATGAATGAGGTTGTTGGCAATTCGGTATCTTCAAGCCCGAGATGGCCGCGCATGCTTCGGATGCTATGCAATGCATTCGATTTATTCCATGGTCCATTTGGACCAAATGGAATGTTCGCCATCAATGTTTTAATCTGTCGATGAGCGCAATCAGCCCCCTGCGGGTATTCATCATTGACGACCATGCGATGTTTCGCGCCGGACTGGCCCTGGTCATCGGCGCGGCGATGCCCAACTGCCTGGTATTTGAAGCCGCCGCGATCGACGAGGCCGTGCGCAGCCCGCATGACCTGGTGGACGTCGTCTTGCTGGACATCCAGCTCAAGGGATTGAATGGCCTGGACGGCCTGTCCCTGATCAGGAAGCGTTGGCCGCAGACCCCCGTGCTGGTGTTGTCCTCGCAGGACGAACTGCCCATGCAGCGCGCAGCGCTCGAGCGGGGTGCTGCCGGGTTTGTTTCCAAAGCAGAGCCACCGCAAGCGATTGTTCAGGCCATCCAACAGGCTGCACTGGGCGGCTTGGCTTTCCGTGCGCCACTGGCCGGGGCGGTCACACTGCCACGACTGACCTCGCGGCAATGCGAGGTGCTGGATTGGATGAACCAGGGGCTGTCCAACAAACAGATAGCGCAAAAATTGTCCTTGTCGGACAACACGGTGCGCCGTCATGTGCAGGACATCCTGGAATTTTTCGATGCATCGAGTCGAACCGAGGCCGTGTTTGCGGCACGGGACCGCGGCCTGATTGGCTAGCACTGGCCATGAAGCAGGTATTTGGACGCCTCTACCGCCTGTTGCGCCCGGCGCCCGGCCCGGTTCTGGCGGAACAACTCAAGCTGGTGTTGGGGCATCAGGTCAGCGGCGTCATCCCTGCGGGACTGGTGATTGTTCTTCTGTGGTGGATGCTTTCGGATCAGGGGAATTTGGGCTCGCTGAGCGTGTGGGGAGTGCTGATGGTCTCTGGTCTGCGGGTGAGCTATCTGCATGCACGCGCCAACCTGCGCCATGGCATCACAGCGCAGCGGGCACCGTCCGTCGTCAGGCGGCTGGTGCTGGAGCGTATTTTCTACAGCACAGGCTGGGGCGGCCTGGGGTTTTTGACGCTGGGCAGCGGCACAGCGAATTCCAGCTTTCTGGTGCTGGCCGCCATTGCCGGCGTGACGAGCACGACCATGTCGGCGTTTGCGCCCGTGCTCGTCCTGTTTGCCGTGACGGTTGTTCCCACCATCGCCCTGGTCACGTTGAAGGTGTTCTTGCTCGGAGACCCGACCTACTACGCCTTGGGAATAACCTTGATCCTGTTCGTGCTGGCGCTGCTGGGGCAGGCATCCCACAGCGCCAAAGAGACGCGCATCGCCATCGACTTGCGCTTTGAGAATTTTGACTTGCTGAATCAGTTGCACGCCAAAACGCAAGTCGCCGAGGCTGCACAACGTGCAGCCGAAGATGCCAATGCGGCCAAGTCCATGTTTCTGGCTGCTGCCAGCCACGACCTGCGTCAGCCCATCCACGCGCAAGGGCTGTTTCTGGATGTGTTGTCGCGCACCGCGCTGGACCCGCGGCAAGGCGAATTACTCAGCAGCATCATGGCGGCACGTGAGTCGTCGGCAGAGATGCTGAACACCTTGCTGGATTTTTCCCGGGTCGAAGCCGGTGTCATCGAACCCCAGCTGCAGGCGTTTTTTGTTCAGCCCATTCTCAACAAAATTGAACGCGAATTTTTCGAACAGGCCGACTCCAGGGGGCTGACCTACCGATCGCGCGAAAGCGCGCTGGCCGTCCTGTCGGACCCAAATCTGATAGAGCTGATTCTGCGCAACCTGGTTTCCAACGCCATCAAATACACCTCGCACGGCGGTCTGCTGGTGGACTTCAGGCGCAAAGGCGCCATGGCGGTGCTGGAAGTGTGGGATACCGGCGTGGGCATCGAGGCATCCCAGCAGGCATCGATTTTCCGGGAGTTTCACCAGCTTGGAAACCCGGAGCGAGACCGCAACAAAGGACTGGGCTTGGGCTTGGCCATTGTTCAAGGACTGGTCCATTCGCTGGGCATTCGCCTCAGCCTGAATTCCGTTGTGGGTCGCGGCAGCGTGTTCCGACTGGAGCTTCCATTGGCTGTCGATGTAACGCCGCAAGCAGCCAGCTTTTACTCACACCGCGATCCTGTCCTGCCGCTTGTACGGGTGTTGGTGCTGGATGACGACCCCGTCATTTGCGCTGGCATGGTGCAGGTGCTCAGCGGCTGGGGCTGTGTTTGCGAGGCCGCCCAGTCGATTGAAGCAGCGATCACCTTGGCGCCCGCCATGCAGCCCGACGTCGTCATCAGTGACTACCGACTGCGGGAGCATCGCACCGGAATAGAGGCCGTCGGCGCTTTGCGAGATCTGCTGGGTCTTACCTTGCCCGCGCTCCTGATCACGGGGGACACTGCACCCGACCGACTGCGAGAAGCCATGGCCAGCGGAATTCCGGTACTGCACAAGCCCGTTTCCAGCAGCCAGCTGTTCCATGCACTGATTTCGGTTATTCCAGAAACCATGGCTGACTGAACGACGGCAGTTGCTCGCACTCGGGAATGGCTGCAATGGTCCAGCCAAACTCGAATGGTGGAAGTCAACAACCCTCTATTTCCGGCCATCGACCAAGGCGACAAGAATACAAGCGGAGATTGCTGGCGCTCGGCAACAGACACGGATCGCCACCCCACCCCTGTGCCATGGCTTGCGCCGTGGGAAAGACCTTGGCGCGCGATCGCGCCATCGACGTCGAGCAGCACCGGCAAGGCCAGATAGCTGCGCTGCGCAAAGCGTCTGACGGTTTGCGCCGACTCCTTGAAGTTCACCGCCAGCACCACGAGTTGCGCCGGCCCAAGTTGCTGCACCAGGTCCTGCAGCGAGGGCATTTCGGCGCGGCAGGGTTCGCACCAGCTGGCCCAGAAATTGATCAGCACCGCCTTGCCGCGCAGCTCAGAGAGCCGCCAGACGCGGCCGTTCAAATCGGTGGCGGTGAGCGCCGGCACCGGTTTGCCGGCCGGCCAGGGCAGAACCTCATGGCCCTGGGCGCGCGCACCCGAGACCGCAAGCACGATCAGCAGCAGGGTGAGAATGCGTACGGTCTTGCTCATGCCCGCAGGATAG
>CAIKVZ010000253.1 GCA_903830985.1 uncultured beta proteobacterium
CTATCCTGCGGGCATGAGCAAGACCGTACGCATTCTCACCCTGCTGCTGATCGTGCTTGCGGTCTCGGGTGCGCGCGCCCAGGGCCATGAGGTTCTGCCCTGGCCGGCCGGCAAACCGGTGCCGGCGCTCACCGCCACCGACCTGAACGGCCGCGTCTGGCGGCTCTCTGAGCTGCGCGGCAAGGCGGTGCTGATCAATTTCTGGGCCAGCTGGTGCGAACCCTGCCGCGCCGAGATGCCGTCCCTGCAGGACCTGGCGCAGCAACTTGGGCCGGCGCAACTCGTGGTGCTGGCGGTGAACTTCAAGGAGTCGGCGCAAACCGTCAGACGCTTTGCGCAGCGCAGTGATATCGCCTTGCCGGTACTGCTCGACGTCGATGGCGCGATCGCGCGCCAATGGGGCGCCAAGGTCTTTCCGACGACCGTGCTGATCGGTGCCGACGTTCGCGTGCGCGCCGTGGTGCGCGGTGAAGTGGACTGGGCGGGAGAGGAGGCCGCGAGCCTCGTTCACGCCTTGCTGGCTGCGCCGGCGGCGCGGGTCGTTGCCGCACGGCCCTGAGCGCCGAGCCGCCGCCCACGGCGATAATGGTCTGGCGCGTCGCGGGGTTCTCCCGCGCGCGCCAACGCCACCCGCAGTACTTTCACCTACCGCGCCGGCGTCTTTTTTTGACCATTCCGGAGTTCTCTACATGACCACCGTTCAAGCGTTCGCGCGCCGTCGTTTCCTGCAACAAGGCTCAGCCCTGGCCGCCGTCGCCACGCTGGCGCCACTTTCCATGGCCCAGAGCGCAGCTCCGGCGCAGCGTCAGTTCGCTCCGCAAAGCGGCAACTGGCGCAGCTTTGAGGTCACGACCAGGGTCGACATCGCCAAGCCCCAGGGCGTGACACGTGTCTGGCTGCCCATTCCCAGCGTGAACAGCGACTGGCAGAAGTCGCTGGAAAGCGGCTACTCCAGCAACGGCGCGGCCCAGCTCACCTCCGACGGCGAGACCGGCGCGCGCATGCTCTATGTCGAGTTCGCGCAGAACGAGGCCCAGCCCTTTGTCGAACTGACCAGCCACATCCAGACGCAAAACCGCAGCGTCAACTGGGCGCAGCAACAAGGCGCGGCAGAGGACGCCGAGTCGCTGCGCTACTGGACCCGGCCCACCGCCCTGTTGCCCACCGACGGCATCGTGCGCAAGACGGCGCAGGAGGCGATCCGTGGCGCCCACACGGAAGCCGAGAAGGTGCAAAAGCTCTATGACTGGATCGTCAGCAACACTTTCCGCGAACCCAAGGTGCGCGGCTGCGGCGAAGGCGACATCAAGACCATGCTCGAGACCGGCAACCTGGGCGGCAAGTGCGCCGATCTGAACGCGCTGTTTGTCGGCCTGTGCCGCTCCGTGGGCCTGCCCGCGCGCGACGTCTACGGCCTGCGCGTTGCGTCTTCGGCCTTCGGCTACAAGGAGCTCGGCGGCAATTCGGCCAGCCTCAAGGGTGCGCAGCATTGCCGCGCCGAAGTCTTCCTCAAGGGACATGGCTGGGTCGGCATGGACCCGGCCGATGTGGCCAAGGTGATGCGCCAGGAAACGCCCGAGTGGATCAAGTCGGCGCAAAATCCGGTCGTGGCGCCGGTGAACAAGGCGCTGTTTGGCGGCTGGGAAGGCAACTGGATGGCGTACAACAATTCGCACGACGTGCGCCTGCCCCATTCGAAAGGCCCGAAGCTCGGCTTCTTCATGTACCCGGCGGCAGAGAATGATTCGGGGCGGCTGGACTCCTACGCGCCGGATGACTTCAAGTACCAGATCAGCGCGCGCGAACTCAAGGCCTGAGCATGGCCTGAGGCGCGCTTCGCTTAAGCAGCGCGGCGCGCCTCCAGCATCTGCGCCACGGCGTCCCGCAGTTCGGGCGAATGCAGGTGTTCCACAAGTTGCACCAGTGCAGGCGCTGCCAGGTAGCCTTGCAGATGGAAGAAATCCGGGTCCTGCTCGGTCAGCGGGTCGAAACTGCTCAGCTCGGTCAGTGTGCCCCGGGCCAGCCTTTCTCCCAGGCGGGCGCACAGGAAGCACAGCGCGAGACGCGGTCCGCGCTGCGCGTCCAGCGCCACGGCCGGGGTCACGAGGATGGCCGCGACATCGCTCACGTCCTGCACGATGCTCGGTGGCAGGCCCCATTCCTGCAGCAACAGGCCGCCAATTTGCGATGCGGCCAATCCCAGTTGCGCCTGTTCCTGCTGCACGCGTCCCAACAAGCCCAGCTTGGCCGTGGCCACCGCAGCGTGGGCCGGCAGCAGCGTGACCGTGGCCAACTGACCGATGAAGGACAGCACCAGTTGGGTCACCAGCGCACCCTGATCCGGCAGGTCGAGCTTTTGCGCCAGCCTGGTACACAGTTCGCTGGCCATGGCGCTGGCAGCCCAGATGCCGTCAAAGACCCGGTTCACTTCGGCACTGCTGGCCTTGAAGGAATCGTTCAGCATGTACTGCAGCCCGATGCCTCGCACCGTGTTGAAGCCCAGAAAGGTCACGGCCTGGCCGATGTTGGCCACGGGTTTTTGCAGGCCGTAGAAGGGCGAATTCACCGTGGCCAGCACCTTGGCCGAAATCAGCGGCTCGCCCATCACCAGCTGGCTCAACTCGGAGGACGTGGCTTTGGCGACAAAGTCCCTGGAGATCAGTTTTTGCAGTGCCGGCGGTGGCCTGGGAACGTTGCGCAACTGGGCCACGATGGCCTGCCTGCGCTCGCTGTCGAGCTCGTCAACCCTGACCACCTGCAGTGCCGCCAGTTCGGACGGAACATCCCGCGCCGGCATGGGCACTGCGGTACTCACCGGAGCCGCGGCAGCCGGTGCGCGCAGACTGGCTGCGGCCGGCTTGGGCGCGGTCGCTGGTGGCGGCGTGGCGGGGCGTGCCGGTTGGCTCGGCCGGCGCATGAAGATCACGGCCAGACCGATGAGCAGAACCAGGATGGCGATGTAGAGGAAGGTCACGGCCAGGCTTTCAAATTGGGCGATGGATCACGGCTGTGCAACAGGGCCGCGGCATGGGCAAAGTATCGCATCCCGGCAAGTCACGGGTTTGCGCCCGTCACTTCGGGTTCGCGCTGCGCATGTAACCGGGTGCCTGCCGTCTTTTCGATGCCTGCTCGTAGGCGTAGGCCATGGCGATCAGCGCGGGCTCGCTCCAGGCACGGCCGACAAAGGACAGGCCGCAGGGCAGTCCGTGCACGAAGCCTGCGGGGACGGTGATGTGCGGGTAGCCGGCCACGGCAGCGGGCGTCGTGAAGCTGTTGCCGCTGGCGTCGCCGCGGATGAAATCGGTGAGCCAGGCCAGCTCTCCCGTGGGCGCGACGAGTGCGTCCAGGCGCTGTTCGGCCAGCACCTGGTCGATTCCCTGCTCCCTGGCGTAGCGCCGGTTGTTGGCCAGCGCGTCCAGGTATTCCGGGGCGTCCAGGCCGCCCTTGGCCTGCGCCGTGAGCAACAGCTCCTGGCCGAAGTGGCGCAGTTCGGTGCTGCGGTTGTGCTCGTTGAAGGCGATGACGTCGGCCAGCGACTGGATGGGCGAGTGCGGCGCGTAGCGGGCCAGGTACTGCGGCAGGCTGGCCTTCAACTCATACAGCAGCACCGTCAGCTCGGTGTCGGCGTATTTCGCGGTGTTCGGGATCTCGGCCACCTCCACCAGTACCGCGCCTTGGGCTTGCAGTACCTTGAGTTCGGCCTCGATGCGTTGGGCCACCAGGTCGCTTTGCGCGGCGAACTGGCTGCGCACCACGCCCAGACGCTTGCCCTGCAGACCCTGGGGGTCCAGAAAGCGGCTGTAATCCTGCGCGGCCGGGTCCGCTGCGCGCGTTACCCGGTCCAGTGGGTCGGGACCGGCCAGCACCGTGAGCAGCGCCGCGGCGTCGGCCACGCAGCGTGTCATCGGGCCGGCCGTGTCCTGCGACGGCGCGATCGGGATGATGCCGGCGCGGCTTACCAGGCCCACGGTCGGCTTGATTCCCACCAGGCTGGCCAGGGATGCGGGCGAGGTGATGGAGCCATCGGTCTCGGTGCCCACGGCCAGGGTCGCCAGGCTGGCTGCCATGCTGGATGCCGAGCCGGAACTGGAGCCGCTGGTATTGCGGTCCAGCGCGTAGGGGCTGAGCGTCAGGCCGCCGCGCGCGCTCCAGCCGCTGGTGGCGCGCGTGGAGCGGATGTTGGCCCACTCCGACAGATTGGTCTTGCCCAGGATGACGGCGCCGGCAGCGCGCAGCTTTTGCACGAGGAAGGCGTCGTGCGCGGCGCTGGCACCGGCCAGCGCCAGCGAACCCGCCGTGGTCTGCATGCGGTCGGCCGTGGCGATGTTGTCCTTGAGCAGCACGGGGATGCCATGCAGCGGGCCGCGTGCACCCTTGGCCTGGCGCTCCCGGTCCAGGCTGGAGGCGATCGCCCTGGCGTCCGGGTTCAGTTCGATGATGGACCTGAGTCGGGGGCCGGAGCGGTCTATGGACTGGATGCGCGCCAGATAGGCGTCGACCAGCTGCAGCGCGCTGAAGTGGCCTTGTGCCATGGACGCCTGCAGCTCTGCCGCCGAGGCTTCCACGATGTTCAGGCCCTTCCTTGGCGCCGCAATGGCCGTTGCCTCGGCACTGGCGGCGGAGCTGGCGAGCAGGCCCAGCTGAAGCAGGTTGCGTCGTTTCATCCCGTTCTCCCTTGAAGTTGGCGCTCAGCGCAAGTGCTTGCTCATCTTGGCCTGGAACGATTCCACCAGGCTGACCCGGCGCGGCCCGGGCCGCAGCGCAAAGGACTCGCTCGCGCTGAGGGTACCCGGCTGCTGCACCGCCAGGTAGAAGCCGCAGTGGCCGGATTGCGCCATGAGCTTGGACGCGCCGTTGAAGCCCATGGCGGCGTTGAACTTGTAGCAGGGCTCGCGCGGCTGCGTGACGCGCAGGCGGCAATGGGCAAATTCCAGCACATCGCCCAGCCAGACATCGGCTTCCAGCAGGCCTTGCAGCGTCAGGTTCTCGCCGATCGAGCCAAAGGGCAGGGCCTCGTCGATGCTGGTGAGGCCGCCCTGGGTGCGCGCCTCCTGCCAGAACGGGTAGTGCTCGGCGGGGTAGGCGTAGACCGCTTTGTCGAGTCCACCGTGCACCGACAGGTCTGCCTGTTCGTCGCCCACCAGCCCCATGGGAACGACGGTCACCGGCCCGGTCATGGGCAGTTTGTGGATGGCGGTGAGCACGCTGCGCCCGTGGATCTGCACGCGGCGCGCGCGCGCGCTCTGGACGCTCAGGAGTGTGGGCATGGAGGGCCTTGGCAAAAGAGCGCATTCTGCTACGCCGGGCGTGGACCGGTGCGGCGCCTTTGCTATTCTCCCGCCATGTTCAAGCCCTTGCGCGTGCTGTTGTTGCTGACCTTGCTGGCCGGTGTGGCCATCGGCGCCTGGCGTGACAAGGCGCGCGCCACCGGCTGGCACAGTTCCCTGCAGGTGGCGGTGTACCCGATCGCCGCCGACGATTCGCCGGTGACGCAGGCCTACATCGCCACGCTGTCGGATGAATCGTTTCATGACGTTCAGGACTGGTTCACGGCCCAGGCCGCGCCTTACGGTGTGGCGGCGTCGCCGCCGGTGCAGCTGTGGCTGGCGCCCGCTGTGCCGGTCCTGCCGCCCACGCCGCCCCAGGTCGGCAACGCGTTGCAGATCGCCGCCTGGAGCCTGCAACTGCGCTGGTGGGCCTGGCGGCGCGACGCCGGACCACACCCCGCACCCCAGGTGAAGCTGTTCGTGCTGTTCCATGACCCGGCAGAAAGCCGTGCCGTGCCGCACTCGCTCGGTCTGGAGAAAGGCCTGATCGGCGTGGTCCACGCCTTTGCCACGCCGGCGCAGGCAGCGCAGAACAACGTGGTGCTGGCGCATGAGCTGCTGCACACCCTGGGCGCCAGCGACAAATACGATTTGTCGAACAACCTGCCCGCCTATCCCCTGGGCTACGCCGAGCCGCAGCGCCAGCCGCTGTGGCCGCAGGCAAGGGCCGAGATCATGGCGGTGCGCGTGCCGCTGTCGCCGCGTGAAGCCCGCATGGCCGAGGGCATGGGCGAGACCGTGATCGGAGCGGCCACGGCGCTGGAAATCGGACTGACGCGCCCCTGATCAGCGTGTGGCGGAGCGGCCGGACTCGAGGCGCGCCTTCAGGAAGCCGCCCGTGCCGTAGCGCGTGACGCGGCTGTAAAAACGTTCGCTGAGGCGACGCGCCATGGCGCTGTAGTCGTCGATCAGCGTGGGCAGGACGGCACAGCTGTCGTAGTTCACGACCACCGCCACGCGTTCCCCCAGGGGCTGCAGCAGGGCGGTCAAATGGGCTTCGATGGCCTCGATATCACCAGTGGCGTCGATGCTCAGGCCCTCGAAGTTGATGAACAGCACGCGGTGCTCGCGGTCCAGCTCGAAGCGCAGCGCCAGCGGTGTCGCCAGCAGACGCCGGCGCAGGCCCATGGGCTCCTCGCGAAACAGCGCCGCGTCCATGAGTCGGAGTTGCGCGCTCACGGCCGGGCGGAAGTCCATGTGCGCCAGGATGTCGCGCTCCAGCTCGATGCCGGGGGCGATCTCGATCAGCTCCAGCCCCTGGTCGGTGAGCTGGAACACGCAGCGCTCGGTCACGTAGAGCACGCGCTGGCCGCGCTTGCGCGATTCGCGTCCGCTGAAGGTGCGGTGTTCCACGGTCTGCACGAACTTGCGCGTGTGGCCCTCCTGCAGCACGCGCAGTTGGCCGTCCTGCAGCTGCAACTGGCGTTTGCCCGCGGTGAAGGTGCCGACGAACACCACGGTCTTGGCGTTCTGGCTGATGTTGATGAAGCCGCCGGCACCCGCCAGGCGCGGGCCGAAGCGGCTCACGTTCAGGTTGCCGCAGGCGTCGGCTTGCGCCAGTCCCAGCACCGCGATGTCCAGGCCTCCGCCGTCGTAAAAATCAAACTGGCTGGGCTGGTCGATCACCGCCTGGGTGTTCACTGCAGCGCCAAAACTCATGCCGCTGGCCGGGATGCCGCCGATCACGCCAGGCTCGGCGGTGAGCGTCAGCAGGTCGATGATCCGCTCCTCGGTCGCGACGCTGGCCACGCCTTCGGGCATGCCGATGCCCAGGTTCACCACCGCGTTCGGGCGCAGTTCCTGTGCGGCGCGGCGCGCGATGATCTTGCGCTCGCACAAGGCCAGCACCGGCAGACTGTCCATGGGAACGCGGATCTCGCCCGAATAGGCCGGGTTGTACTGCTCGCTGAAAGTCTGCATGTGGTGCGCCGGATCGGTGGCCAGCACTACCGCGTCCACCAACACGCCCGGCACCTTGACCTGGCGCGGGTGCAGCGTGCCGCGCTCGGCGATGCGCTCCACCTGGGCGATGACGATGCCGCCGCAGTTGTGCGCCGCCATGGCGATGGCCAGGGCTTCCAGTGTCAGGGCTTCGCGCTCCATGCTCAGATTGCCATCGGGGTCGGCCGTGGTGGCGCGAATGATGCCCACCGAGATCGGGAAAGCCTTGTAGAACAGGTATTCGCGGCCCTCGATGGTCATCAGCTGCACCAGCTCTTCGGTGGTGCGCGCGTTGATCTTGCCGCCACCAAAGCGCGGATCGACGAAGGTGTCCAGCCCCACATGGGTCAGGGTGCCGGGCTTGCCGGCGGCGATGTCGCGAAACAGGTGCGAGATCACGCCCTGGGGCAGGTTGTAGGCCTCGATCTCGTTGTTCACCGCCAGCTTCTGCAGCTCGGGGACCAGGCCCCAGTGGCCGCCGACCACGCGTTTGATCATTCCCGGATGCCCCAGGTGATTCAGTCCGCGCTTCTTGCCGTCACCCTGGCCGGCGGCGTAGACCAGGGTCAGGTTGCGCGGCGTGCCCACACCGGTCTGCTGCAGGCTTTCCAGGAAGCGCTGCTCCAACGCCACGGCGATGCCTTCGGCAAAACCGATGCCGACAAAACCCGCCGTGGCCACGGTGTCGCCGTCGTGCACCAGGCGCACGGCCTCGGCCGCGCTGACCACCTTGTTGCGCCGCGCGCTCGGGTTGGCGTGTTCGTTGAAATGGGTATGCATGACCTGCCTTCGCGTGGTTGCGACCATGATGCGGGAAAATGCCGCCCATGACACCCAGGAAAACCATGCCTTGTTCTTTTATAGGACACAAGTTTTGACCTCAGCGACCACGGCCGATCTGCCGGCCCTGCAGGCGCGCTTTGGGGCGCGCTACCGCTGGCTGCTGCTGGCCTCGGTGATGCTGGGCACCATGGCCTCGGTGATGTCGTCGACCATCGTGAACGTGGCCATTCCCGACATCAGCCAGCATTTCGGCCTGGGTCAGGAGCGTGCCCAGTGGGTTGGCTCCAGCTTCATGCTGGCGATGACCGTGTCCATGCTCACCACGCCCTGGTTGCTGGGGCGTTTTGGCGAGCGGCGCAGCTACAGCGCCACCCTGTGGCTGTTGCTGCTCGGCGGCCTGGTCGGTGGCCTGTCCGATGACTTTTATGTTGTGCTGGCCGGGCGCGTGGCCCAAGGGCTGGCCGCGGGCGTGATGCAACCCATGCCGGCGATCGTCATCGTGCGCATCTTTGGCCCGCAGGAGGCCGGGCGTGCCACCGGCATCTTCGGCATGGGCGTGGTGCTGGCCACGGCGTTGGGCCCCACCGTGGGCGGCTTGCTGGTCCATGCCTTTGGCTGGCGTTCCATCTTCTTCATGGTGATTCCCTTTTGCCTGGCCTCGCTGTGGATGGCGCAGCGCTATGTGCCGGCCCGGCTGGCGGGCCTGAGAGGTGGCCGTCTCGACTGGCTGGGCCTGCTGCTCGGCGCCCTGGCCACGGTGGGGCTGCTCAACGGTCTGGTGCAGTGTCGCCTGGGCAGCGCGCTCACGGCCGGGCTGTTGCTGGGGATGGCTGCACTGTGCTTGCTGGCGTTCCTGGCCTGGCAGCGGCATCTGGGGCGAAGCACGGACCATGCTCACATTGAGCCCCTGATGCGCCTGGCGCTGTTTCAGAATCCGCGTTTTGCCATGGGCTGTGTCGTGGCCTTTCTCTACGGCATGGCCTTGTTCGGGTCCACCTACCTGCTGCCGGTCTACATGCAGCTGGCGCTGGGCCTGTCGGCGGCCCGTACCGGCTGGATCCTGTTGCCGGGGGGCGTGGCGCTGGCGCTCACCATCGGCGCCGTGGGGCGGCTGCTGGACCGCAAGCCGCACTACCCTCTGGCCAGCCTGGGCTTTGCCCTGCTGGCCGCCTCGTTGGCGCTGATGCTGGCGCTGGGGCTGGACAGCGCCTGGGGCTGGCTCGTGGCCTGGGTGTTGCTGGGACGCATCGGCCTGGGGCTGATCCTGCCGTCCATGCACCTGGGCACCCTGCGCGGCCTGCACGCCGAACTCTTCATCCAGGGCGCCAGCGTGTCCAACTTCATGCGCGTGTTCGGCGGCGCCGTCGGCGTGAGCCTGTGCGGCATTGTGCTGGAGTGGCGTGTGGCAGCGCATGGCGATTCGCTCAAGGCCGCGGTCAGTTCGGCGCAGCGACTGTCCGCGTTCAACGAAGTTTTCATGCTGCTCGCCGCGCTGTGCCTGCTGGCCATGCTGGCGGCCTGGAAACTGCGCGCGCCCCGCCGCCAGCTCAACACCAGCCCGTGACGAGCTGATGACAGGCTAAACTCGAAGCATGTGCCAACTCCTTGGAATGAACAGCCACCTGCCGGCCAGTTTGACGCTGAGCTTTACGGGTTTTTCGCAACGCGGTGGCTGCACCGACCACCACGCCGACGGCTGGGGCATTGCCTTCTTTGGCGCCGACGGCGGCTTGCCCGGCAAGGGCGTGCGTTGTTTTGTTGACAGCGAGAGCGCTGCCACTTCGCCCATTGCCAAGATGCTGTGCTCCTACCCGATCAAGAGCCACAACGTCGTGGCCCACGTGCGCAAGGCCACGGTGGGGGAAATCACCCTGGGCAACAGCCACCCCTTTGTGCGCGAGCTCTGGGGGCGTTACTGGGTGTTTGCGCACAACGGCGACCTCAAGGACTTCAACCCGCCGTTGCACGGCAGCTTCCATCCGGTGGGCAATACCGACAGCGAACTGGCGTTTTGCTGGCTGATGCAGCAGCTGTCCAAGTCGCATGTGGGCGTGCCCAGCGTGGACGAGCTCACGCTCACGCTGCGTGAACTCGTGCCGCAGATCGCCAAGCACGGCACTTTCAACTTCCTGCTGAGCAACGGCCAGGCGATGTGGGCCCACGCCAGCACCAAGCTGCACTACCTGGTGCGTGAATACCCGTTTCACGACGTGCAGCTCAAGGACGAGGACGTGCACGTCGATCTGGCCCAGCTCAATGGCCGGGACGACCGCCTGACCATCATCGTGACCGAGCCGCTCACCACCAACGAGACCTGGATCCCCTTCGAGCCGGGGGAATTCAAGGTGTTTGTCGACGGTGCGCTGGTGCCCGACCGCCGCGCCAAGCTGCGCCGGCCCTGAGGCTCGCAGGGCCGCCTCGTCCCTGCATAATTCAGACCTTTGCGCCGCGCATCGATGACGCGCGGCTTGCCTTCACCACGAGGAATTCCCATGCCTGTCTACCGTTCCAAGACCTCCACCGCCGGCCGCAACATGGCCGGTGCCCGTTCGCTCTGGCGTGCCACCGGCATGAAGGACGAGGACTTCAGCAAGCCGATCATCGCCGTGGTGAATTCGTTCACGCAGTTTGTTCCGGGTCACGTGCACCTGAAGGATCTGGGCCAGCTGGTGGCGCGCGAGATCGAGGCCGCCGGTGGTGTGGCCAAGGAGTTCAACACCATCGCCGTGGACGACGGCATCGCCATGGGTCACGACGGCATGCTGTACTCGCTGCCGAGCCGCGACATCATTGCCGATTCGGTGGAATACATGGTGAACGCGCACTGCGCCGACGCCATGGTCTGCATCTCGAACTGCGACAAGATCACCCCCGGCATGCTGATGGCCGCGATGCGCCTGAACATCCCGGTGGTGTTCGTCTCGGGCGGCCCGATGGAAGCGGGGAAAACCAAGCTGGGCGTGATCAAGCTGGACCTGATCGACGCCATGGTGATGGCCGCCGACGACAAGGTGTCGGACGAGGAAGTGGCCGAGGTGGAGCGTTCTGCCTGCCCGACCTGCGGCTCCTGCTCGGGCATGTTCACCGCCAATTCCATGAACTGTCTGACCGAGGCCCTCGGTCTGTCCCTGCCGGGCAACGGCACCGTGGTGGCGACGCACGCCGACCGCGAGCAGCTGTTCAAGCGCGCCGGGCGCCTGACGGTGGAGCTGGCCAAGCGCTACTACGAGCAGGACGATGCGTCGGTGCTGCCGCGTTCCATCGGCTTCAAGGCCTTCGAAAACGCCATCACCCTGGACATCGCCATGGGCGGCTCTACCAACACCATCCTGCACATCCTGGCGATCGCCCAGGAGGCCGAGATCGACTTCACGCTCAAGGACATCGACCGCCTGTCGCGCGTCGTGCCGCAGCTGTGCAAGGTCGCACCCAATACGCCCAAGTACCACGTGGAAGACGTGCACCGCGCCGGCGGCATCATGGCCATCCTGGGCGAACTGGAGCGCGCCGGCAAGCTGCACACCGACGTGCCGACGGTGCACGCGCCGACCATGATGGACGCGCTGGAGCAGTGGGACATCATGCGCACCAGCTCCCCCGAAGTGCACAAGTTCTACATGGCCGGCCCGGCCGGCAAGCCCAGCCAGGTGGCATTCAGCCAGGCCACGCGCTACCCCAGCCTGGACATGGACCGTGCCGAAGGCTGCATCCGCTCCGGCGAGCACGCGTTCTCGCAGGAAGGCGGACTCGCGGTGCTGGTGGGCAATATCGCGCTCAACGGCTGCGTGGTGAAGACCGCCGGTGTGGACGACGCGCTGATGGTGTTCGAAGGCCCGGCCCACATCACCGAGTCGCAGGACGAGGCGGTGGAACACATCCTGGCCGATCAGGTCAAGGCGGGCGACGTGGTGATCGTGCGCTATGAGGGCCCCAAGGGCGGACCCGGCATGCAGGAAATGCTCTACCCCACTTCCTACATCAAGTCCAAGGGCCTGGGCAAGGCCTGCGCGCTGCTGACCGACGGGCGTTTTTCGGGCGGCACCTCGGGCCTGTCCATGGGACACGTCTCGCCCGAGGCTGCGGCCGGCGGCGCCATCGGCCTGGTGCGCAACGGCGACCGCATCCGCATCGACATCCCGAACCGCAGCATCAACGTGCTGCTGTCGGACGAGGAACTGGCCAGGCGCCGTGCCGAGCAGGACGTCAAAGGCTGGAAGCCGGCCCTGCCGCGCAAGCGCCGCGTCTCGGCTGCGCTCAAGGCCTACGCCATGCTCGTGATGTCGGCCGACAAGGGAGCGGTGCGCGACCTGTCTCTGCTGCCGGACTGATCCGTTCAGGCTCTCGGCGCCAACCCCAGCGCTGAAGCCCCCACCCCTCGGCAGTCGTATTTCGCGGCTGCGCCTGCTTCCATCCGGCTCGAGGTGCTTGAGCGGATGGAGCCTGCCTGAAGCCCGTCTTTACGGTTTTTATATGGCAGATTGACTATTCTCATCCCCGTTTTTACGCCCCGATCAGCACACTCCAGTCATTCATCTGACTCGGGAGTTGCTCATGGACATCGTGTTTATCGCCGCCAGCGCCGGCCTGTGGGGCCTGATGGTTCTGCTGGTCTGGGGTTTCAGGAAGCTTGAAAAGCCGCAGGGGGGCCGGCCATGAGCAGCCTCGAAGCTCTCTACGGCTTTGCCGGCTTCTGCGCCCTCATGCTGTTCGCCTACCTGGTCTACGCGCTGATCCGCGCCGAGGAGTTCTGATGAGCACTTCTTCGTGGGGCTTGTTGACCCTTTACCTGGGATTGCTGTTGGTGGCGGCCTGGCCGCTGGGCATCTGGCTGGCGCGCTTGTGCTCGGGCCAGATACCGGTCTGGATGCTGCGCGTGGAAGCACCGCTGTACCGTCTGGCAGGAACGTCCGCAGACAAGCCGATGAACTGGTCGCAGTACGCGCTGGCCCTGCTGGCCTTCAATGCCCTGGGCGTGTTTGCGGTCTATGCGCTGCAGCGCTTGCAGGTCTGGTTGCCGCTCAATCCTGCGGGCATGGCGGCCGTGTCACCCGACTCGGCCTTCAACACTGCGGTGAGCTTTGTCACCAACACCAACTGGCAGGGCTATGGCGGTGAGTCCACCATGAGCTATCTGACGCAGATGCTGGCGCTCGCGGTGCAGAACTTCCTGTCCGCTGCGACCGGCATCGCCGTGGCCTTCGCGCTCATTCGGGGGTTTGCCGCACGCTCGACAGGTGTCATCGGCAACTTCTGGGTCGACGTCACGCGCATCACGGCCTGGCTGCTGCTGCCGTTGTCGCTGGTGTTTGCCGTTTTTCTCGTGGGCCAGGGCGTGATCCAGAACTTTGACGCCTACAAGGACGTGACGACGCTGGAAGTCAACGCCTACCAGCAGCCGAAGAACGGACCTGACAGCCAGCCCTTGAAAGATGCCAAGGGCAACCCCGTCATGGAAGACCTGAAGACCGCTACGCAGACGCTCGCCATGGGGCCGGTCGCGTCGCAGGAAGCCATCAAGATGATTGGCACCAACGGCGGCGGCTTCTTCAATGCCAACTCGGCCCACCCCTATGAGAACCCGAGCGCGCTGAGCAACCTGCTGCAGATGCTGGCGATCTTCCTGATTCCTGCTGCGCTGTGTTTTGCCTTCGGCCGCGAGGTCGGCGACCTGCGCCAGGGCTGGGCCGTGCTGGCGGCGATGACCGTGATGTTTGTCATTGCCGTCGTGGTCATCACGCCTGCAGAGCAGGCCGGCAACCCGCTGCTCACGCCCTTGGGCGTGGACCAGCTGGCCAGCAGCACGCAATCCGGCGGCAACATGGAAGGCAAAGAGGTGCGCTATGGCATCAACGCCTCCAGCCTGTTCGCTGTGATCACCACCGCGGCGTCCTGTGGCGCGGTGAACGCCATGCACGATTCCTTCACGCCGCTGGGCGGCATGGTGCCCATGGTGATGATGCAACTGGGTGAAGTGGTCTTTGGCGGCACCGGCAGCGGTCTCTACGGCATGCTGGTGTTCGCCATCCTGGCGGTGTTCATTGCCGGCCTGATGATTGGCCGCACGCCGGAGTACCTGGGCAAGAAGATCGAGGCGCATGAGATGAAGCTGACCTCGATCGCTATTCTGGTGACCCCCACCGTGGTGTTGCTTTGCACGGCGATTGCTGTGCTAGCCACCGACGGCAAGGCCGGCATTGCCAACCCCGGTGCGCACGGATTCTCCGAGATTTTCTACGCCTTCAGTTCGGCTGCCAACAACAACGGCAGCGCCTTTGCCGGACTGTCTGCCAACACGCCGTTCTACAACTGGCTGCTGGCGCTGGCGATGTGGTTCGGCCGCTTTGGTGTGATCGTGCCGGTGCTGGCCATCGCCGGTGCCCTGGCCGCCAAGAAACGCCTGCCCGTGACGGCCGGAACCATGCCGACGCATGGCCCGCTGTTTGTGACGCTGCTGATTGGCACGGTGCTGCTGGTGGGCCTGCTCAACTACGTGCCGGGGCTGGCGCTGGGCCCGATCGTCGAGCATCTGATGCTGTGGCCTGCCCATTGAATCACCGGTAAACACCATGAAAACAAAAACTTCGCTGACCCTTCTCGATCCGGTGCTGGTCATGCCAGCCATCAGGGCCTCCTTCGCCAAACTCAAACCCAGCATGCAATGGCGCAACCCGGTGATGTTTGTCGTCTACATCGGCAGCATCCTGACCACCTTGCTGGGTCTGCAGGCCCTGCAGGGCAAGGGTGAGGCGTCGGCAGGCTTCATCTTTGCCGTGGCGCTGTGGCTGTGGTTCACCGTGCTGTTTGCCAACTTTGCCGAGGCGCTGGCCGAAGGCCGCAGCAAGGCCCAAGCGGCATCGCTGCGCAGCCTGAAAAAAAGCACCTGGGCCAAGAAGTACAAGGAGCCCGTCAGCAAGGTTTTCCATGGAACAGCCTGGTTGCCCGAGCAGGCAGAAAACCTCCGTAAAGGCGATGTCGTGATCGTTGAAACCGGCGACATGGTCCCGCTCGACGGCGAAGTCATCGAAGGCGTGGCCTCGGTCGATGAGAGCGCCATCACGGGTGAGTCCGCGCCGGTGGTGCGCGAATCAGGCGGCGATTTCTCTGCCGTCACCGGTGGCACAAGGGTGCTGTCGGACTGGCTGGTGCTGCGCATCACGGTCAATCCGGGCGAGTCGTTTCTGGACCGCATGATCAGCATGGTCGAAGGCGCCAAGCGTCAGAAGACACCGAATGAAATTGCCCTGACCATTCTGCTGGTGGCCCTGACCATCGTGTTCCTGGTCGTCACGGTCACGCTGTTGCCCTATTCCGTTTTCAGCGTGGAAGCCGCCAAGGCAGGCACGGCGGTGAGCCTCACGGCGCTGGTGGCCTTGCTGGTGTGCCTGATTCCCACCACCATTGGCGGCTTGCTGTCGGCCGTGGGTGTGGCGGGCATGAGCCGCATGATGCAGGCCAATGTGATTGCCACCTCTGGTCGTGCCGTTGAAGCCGCGGGCGATGTGGATGTGCTGATGCTGGACAAGACCGGCACCATCACCCACGGCAACCGCCAGGCCACGTCCTTCCTGAATGCGCCCGGCGTGACACAGCGCCAACTCGGTATCTGCGCCATGCAGGCTTCACTGGCCGACGAGACACCCGAGGGGCGCAGTGTTGTGTCGCTCGCGGAAAAACTGGGTTTTCGTCAAGCAGTGGTGGGCTCGACCACCGAGGTGGCGTTCACGGCCCAGACGCGCATGAGCGGCATCGATCTGACGCAAGCTGACGGCAGCGTGCGTCAACTGCGCAAGGGCGCAGTCGACGCCATTCGCAAGTACGTTGAAGACCTGGGCGGCAAGGTTCCGGCAGAAGTCATCAGGGCGGCGGACGAGGTCGCACGCCGCGGCAGCACGCCGCTGGCGGTGGCCGATGGCCACACGGTGCTGGGCGTGGTGGAACTCAAGGACATCGTCAAGGCCGGCATCAAGGAGCGCTTCGCCGAATTGCGCCGCATGGGCATCAAGACCATCATGATCACTGGCGACAACAAGCTCACGGCGGCGGCCATTGCGGCTGAAGCAGGCGTTGACGATTTCCTGGCCGAAGCCACACCCGAAGACAAGCTCAAACTGATTCGCCAGTACCAGGCCGAAGGCCGGCTCGTGGCCATGACGGGCGACGGCACCAACGACGCGCCGGCCCTGGCGCAGGCCGATGTGGCCGTGGCGATGAACAGCGGCACCCAGGCGGCCAAGGAAGCCGGCAATATGGTCGATCTGGATTCGAATCCGACCAAGCTGCTGGAGATCGTGGAGACCGGCAAGGCGTTGCTGATGACGCGTGGCTCGCTCACCACCTTCTCGATCGCCAACGACGTGGCCAAGTACTTTGCCATCATCCCGGCGATCTTCGTGACCACTTATCCGCAGCTGGCCGCGCTCAACGTGATGCAGTTGGGCAGCCCTTCTTCGGCCATTTTGTCGGCAGTGATCTTCAATGCACTGATCATCATCTTCCTGATCCCCCTGGCGCTCAAGGGTGTCAAGTACCGCGCCATGGGTGCGGCCACGCTGCTGCGGCGCAATCTGCTGATCTACGGCGTGGGCGGCTTGATCGTGCCCTTCATCGGCATCAAGGCGATCGACCTGTTGCTGGTCGCGGCGCATCTGGCCTGAGCTTTAGCCTCACGCCACACGTTTCAAGGAGCCCTCATGAAAAACATACTTCGTCCCGCCCTGGTGCTGTTCTGCGCGCTCACGCTGTTGACCGGCGTTGCCTACCCGCTGCTGGTGACCGGCCTGGCCCGGTCGTTGTTTCCCGCGCAGGCCGCTGGCAGTCTGGTGCTGCGCGACGGCAAGCCGATCGGTTCAAGCCTGATTGGACAGAACTTCAGCGACCCCAAGCATTTCTGGGGCCGGCCTTCCGCCACCAGCCCCATGGCCTACAACGCCACATCTTCCAGCGGCTCCAACCTGGGCCCGTTGAACCCGGCGCTGACCGACGCCATCAAGGGCCGGATCGATGCGCTGCGTGCTGTCGATCCCGGCAACACGGCGCCGGTGCCAGTGGACCTGGTCACGGCTTCGGCCAGCGGGCTGGACCCGCACATCAGTCCCGCTGCGGCGCGCTACCAGGTAGCCCGAGTGGCCAAGGCGCGCGGCCTGCCCGTTGAGAGGGTGCAGAGCCTGGTCGAGCAGCAGGTGGAGGGCCCGCTGTGGGGGGTGCTTGGCGAACCGCAGGTCAATGTATTGCGGCTGAACCTCGCGCTGCAAGCGCTGCGCTAAGCTCGCATCTTTGATCAACCCGATAACCTGGACAGCAGCTCCCTTTGGCCAACAAGCACGACTCTCGCCCGGACCCCGATCAACTGCTGGAGCAGATTCGCGGCGAGGAAGCGCGCGCACGGCGCGGCAAGCTGCGCATCTATTTTGGCGCGAACGCGGGTGTGGGCAAGACCTACGCCATGCTCAGCGCCGCGCAGCGCGAGCTCAAGGCCGGACGCGATGTGCTGGCGGGTGTGGTGGAAACCCATGGCCGGGGTGAAACCGCCGAGCTGCTCTCCGGGCTGCCGCAGTTGCCGCAGCGCGAGCTGCTGTACCGGGGCACGAACTTGCGCGAGTTCGATCTTGACGCCGCGCTGGCGCGCAAGCCGGACTTGTTGCTGGTGGACGAACTGGCGCATTCGAACGTCGAGGGCTCGCGCCACCCCAAGCGCTGGCAGGACGTGCAGGAACTGCTGGATGCGGGTATCGACGTCTGGTCGGCGCTCAATGTCCAGCACCTCGAAAGTCTGAACGACACGGTGGGCACGATCACCGGCATTCGCGTGCACGAGACCGTTCCCGATACCGTGTTGGAGAGCGCCGACGAGATCGTCCTGGTGGACGTGACCCCCGATGAGCTGTTGGCTCGGCTCAAGGCGGGCAAGGTCTATCTGCCGCAGCAGGCTGAGCGCGCCGCGCAGCACTTCTTCCGCAAAGGCAATCTGATTGCGCTGCGCGAGATCGCCTTGCGCCGCACCGCCGAGCATGTGGAGGACGATGTGCGCAGCTACCGCGTGGAGCAAAGCATCGCCCCCGTCTGGAACACCGAGGGCGCGATCCTGGCCTGCATCGGCCCACGCGAGGGCGCGGAGCAAACGGTGCGCACGGCCGCGCGCCTGGCCGGACAGCTCAACGTGCGCTGGCACGCTGCTTATGTGGAGACGCCCCAACTTCAACGGCTGGATGCGGCGCAGCGCGACCATGTGCTGGCGGTGATCAAGCTGGCCGAGGACTTGGGCGCCACCACCGCGGTGCTGGCCGGTAGCGACGCCGCAGTGGAGCTGGTGGCGCAGGCGCAAATCCTGAATTGCGCCACGCTGGTCGTGGGGCGACCCCGCTC
>CAIKVZ010000254.1 GCA_903830985.1 uncultured beta proteobacterium
GCGTCTTCAGCTCGCGCAAGATTGCCAAGAAGCTTCACGAGGACGTGGCGTTTCGGGTGCTGTGCGCGGACAACTTTCCGGCCCATCGCACGATCCGGGAATATCGTGCTTTGCACCTGAACGAGTTCACTGAACTGTTAGTCCAAGTCGTTCGCCTGGCACGCGAGATGGGGCTGGTCAAGCTGGG
The DNA here is from genome assembly GCA_903830985.1 of uncultured beta proteobacterium. Classification (GTDB taxonomy): domain Bacteria; phylum Pseudomonadota; class Gammaproteobacteria; order Burkholderiales; family Burkholderiaceae_C; genus CAIKVZ01. The sequence continues at coordinate 188 of CAIKVZ010000254.1, forward strand.
CGCCATCGCTGTGGACGGCACCAAGATAAAGGCGAACGCCAGTCGCAACAAGGCCATGAGCTATGGGCGCATGCAATCGACTGAGATCGAGCTCAAAGCACAGATCACCGCGTTGGTAAAAAAGGCGGCCAGCACCGACGAGGCCGAGAAGAACGAACCCGACCTGGACATCCCCGCCGAGATTGAACGCAGGCAAGCGCGGCTGGCTGCCATTGAAGCGGCCAAGGCCCGTTTGGAGGAGCGTCAACGCCAAAGTGATACACAGCACGGACGCACCGCTGACGATGAACGCAAGCCCAAGGACAAGGACGGCAAGCCCAAAGGGGGAAAGCCTTATCAGCGTGACTTCGGCGTCCCTGCGTCCAAGGCACAAGACAGTTTTACCGACCCTGAGTCGCGCATCATGAAGCGTGCCGGTGGCGGCTTTGACTACAGCTACAACGCGCAGACCGCTGTGGATGAGACCGCGCACATCATCGTTGCGGCTGAAGTCGTCAACACGAGCTCGGACGTACAGCAACTGCCCATGGTGCTGGGCGCAGTCAAGGCGAACACGGGCGCGGCAGCCGCGCAAGCCTTGGCCGATGCTGGCTATCGCAGCGAGGCAGTGATGGCCGAGTTGGCAATCACCCAACCGAATACTGAACTGGTCATTGCCTTGGGGCGCGAGGGGAAAGTTTTGGCCAAGCCCAGGGATGCACAGCGTTACCCGCACACGGTGGCGATGGCCGCCAAGTTCGAAACCGAGCAAGGTAAAAGGGACTACCGCAAACGCAAGTGGATTGCTGAACCACCGAATGGATGGATCAAAAGCATTCTGGGATTCCGTCAGTTCAGCATGCGGGGGTTACAAAAGGCACAAGCCGAGTTCAAGCTCGTCTGCATGGCGCTGAATCTGCGCCGAATGGGTGCAATGCAGGCCTGCTGAGGCAAAAGCACCCGGAAAATGCGAAGCTGAAGTCGTAGGGCAGAGCCCGGTCTCGGACGAGCCAGCACAGAAGCAGGTTGTGATGGACGTCGCCACCACATCCCAGCCAATTTTGCGATGGCAACGGTCAGGTCGGAACCGTTGAAAAAATTCTGACGCCCAGGCTCCTAGTCCATCGCCTGACGCGCCGCGCAGCAATGGCCCCGTCAGTGCAATTTCAATAAAGGACGCGGCGAAAGGCAGCGGGCTTGGGCTGTGCGGGCGCCGCGCCGCTGGCGTCGCCCAGGCTCCGCCGGTTTTTCACGCTTTCGCCCCAGCCCAGCAGCAGGAACAGCATGGGCTCGGTCTGTGCGCCCATGTAGACGCTGGCAAAGGCGATGAAGCACATCAGGTAGATGCCGGAGAAGGTGAAGCCCAGCGGCGCTTCACCGGGCGGCGCGCACAGGCCAAACCGCAGCTGTGAGGCGATGGCGTACAGGAAGATGACGACGAACACCGCCGGCGCGAAGACACCGTGCTGCAAGGCCATCAGGAAGAAAGCGTTGTCGATGGACTCCATGCCCTGGATGGTCGGCACCGTGGTCAGGCCCCAGCCGGTCCACATCTTGTCCATGAGGAAGCCCTGGTACTGCTCGATCATGACCTTGCGGTACAGCATAGTCTGGGCTTCGCCGCTGAGCACCTCGCCCTCGCGCGGCGTGATGTAGGCGTCCAGCGCTATCTGCCCGAAGACGCCGCCAAGCAGCAGCACGGCGCCGAAAATCAGCAACTGGCGCTGACGGTTCTTCGCGTTCCCGGCCGCGGCCAGCGCCGCACCGACCAGGCCACCGATCCAGGGGCCGCGGGAAATCGTCAGGATCGCCATCAAGATCAGCAACGCGGAAATCTGGTATTTGAAGGCCAGCGGCAAGCCGCGCAAGCGTTGCTGCAGCCATCCCAGCACGCCGCTTTGCGCCTGCTCCCACACGCCCTGCCAGGACAACCAGCGGTGCAGGCGATAAACCGCGATGATCATGATGCACGCCAGGATCGGGTGCTCAAAGGTGCCGGCGGTGCGCGCCAGTCCGTAACGGATGGAGACGTTGCTGTAGGCGTTGGGAAACAGCGGCGAAAAGATCTGGAAGATCGGACTCACCCAGAACTTGGCCTCGTACAGAAAGATCGGGAAGAGCAGCACAAACAGCAGCACGAATTTGCGCGCGCTGGCAATGTCCATGCGCCGGCTGCTGATGATGTAGTTGCCCAGCAGATAGGGGCCGATGACCGCGGTGGCGAGGTAGTGGGCGTAATGCTGGGCGTCCGAATAGCCCCGGCTGAAATAGTCGGCGACCACGCGTATCGCCACGTACAGCGCCAGCAGGTACTCCATCGGACCGAAGCGGATTTCGGACAACTTTTCCTTCACCAGCACGAACAGCATCGGCAGGATCGCGGCCTGCATGAAGTTGTGATCGGACAGCAGCGGGACGTGGATCCAGAAGGAGAACGGCAGCAGCAAAAAGAATGGCAGCCAGACCTGCAGGAAGGCATCCTCCAGCCCCTGGCGGCGCAGCACCACGATGGCGACAATCATCGCCACAAAGACGCTGTACTCGGTCATTGCCGATGGCGCCTTTGCACCCACTGCGCGCGCAGCAACTCGATCTCCAGGCGCAGCCGCGACAGGCTCATGAAGTCGCTGAGCTTTCTGCCGCTGAGTGTCTCCACCATGACTTCCTTCATGTAGCCGCCCCCGTCGAACAGCGGAATGTTGTTGACAAACAGGCCAACAGCCTCGGGGTCGAGTTTTTCCAGCAGGCGTTTGGCACGCATGACCTCGCCCCGGCTCACCGCCTGCGCTTCCAGCACCAGGAAGACCTGGCCCAAGGCGTCGATCAGCAGTTCCGCATCGGCGCTGAGCAGCAGCGGCGGCAGGTCGATGAGCACGAAGTCGTGGGCAGCCGACCAGTTGCTGACCGCCTGTTTGAGGCGGTCGAGACGCTGTATGCCGAAGGCCTGCACGCTGCCGAAACCTACGCCCGAGAGCGTCTGCTCCTGGTGCACCAGGCTTTGAGCTATGGCATCGAGCTCGGCGTCACCCGACAGGTAGTCCGTCAGCCCCGGCGCCAACAGGCTGAAGGCCTGGCTTGGCGCGAAGCTGTTCGCATCCACCACCAGCACGCGCCAGCCCAGTTGCTGCAACACCGCCGCCGTATCCAGCACCACCGTGCCGCCCCCGCCCAGGGTGCGCACCGAGCTGAAGGAAAAGACGTTCTTGCCGCTGCGCGCCTGGTTGCGCATCAGGGTGGACGCAAAACGGCGCGTCTGCTCCCGCGCATACAGGCGCGACGGCAGGTCCGCGACCTGCAACTGCCAACCGGCGGCCGGTATGCCCATGAGCTTCTCGGCCTCGTTCACCGTGCCGATGCGTCGGTCCAGCATGTCCAGCGCCACGGGCGCAGCGACCGCCAGCACGCAGGCCAGCACCAGCACCAGCAGCAGCATCTTGGTCTTGCCGACGCCCAGCGGAGATTCCGCCGCCATGGCCGGCGTCACCAGGCGCACAAAGCCCATGGCGCCGCGCTCGTTTTGCAAGAAGTTGAGGCGATCCCGCAGTTCCTTGAGCTCCTGCTCGCGCTTGTGGATGTCGGCCGTGATGCGCATGGCCTGCTGGAAATTGCGAGCATAGCTTGCCGCCTGGCTTTCCAGCTGTTCCAGTCGGGACTGAACCTGCGCCTGCACCTGCCGGCTCTGCTGCACCGAGCCCGTGAGCCGGGTTTTCACGTTGTCATAAGCCGCTTTTTCGAAATCTGATTCACTGCTCTTCAGACGCTGGTTGATGGCCTCGAACTCCTCCAGCGCCGGCTTCTTTGCCGGGTGCTTCTCCTCCAGGCCGGCGGTGCTGCGGCGCAGCTCTTCCGAGCGCTTCACCACCTCGTTGCGCAAGGCCTGCAAGCCGTTGTCCTGCAAGCGCATCTCCATGAGCGAGCGCCCCAGCGAAGTGGGCGTTTCACGCTGAGTCAGAAAGGCCTGCAGCGTGGCTTCGGTTTGCGCCCGCTCGATCGCCGCAACCGTGGATTTCTCTCGGGCCTGCGCCAACGTGCTGTCGTAGGGGTTGATGGTGTTTTCGCCGAAAGTGGTCAACCCCAGCAGCTCGGAAAAATGCACGCGCTGCGCTTCCAGCTGGGTGATTTCCTCGCGCAGCTTGGCGGCGTTGGCCTCGAGCATTTGAAGGCGCTCGACGGAGCCGAAGATCTGCTCGCCCTTGGTGGTCTCCAGAAAGGACTGGGTGATGGCATTCACCAGGTCGGACAAGGTCTCGGGCGTCGGGCTTTCCATGGCAATGCGCACCATGTAGGTGTCGGGGACGGCGCGCACCGCCACCAGCTTTTGCAGTTGCTCGATGAACTTGCGTTCGCTCAGCGCCTTGGGCTGGACTTCTGTGCCGCCCTCGCGCAGTTTTTGCAGGGCGCGCTGGATCACGTCGTAGCGCCGCACCGTGGTCGACAGGTGGTTGACAAATTCGCGGTACTGCGAATTCGACTGGAACTCGACCTCCTTGTCGGTCGACAGGGTCTTCATGTAGTTGGGCGCCACCTGAAACACCGACTCCGCGGCGTAGTAACTCTGGCCCTTGATCCACGCCACGGGCAGGCCCGCGAGCAGCACCAGCAGCCAGATCGTGGCGCTCAGGCGCAGATGCTGGCGCAGACTGAGCAGCGGCTTGATGCCGCGCCCGGGCAGTTGACTGGTGTCCATAGGGTCTTGTGTGATGCAGGTTGTTTGTCTGGCGCTGATTCACCCTCACAGGGGGAATATCGCCATGGCCTCCATTACACTGAGGTTCCGGCTGGCGAGTGTTACCGGACTGTGGCGCATTCAAGCCAACGACCCACGCCCCCTAAATGATCGAACTCCTGCTCGCACTGGCGACCCTCCCGCTGACCCTGCCCGCGCTGTCGCTGCTGACGCTGACACTGGCAGCACTGCGCCGCCCGTTGCCGCCTGCCGCTGCCGCTGCCGCTGGCGACGCGCCGCGCGTGGCGGTGCTGGTTCCCGCGCACAACGAATCGGTGCACGTGCTGCCCACCATCGAATGCCTGCAGCGCCAGCTCGGCCACAAAGACCGCCTGCTGGTGATCGCCGACAACTGCAGCGACGACACGGCGGCACTGGCGCGCGCGGCTGGTGCCGAAGTGGTGGAACGTCAGCACGCCCAACTGCGCGGCAAGGGCTATGCGCTGGCGTTTGGCGTGGAGCAGCTGCGCGCCAACCCGCCCGAGGTGGTGCTGGTGGTGGACGCCGACTGCACGCTGTCAGACGGTGCACTGGCCGCCATCGCGCGCCAATGCCAGGCCAGCGGCAAGCCGGTGCAGATGCTCAATCTGATGAGTGCCGTGCCAGGGGCAGGACTGAAGCTGCGCGTGCTCGAATTTGCCATGATCATGAAGAACCTGGTGCGCCCGCTGGGCTCCTGGCGGCTGGGCGGCGCCTGCCACCTGATGGGCACGGGCATGGCCCTGCCCTGGGCGCTGATGTCCACGGCGCAGCTCGCCACCGGCCACGTCACGGAAGACATGAAGCTGGGCGTGGACCTGGCGCTGGCCGGACACGCCGCGCAGTTCCTGGCGCAGGCACGCGTGAGCAGCACCTTTCCCGTCGACACCGGCGTGGCCAGGGTGCAGAAGTCGCGCTGGGAACACGGCCACCTAGCCACCATGACCGAGGAGTTGCCGCGCCTCATGGGCGCGGCGCTGCGCACCGGGCGAGCCGCCTTGATCGTGCTGGCCATGGACTTGCTGATCCCGCCGGTGGCCCTGTATTTCCTGCTGCTGGCCGTGGCCCAGCTGCTGTGCCTCGTGGCCGCGTCGCTGTGGCCGGTGTGGCACTTGAGCGCGCTGGTGGTGAGCGCTGCCAGCGGCTGTTTTGCCTTGGCCATCGCCCTGGGCTGGTGGCAGTTTGCGCGCCAACTGCTGAGCGCGCGCGAACTGTTGACGACGCCGCTGTATGCCTTGTGGAAATTGCCGGTCTACCTGGCCTATGCGCTGAAAAAGCGCTCGGGCTGGGTGCGCACGCGGCGCGATTCGGAGTAGGCCCAGAGCCCATGGAAGCGACCCTGGACGCCTGCTTTGAGCACATCGTGGTCATCAACCTGGCAACCCGTGCGGACCGCCGGCGCGAGATGCAGGCGCAACTGCAACGCATCGGCCTGGGTCTGACGGCCCGGGGCGTGCAGCTGTTCGAAGCCGTCAAGCCGGCGCAGGCCGCGGGCTTTGACTCGACCGGCGCGCGCGGCTGCTTCATGAGCCACCTGCAGGTGCTGCGCCTGGCGCGCGACTCGGGCTGGCGCTCGGTGCTGCTGCTGGAGGACGACCTGAACTTCTGCGCCGACTTTGCGCCCCGCTTCGCCGCCCTGGCGCCCGACCTGGGCACGGGCGACTGGGGCATGTTCTACGGCAGCTACAGCACGGCGCAGACGTTGGACACTGCGCCCCGACTCTGGGTGGCGGCGGACCCGACGCTCGAGCTGTCGACCACGGCCTTTGTCGCCGTGCAGGGTCGCCACATTGCGCTGCTGGTGCAATACCTCGAAGCCATGCTGGCGCGCCCCCCGGGCGACCCGCTGGGCGGGCCCATGCACATCGACGGCGCCTACTGCTGGTTCCGTCGTTCCCACCCCGCCACGGCCACCTGGCTGGCAAACCCGCCGCTGGGCTACCAGCGCGCCTCGCGCACCGACATCCACCCGCTACGCTGGTTCGACCGCCAGCCCTGGAGCGCAGCGCTGGTGGCGGGGCTGCGCCGGCTGCGCAACCGCTGGCAGGGCTGATTCAAGGCGCAGTCTGCGCTGGCAGGCGGCGCGGCTTGATCACCGCCGGCACGCCCACCGCGATGCAGTTGTCGGGAACGTCCCGCAGCACCACTGCGTTCGCGCCTATGAGCACGTTGTTGCCGATGCGGATGCGCCCCAGCAACTTGGCGCCGGCGCCCACGTCCACATGGTGGCCCAGTTGCGGCGCACCCGGCTCGTCGATGCGACCCAGACCGATCACCACGCCGTTGCGGATGCGGCAGTGGTCGCCAAAACTCGCGAAGCCGCTGACCACGATGCCGCCGCTGTGCTCGATCACGAAGCCGCGGCCCACGGGCACTTCGCACGGCAACTCGATGCCGGTGACGATCTGCACCAGTTTGTACAAAATTCGATAGAGCAGGGAGAAGAGCTTGCGCAGCCAGACCGGGCGCACGCTGTAGCGCCAGCGACCAAAGCGGTACACCAGCAGCGCCCAGAAGCCTTGCGCGCCCCAGTCGCCGCGATGCGCGCGCAGGTCCTGACGGATATTTTCAAACATGGGAAGTCCTGTATTCAGTGGCGGCGCAGCCCCTGCAACGCGCTGCGCGCCACCCAGACGATGGCGCCCACTTCGGCCCAGCGCCCCAGCGAGATGCCCAGCAGTCGAGCCGTCAGCACAGCGTCCGTGCCATGGGCCGAGACCGTGCGCAGCGCCAGCAGACCCAACAGCACGGCCAGGCCCGCAGACAGACGCGCGGCGGGTACGTCCACGCCAGGGCCTGCGCCCGAACCGCGCCTGGCGCGCCAGAACAGCACACCGACTGCGCACAGCGCGGCAAAGTATTGCGCCGGCCGTCGCTGCGCGTACCAGCCGTTGAGCCGGGCCATTTCGCGCAGCCAATCAGTGACAAAGACGTCTCCGCACAACACTGTGTTGAACGCCAGCAGCACCAAGATCAGCGTCGCCGCCGTCCACGGTGCGAGCCCCTGCTGCGTCTGCCGGTCCAGGTGGCGATTCAACAGGCACAGCCAGGCTGCTCCCGCATAAGCCGCGGCCACCACCAGGTGGGTCCAGGCCAAATGCGCCACGGCCTCCTGCCAAATCGGCGCGGCCAGGGACGCCGCTTCAAACAGCGAATTCATGAGCCTGCGCCCACTTTCTGAGCCAGGGAACGCTGCCAGGGCCATGCCGGCGAGCGCGGCGCACGCGGGCCGGACATCCCCAGAAACCAGCGCGAGGTCCAAGGCTGGCGTTCCAGCAGGCGCGCCAGCGCAATCGGCAGCAACAGGCCGGCAGTCACGCCCAGCAGCAATTGCAGCGTCAGTGATTCGACGCCCAGGCGGTCCAGCAGCAGGCGGGTCGAGGCCGTGAAGAACACGTGAAACAGGTAGATCGCGTAGGAGTGCCGGCCGATTCCGGCCAGCCACGGCAACACCAGCCCCGAATGCAGCAGGGCAGTGCACGCCAGGGCGCCGGCGAGCAGCATTTGCGGCGCTCGCCGGTCCAGCGCAGCGCCGTCGTTGACGGTCAGCGCCAGGGCGCCCAGCGCCACGGCCACCAGCAGCACGCGCCAGCCCGGGTGCAACAGTGTTGGCGGTGAAAAGCGCGCCAACGCCAGCCCCAGCAGGAAGTAGGGCATCAGGTAGATCGCGCCGTCCAGTCCCAGCCAGGGCCAGCCGTGAGTCGTGAGGTAGACCGCGCAGGCCAGGCCCAGCGGCAGCAGGAACCGGATGGGGCGCTGCAACAGCGCAGCGCGCTCCAGCGCCCAGACCACCAGGAACACCCAGAACAGCGACTCGACAAACCAGAAGTGCGCGACCGGTTGCAGGTGCATCAGGTACCAGGGCCCAAGCAGGGCATTGCCGCCTCGCGTCAACGACTGCACGGCGGCGAACAGCGTCCCCACCGTCAGCATCGGCAGCAACAGGCGCCGTGCCTTGCCCGCGAGGAAGCGCCGGCTGTTGCCATCAAAGGGCCGCAATCCGTAGACCAGGCCGGAAAGAAACGTGAACAAGGGCATGCGCACACAGGTCAACGCATCGTTTAGCCAAAGCATGGGCCCTTGCGTCAGGCACAGACCATGGCTGGCGTCGGTTCCCGCCACGTGGTAGAGCACAAGCAGAAGGCAGGCCAGGCCGCGCAAGGTGGCAATGCGCAGGTTCATAAGAGTCACATTTAATAAATTTCAAGGAACGGGGGACATCCCCGTTGCCTGCATTGCAACCGAACCTCGCCCCAACAATGTGGCGGGATTGCAAACCCTGGCGCAAGGCCCGGACGCGTTCAGCTGGCGATGAAGCGGTGCATGCGCACCGTGTTCACGCCCTCGTGGTGCAGATACTCGACCTTGTCACTGAGGTTGCGAATGATGGTCAGACCAAAACCGCCTTCCGGGTAGGTCGCCAGATCCGCCTCGACCAGTTGGTCCGGCGGGGAAAAGGCCTCGCCCAGATACACGCATTCCAGCGTCAGCGCCTGTGGGCTCAGGTGCGACAGCACTTCGACCGGCGCACCCGCCAGCAATCCCTGGGCGTGGCGCACGATGTTGGTGAAGACCTCCACGGCGGCGATCTCGAACATCGCCGCGTCCTGCTCGGGCAGCGCGGCGCGCGCTGTCTGCGCCTGCACAAACTGGCGCAACTCACGCATGGCAGCAAGCTCGATGGGTAATTCGCAGCGGACGCAGTTGACTCCGTCGGCCACCCACTTGAGCAGCACCATGGTGACGTCATCGGTCACCTGCGTGCCCTCGTGCAGCAGTTCCCGGCGCAAGCGGTGCAGCGGCGCCGACGCCCCTTGGTGCTGCAGCGCCAGGCGCGCCACACTGGCGTTCACGATGTCATGGCCCAGGCGCTCGCCGTCGGCTCCCATGGCATCGGCCAGACCGTCCGAACACAGGAACAGCGCGTCACCACAGCGCATAGCGCTTTCGTCCTGGGTATAGACCATGTCCTCCAGAATGCCCAGCGGCGGATGCTGGTTGGCCAGCAGTTCGGTCTGCCCGTTGGCGCGCAGTACCAGCGACTCCTCATGGCCGCAACCGACCCAGATGATGCGCTGGTGCAGCGTGTCGACGCGCACGTAGGCCAGCGTGACAAAGGCATCCAATGCGCGCAGATGCGGACCCATGGCGCTGTGCACCAGGGACACGATGGCAGCGGGTTGCGGCGGGCCGTCTCGTTGCCCGGACATGGCCAGCAGTTCGGCAATGGACCGACTGAATTGGAGCTTGGTGGCCGCGCCCATGAGCGCGGCCGGAACGCCCTTGCCCATGACGTCGCCGGCGATGATGTCGATGCAGTGTTCGCCCATCTGTATCACATCGACAAAGTCGCCGTCGATGACCATGGAAGCCTGGTTGAAGCAGCTCAGCCAGATGCCGGGAAGGTGATGTGTGGGCGTTGCCGCGAGCAGCGACTGCTGGATCCGGTTGCCGATTTCGAGCTCGCGCGCGCGCGCTTCCTGCAGCGCGATTTCGGTCTTGCGCAGCGCCGAAATATCGGTCTGGATGTTGATCCACTGGCGCACACCACCGTAAATGTCCGGCACCGGAACCGAGGTATTGGAGACCCAGTAGTTGCCGCCGTCCCGATGGCGCTTGACCAACTCGCCGTGCCAGACCTTGCCTGCGGCCATGCTGGCGCGCAGGTCCTCATAAACCTCGGGCTTGAGGTAATTGCGAAATTCATAGAGCTTGCGTCCGATCAGATCCTTGCGCGACCTTCCGGAACTCTGCACCATCTTGTCGTTGGCATAGATGATGGTTTCCTCGGCGTCCGAGATGCTCACGATGGCATGGTGATCGAGTGCCAGCTTTTGCTGTTCCAGGTCCGTGGCGATGGCATGGTACTGCACCACCAGGTCAGTCATCTCCTGTTTCTGTTCCTTGTGCTCGGTGATGTCGCGCACATTGGCGGTGAAAAAGACCTCGCCACCGACATGCACCGAGACGATAGACAACTCCACCGGGAAGAAACTTTCGTCGGCGCGCATGGCCATGGTTTCGATGCGCCGGTTCAGACGCTTCAAGGCCGGCCCGTCGCCACTGGCGAGGTAGCGCGCCATGCCCTCGTGATGCGCCTGCCGCAGGCTGTTGGGCACGAGCAGTTCGTCCATCTTTTGCCCCATGACCGCCGCGCTGTCGCGCCCGAATATGCGCTCGGCCGCCGGATTGAAGGCCAAAATGTGGCCGTTGGCGTCGATGGTGATGATCGCGTCGATGCTGGCCTGCAACACGGCCAAGTGACGCGCCTCGCTGGCCTGGGCGGCCGAACTGGCGCGCGCCCGTTCGGCCGCGATGGCGTCCTTGCGGCTCAGGCCGTGCAAAGCCGTCCGGGCCAGCCCGGCGACCAGCAACCAGGCACACAAGGTCACGCCAATGGTCCATTCAACAATGACGTTGATCTGCTCGCTGACTTCCCTGTAAGGCTGCTCCACCAGCAGCACCCAGGGCCACTGGCGCAACGCGCGAAACGCCACGACACTGCGCGAGGCATCGACCCCGACACCCAGGTAGCGGCCCGACTCGCGCGCCGGCAGGTGCTCGGCAAAGGCCGGCAAGGCGAGCAGCGAAGCACCCGGCTGCAGGCTGACATTGGACGTGGCGAGCTGCAGCTGCGCACGGAAGTCGCTCAACACGACGCGCACCGTCGGGTCGCTCAGGATCAATTCATATTGCGCACAGAAGCGGTCGGCGTTGATCAACACCACCAGGTTCAGCGCCCGCCCGCCGGCCTCCAGCGTGCGCAGCAGCGGCACAACGTGCATCCTGGACGCCAGACCCTGGGTCACGCCGAGATCACCCAGATCCCGCCCGGCCAGGATACGGCCGCGCTCGGGCGTGCCGCCCTTGCCGGGCGCGCCGCCCAAGGTCACCCAGTCAATCAGCAGGCCGACATTCGCTTGGGTGGAGCTGATCAGCACCCGACCCGCCGGATCCAGCACCGACAGGCTGCGCAGTTCCGCGTGGCCGCGCAGGCTGTCGCGCAGCAACTCGCCCAGCTGCTCCGGGGTGGCCTGCCCGAAACGGGCCTGCAGCGTGCTGGCAATCGACTCCACCGTGGCCTCGATGGACAGCAAATCATTGCTGGTCTGATGCTCCAGCAGCCGTGCCAACTGCTCGGCCCGCTCCAAATGCGAGGTTTCAATTTCCTGGCGCTCAAACTGCACGAAGCCCAGCCCCAGCAGCAACACCAACGCGCCCAGCAGCACGGCCAGCGCGAGCACACGCCGGCGGCTTAGCCATGGCGTCAACGCCGGCGGGGATGCCGCGACAGTGGGCTTATTTTCTGAAGACAATTTCGCTCAGCCCATGGCGCTTGGCGGCGGCCTCAAGGCGCCCGTCGCGCTTGATGCGCGCAACAAACTGCTCCACCATTTGCCACCAGGCGTCGTCACCGGGTTTGACGGCGTAGGCATAGGGTATCGGATGAAAGGGCCGGGCTGGCGCCACCAGTCGTGCCCAGTCGGCGTTGTCCAGCAGACGACGACTGTACGGGTAGTCGGTCATGAACACATCCACGCGCCCCGCCTCAAGTTCCTCCTCGCGCGTCTGCGGCGACCGGATGACGACCAGCGCCGCGTGCTTCAGCACTTGCGCCATCACCGGCTCCATGAAGGTTGCGGCCTGTACCCCTACCTGCACCCCGGGTTGGTCAATGTCGTCCCAGGTCCTGATGATGCGACTGCTGCGCGTGGTCACGCCGTAGATGTCGCTTTGCAGGTAGGGCTGGGTGAACCTCAGTTGCTGCTGACGCTCAGGCGTCACGCCCACGGCAAACATGGCGACATCACAGCGATTGCCCAGCAGGTCGCCCGTCAGCGTGGCGAAGGACGAGTCCACGTATACCAGCTTGAACCCCAGCTCGCGCGCGAATTCAGCCGACAGATCGATGTCGATGCCCTTGAGTTGCTGATTGCGCGGATTGCGAAAAGTGACGCCGTAGTAGGCGGGCCAGATGCACGCGCGCAGCGTGGCGCTGGCCTTGACCCGTTCCAGCACGCCACCGGCCCACGCGGTTTGCGCACCCATCAATGCGGCGAGCAGCAGCGCGTTTCGGGTGCAGCCCGCGGTTCGCCAGCGCCAACGGGACGGGTTGACAGGCCGCGGCTCACGCATAGGACTTGATCGCCTCCTGCCGGGTTTCGTGGATATTGAAGACGCGGTGCATGCGCATGAGTTCGAACAGGGCGCGCACCGTCGTGGACATGGCGCACAGCTTGAAGTCGCCACGCCGGGCATTGAGCTGGCGCAAACAGGAGATCAGCGCGCCGAGACCCGAACTGTCGACAAACTTCACCCCCGACATGTCGAGCACGACCCTGGTGCGCTCGTGCATCACCGCCTGCACTGCATCCTTGAACTCGCGCACGTTGCTGGCGTCCAGATTGTCCTCACGCAGCTCGATCACGAGCACGTCGTTTTCTTCAATGATTCCCTTGAGTTCCATCACATTTCCTTCCATCGTTCGTCGTTGCAGTTCGCCATGGATGGATTAAATCCCGGACCGCTGGGCCAAGTGTCACCAAACTGTGACGCAGGATGTCTCATGGCGCGGCCTGCAGGCGCAGCATCTCTTCCTGCAGCAGCCGCAATGCCTGCGCCCTTGCTGCATCGTCAGGGCCCGTGGCGAGCAGCTGCGCCGCCTGGACACATTCGCCCAGGCGCTCGCAGCCATAGCTGCCGGCGCTGCCGGCCAGACGGTGCAGCGCCGAGTGCAGCGCGGTGGCGTCTGGTGCGCCCTCGATCTCCTGCCAGCGCTGCGGCAAGCCCGCGAGAAAACGCTGGCGCAGCGCCATGAACTGCGCCCGCACGGCTGAGGGCAGACCCTCAGCCGGCGACGATGCCACGGCCGTGCTCCCAGTAAATGCGGATGTCCTGCGCCAGTGTGACCGGGTCGAACGGCTTCACCATCACGCCGGTGGCGCCGTATTGCAGCAGGTCTTCCACCTCGTGCGGCAAGGCCTTGGCCGTCATGAACACCACCGGCACGCCTTGCATGCCAGCTTGCGCGCGCAAGGCCTCCAGCGTCTGCGGACCGGTCAGCCCGGGCATCATCACGTCGAGCAGCACCAGGTCGGGCGCGAAGGCCGGCGCCTGCACCAGCGCCTGCTGCCCCCCTGGGCACAGGCAGACCTCGTAGCCACCGAGGGTGGCGAGGCTGAACTCCAGGATCATGCGAATGTCCGGATCGTCTTCCACACACATGACCCGTCGCAGTTCGCTCATGCTTTTTTGACCTGGTTCGCCGGCGCCAGGGAAGCGCGCACGGCCTGTTGCAATTCTTCGCTGCCGCCTGCGGACTTGGGCAGCCAGGACAGTTCCATGCGCTGCACAAAGGCCGAGTCCACGCAGTCGCTGTACAGAATGAGTTGCCCCCCGGGGCGCAGCGCGCGCAGCGCGGCGCAGAACTCTTCGGCCGAGCCCTGCGCCTGCGGGTCGGCCAGCACCAGGCTGGGCGCACCCTGCGCCGTCGTGCTGCGCGCCTGCTGCAGGTCGGCTGCGCCTTCGACCCGGCACAGCGACCCCAGCCAATCGGCCACGCGTCGGCGCGCATCCACGTCGCTGTCGATGTGCAACAGCCACGGCACGCCGGCGTCGCTGCTCGCAGGCAGCACATCGAACTCGACCACGAAAGTGGCACCGGCACCGGCCACAGAGTCGACCCGCAGGCGTGCGCCCATGCGCTGCGCCAGCATGCGGCTGATGTACAGCCCCAGACCCGTGCCACCCTGGGCGCGTTGGTCGGATCCATCGGCCTGGGAAAATTTTTCGAACATGCGCGCCCGAAATTGCGCGGCAATGCCCGGCCCCTGATCGATCACCCGCACCCAGACATGGGCAGCGGACCAGTCCAGCTGAACACGCACAACATCCTGCGGCGCCGAGTGTTTGATGGCGTTGGACAGCAGGTTGGCCATGACCTGCAGGAAGCGGTCGGCGTCGGCGCTCACTTGCGGCGCCGCGTCGGAGAAGTCGCCGCTGAGCGTCACGCCGGCGCGCTGGGCGTAGCCCTGATTGGCCGCCAGCGCCTCGCGCAGCAGCGCGTCCAGCCGAGTCGGGCGCAGCTGCAATACCAGCTGGTTGCCCTCGAGCTTGGTCAGGTCCAGGATGTCGTCGATCAGCCGGCTCAGACGCTGGCCGTTGCGTTGCGCCACTTCCGCCAGCGGCACGGCAGCGCTGGGCAAGGCGCCGGCAGCGCCCGAGGCCAGCAGACCCAGCGCACCCAGCACCGAGGTCAGCGGCGTGCGCAGCTCATGGCTCACCGTGGCCAAAAACTCGTCTTTCATGCGCTCCATACGGCGGCGCTCGGTCAGGTCGCGCAGCACCAGGGTGTGGCGCACCCGGCCCGAATCGGTCCAGTCGCTGAGCGCCACTTCGGCCGGAAACAGCGTGCCGTCGGCCCGCTGCAGCGTGACCTCGGCTTGCGTCAACAGGGTCTCCAGCCTTGCCCCCAGTGCCAGCGCACAGGGCTGTGCGACCAGCGGTGTCTGCGCGCTGGCGAAGATGCGCATCGCCGCCAGATTGCACTCCTCGATCACCCCGTCGCCACCCAGGGTGATCACCGCGTCCAGAATATTGTCGTGAATGGCGCGCTGGCGCCGGGCCAGTGCCCCCAGGCGCGCCTGCAACCCCAGCACGCGTGCGTAGTGGCGCAACTTGGCGTCGAGCAGGGCCGGGCTGATGGGGCGCACCAGATAGTCATCGGCGCCGCTGTGCAGGGCTTCGATGAAGTGCTCCTCGCCTTCGAGCGACGACGTCACGATCACCGGCAGCCAGCGGCCTTGCACCTGCTGGCGCAGGTGCAGCGTGGCCTCGAATCCGTCCATGTCGGGCATCAGCAGGTCGAGCAGCACCACGTCCGTGGCGTGCCGCTGCACATGCGCCAGGGCGGCACGGCCACTGGCGACTTCGGACACCTCGTGTCCAAGTTCGCGCACCAGGGCACAGAGATGTTCGCGCGAGGCCTGAATGTCATCGGCCACCAGAACTCGCAGCACGGCAACCGATTCAGCGGGGTCATGCATGGGTGGGATGGGGTCCGGTGAGGTGGGCGAGGGCTGAACGGCATCTTAACAAGTCGTTGACAAAGCTGTGACAACTCCGCCGCGCAAAAGCCCTGTAATCGGTAGCACCCGCTACAAGGCACACATGAAAACGACTGCACCATCCCCACTCAGCACACCCCGCACCAACCGCCGGCACGCGCGTCACGCCCGCCGCGTCTGGTGGTGGTCTACGCGCCGCCTGCCAGTGCTCAAGCGCGCCCTGGACCTGGCGCTGGTGCTGCCGGCTTTGCTGCTGCTGGCGCCGCTGTTTGCCCTGCTCGCGCTGGCGATCAAGGTCCACGACCGGGGTCCCGTGCTGTTCTGGCAGGACCGCGTGGGTCTGCATGGGCGACTGTTTCGCTTCCCCAAGTTCCGCTCCATGTGCGTCAACGCAGAGGCCATTCGTACCGCGCTGGAAGCCAACAACCAACACGGCAGCGAGGGCGTCACGTTCAAGATGAAACGCGACCCCCGCATCACCCCCATCGGCCGCCTGATTCGACGTGCCAGCATCGATGAACTGCCCCAGCTGTGGTGCGTGCTGCGCGGCCAGATGAGCCTGGTGGGGCCTCGTCCACCGCTGCCGTCTGAAGTAGCCCGCTACTCCATGCTGCAACGCCAGCGCCTGTCTGTCACACCCGGGCTGACCTGCATCTGGCAGGTCAACGGCCGCTCTGAAATCCCCTTCCCCCAGCAAGTCCTGATGGACATCGACTACATCCAGCAGCGCTCGCTCGGCACCGACGTGAAGCTGCTGGCCAAGACCCTGCCGGCGGTGATCCGCGGGCGTGGCGCCTATTGACCCCTGTTGAACTCACTCTGAACCGAAGGCCTCCCGATGAGCACCTGGCTGAATCCCGACTTCGCAGCGACCCGGCGTCCAGCGCCGCGCCTGGACCCCCGCATGGACCTGCGCCTGCGCTGCATGGACATGGTGCTGGCCACGCTGGCGCTGACGTTGCTGGCCCTGCCCATGGCCCTGGCGCTGCTCCTGGCCAGGCCGCAGTCGCGACGCCAACTGGGCCGGCACAACCGGCCCTATGCACGCTGGCAACTGCAACTGACCGGCGGTCTGGCAGGGCGCGTCCTGGGAAGAATCGGCCTGCGCGACTGGCCCGTGCTGTTCAACATTCTGATGGGGGACATGGCCTGGGTCGGGCACGCGCCGATCGACGCCGATTCGCGTCATGACCACCACCCTTTGCTGGCCGGCGCGCGGCCCGGGTTGGTCAGCATCTGGACCCTGCGCCAGCGCACGGCAGTCGACTTCGGCTCGCAGCACGACGCCGACCTGGAGTACCTGGCTTTGCGCGGCCTGCGCCATGACCTGGGCCTGCTGATGCGGACCTTGCTGCTGCTGTGCCTGCCGCATGCCCGTGCACCCGGCCCGCAGCGCATTGCCCTGGGCGACGTGCAGTTTGACAACCTTGACATGACGCAGGCCGTGGCCTGCATCGGCAGCATGCTGGACGGCCACGCAACGCAGCAGGTGAGCTTCGTGAATGCTGCTTGCGTGAACATCGCCGCCCACGACCGCGGCTATCGCCGGCTGCTGGCACGCGCGGCTCTGGTGCTGCCCGACGGCATAGGCATCAAGATCGCCGCCGGCATGCTCGGCCTGGGACTCAAGCAGAACGTGAACGGCACCGATCTGTTCCCGCGCCTGTGCGCGATGCTCGAATCCCGCGGCGCCAGCCTGTTCCTGCTGGGCGGACATCCGGGCGTCGTAGAGCGTGTGCAAGAGGTGATTCGAGCGCAGTGGCCGCAGCTGCGTGTGGTCGGCGCGCGCGACGGCTACTTCGGCTTGGCCCAGGAGGGGCAGGTCGCCGCCCAGGTCCGCAGCAGCGGCGCCGACGTGCTGCTGGTGGCGCGCGGCGTGCCCATGCAGGACATTTTCATCGACCGTCAATTGCATCAGCTGGGGGTCAAGGTGGCGATCGGGGTCGGCGGCCTGTTCGACTTCGTCTCGGGCCGCATCGATCGGGCGCCGGCGTGGATGCGCGATACCGGACTGGAATGGATTTACCGACTGCGCCAGGAACCCGCGCGCATGTGGCGCCGCTACCTGCTGGGCAATTTCACTTTCCTGGCGCGCATCCTGCTGCAGCGGGTCGGTCTGCGCCAGCCCGCCAACGACGCACTGCCGGCGCCGGCCGGCGCGGCGCATGGACAAAAGGTGGAGGGTCTGCGCACCGTGCTCTTTGCCACGACGTCGGTTGCCTCTGACATTCCTGTCACCGGTGATTTCCCGGCGGCACTGCTGCCCTTTGGCTGCAGCACCTTTCTGGAGCACACGCTGGACCAACTTGCTGGCGTCGGCGTGCGTGATCTCGACCTCGTGGTCAGTGCCCGGCCCGAGGAACTGCGTAGGCTGCTGGGCCAGGGCGAGCGTTGGGGTATGCGTTTGCATTGGCATCTGGCCAAGGACGGCGCCACGCCCTATGGGATATTGCGCGCGCTGGATCTGGAGCCGACACAACGCGTGCTGCTGGGTCACGCCGACCGATGGATTGCCGATGAGGCCATGGCCGAACTGTTCGAACGCGACCTCGTGCTGGCTCAGACCAGCGCACAACAGGGCCTGGATTGGGCCGGCTGGGGCTGCGCTACCGCGGCACAACTGCAGGCCGTTTCACCGCATGGCGACGAGGCTGCGCTGGGTACCCTGCTGTGCAGCAGCACAACCCAGCTCAAGCTGCTCCATGCATCGCAGTACATCGGCGTGCGCAGCGCCCGGCAACTGCTGCAGGCACAGCAGTGGGCACTCGGAGGTGAGGCACTGCAAGGCGTTCCTGCCACCTGGCTGCGCACGGCCTGGGGTGCGCACAGCCCGGATGCGGTGGTCGACGCCGATGCGGTGCTGCAAGGGCCGGTCTTGATCGGCGCTGGCTGCGTCGTGGCAGCGGGTGCCAACATCGGCCCCGGCACGGTTTTGACCCGCGACGTCGTCGTCAGTGGTGGTTGCAGCATCAGCCGCAGCCTGGTGTTGCCGCAAACCTTTGTCGGCGACGGGTTGGAGTTGGAAGAAGCCGTGGTCAACGGGCCCATCGTGCAGCACCTGCGCTGGGATGTGCGTACTGAACTGGCGCCTTCGGACGCCCTGCTGCTTGACCTGCGGGCGCCGCCCAGCCTGCGCCCAACATTGAGCGCGCGCGCCACCGCGGCCTTGGCCTGCGGGCTCTGTCTGCCCTGGCTGGCCGTGGACACCGCCCTGCGCCATGTGCGCGGTCTGCCGCTGCGCTGGCGCGCCCAGGAGGTAGCGCTGGGCAGCCACACGGGGCGCACCCGACTGCAGCTGCAAACGCTGCGCTGTGCGCGCCCCACCGAGCGCGGCTTGG
The DNA here is from genome assembly GCA_903830985.1 of uncultured beta proteobacterium. Classification (GTDB taxonomy): domain Bacteria; phylum Pseudomonadota; class Gammaproteobacteria; order Burkholderiales; family Burkholderiaceae_C; genus CAIKVZ01. Next base: position 19,276 of record CAIKVZ010000254.1, read on the forward strand.
GTCGACTGCTGGCGCATTACGGCGCCTGGCTGGACGTGGTGGCAGGTCACCGCTGCTGGTTTGGTGCGCGCCCACGCAGCCTGTCGCAGTGGTATGCCCTGAACCGTGACTGGCAAAGGCTGCTGGTCAACACGCCCGTCGGTTGCCTGCACGCGCCCGCCTGGTCGGATGGCCATGGCAGCGCCTTGGAGGCCGGGGCCGCAGCCGATGTTTTCTTCGCAGTAAGCCAAAGCGCCCTGCAGCGTGTGAAAATTCTGCTGACCGCACTGCCATCGGGCGGGTGACCCGCACCGGATTGTGCCGGGGGCCAGGTCGGTCTTATGGAGTCATCATGCACAACGCACACCTGCCGGGCGAGGCGGCATGAGCCGTCAGACCATGCAAGTCACGGACTACACATTCAACCTGAGCGATGCCGGCGACGAAGCTGTGCGTCGCGCCATCGTGGCACCGCTGATTGCCTACAACGAGTTACAGGCTGGACCCAGCGGCCATCGACCGCTGGCGGTGGTGCTGCGCGATGCCAAACGGGACGTGGTGGGCGGGCTGTGGGGCGCCACCAGCTACGGCTGGCTCTACACCCAGTTGCTGGTCGTTCCCGAAGCGGCGCGCGGCCAGGGACTGGGGACACGGCTCCTGGACCTTGCCGAGGCCGAAGCACTGGCGCGCGGCTGCAGCCATGCCTGGCTTGACACCTTCGAGTTTCAGGCCCGGAGTTTCTACGAACGCCTGGGCTACAGCTGCTTCGGCGAGCTGCCCGACTTCCCGCACGGCCGCACGCGAAGCTTCATGCGCAAGACCCTGGGTCAAGGCGCGGACCAGAACTAGGGGACGTCATCATGCAGACGCCGAGTTCGTCAACCCTCACACTGCTGGTGCTGTTGCCGCTGCTGGCGTGGCGCGTTCATGCGCGCTTTCGCCGCATGGTGGGGCGCCAGCGGCTGTCGCGCGTCCGTCCCTGGATCACGCTGCTGCTGTTTCCCACCCTGATCCTGCTGCTTTGCTTCGCAGCGCAGAACCATCTCGAACGACTCTGGTGGCTGGGTGGCGGCCTGGCACTGGGCGCGCTGCTGGGGCGCTTCGGGCTGGGCAAGACAAAGTTCGAGCCGACACGCCAGGGCCTGTTCTACACGCCCAATATGCACCTGGGCATCGCGCTCTCGACCCTGTTCCTGGCGCGCATCGTGTACCGGCTGGTGGAGGCCTACGCCATCGACCCGAGCCAGCCGCATGGCATTGACGACTTCGCACGCAGCCCGCTCACGCTGGCGGTGTTCGGCCTGCTCTCAGGCTATTACATGGTCTACGCCATTGGCCTTGTGCGTTGGCGCGCACGCGTGCTGCGCGCCAAGCGGCAGCGGGAAGCACTGAAGGAAAATCAGCGCCAGTGACCGTGGCCGTGACCGCCGCCGCCCCAGATACCAAAACCGAGTCCCAGGGCAAAGGGCAGCAGGTAATTGGGTTGGTAGTAGCCCGGTTCGTAGTAACCGGGCTGCACATAAACCGGGGTGGCATAGACCGGCTGTGCGTAGGTGACGGTTTCCTGCGCCGGCGCCAGTTGCGCCACCGTGCTCACTGGCGACACCTGGAACTGTATCGTCGGGCCCGGATCGTTGGGCAGCTGCACGGAATACTGTTTGCCCGCGTATTGGTACACCACGTTGTAGGCCACCGGCCGGGTCTCGATGACGGCCTGGGTGCGGCAACGCTGCACTGGCTGGCCCTGAGCCTGTGCAGCACCGCCCTCGACGCTGTCGCCAATGACGGCGCCGCCCACCAGGCCAATCATGGTCGCAGCCGCTTTGCCCGCGCCCCCGCCCACCGCGTTGCCCATGGCGCCGCCAGCGATGGCGCCCATGAGCGCGCCGGCGCCGGATTTTTGCGCGGGAACCACCTGCTGCTCCATCGCGCAGACCTGACGGGGCACGGCGACCTGCTGCATGACGGGTGTGGAGGAGATCACCTGCCCGACCTCCTGCGCCAGACACAGTCCGGACGAAACCAGGGCGGCAGACAGCAATAGCAATTTTTTCATGAGGCATCCTTTGGGGAATGTTGTTGCCGGGATCATGCCTCTTTGAGCGGCAGAAGTCTGCAAAAGTTCAGCGAAGCAATGGTAAAGACGCTGTCACAAATTTCGCCAAGGCCGGCCCAGCCGGATTACGGGCAGCGGCCTTCAATTGCAAGACTGCAGTTGGCGTTGGAGGCACAGCAGCGCCCACTGCTGGGCCTGCGCAATTTGCAGCGGCGTCATGCGCCGGGCGACGACGTCGCGGTTGGACGCCGCGTCAGGGTTGCCGGCCGAGGCACTGATGCTGAACCAGGCGTAGGCGCGGACTTCGTCCTGCACCACGCCCCTGCCCTTGCCGTAGGCCACACCGAGATTGGACTGCGCCTCAACGCTCCCGCGCTGCGCGGCCAGGCGCAGCCATTGGAGGGCCTCGGCGTCGTTCTTTGGTACGCCGCGCCCGGCGCCGTACATCAGACTGAGGCGGAACTGCGCGTTGGCGTCACCCAGCGCCGCCAGTGGCCGCAACAGGGCGAACGCGGCTGCATTGTCGCCCCGGTCCAGCGCCGCAATGCCATCGTCATAGGGGCTCGCCCACGCGTACCCGGCGCCGAGCACCAGCACGGCAAGACCCAGCAGAAACAGGCATCGCATGGCGTTGCGCCGCGGGCCATCGGGAAGCTCCGCCCTGGCCATGACTCACGCCTGCCAGACGCCGAAACCGGCTTCACGCAGCGCAATACCGACTTCAATTTCAGTGTCTTGCGCCAAGGCATAGGGCATGGGGTTGTAGGCTTCGTAAAGATCGGGCAGAAGGCGTAGCCCGAAACGTTTCGCATAACGGTTGGACTGTATTCCCGCCTTGTGCTTGTCAAAGCGCAGGTCCGGATCGAGTCCGGTCATGCCGACATAGACGCAGGGTTTTCCGTCCCGGTAATCCGGGTTGCAACGGATGAAGCGCACCTCGCCCAAAACCTCTTTCGACAGTTCGATGACGTAGACGGAATAGTGGTTGCGGCGTGCCATGGTGGCGTTCAGAGTCTGAGTGCAGGCTTGGCACTGCAGTGTAGCGGCTGCGAATCGGCGGACGTATTCGACGCAATCACTTAGGTTTCAAATATTGATGCCAGCTAAAACCATGCATCCCACGCTCACCCTCGACGATGGTTTGTTCGCCGAGGCGCTCTCCCTGGCCGAGCCAGGCATGGAGAAATCCGAGTTGCTTCGGGAATGCGTCAAGGCGTTCTTACAGCGTCAAAGCGCCCGCCGTTTGGCGGCCCTGGGTGGCCAAGCCCCCGAAATCGAACGGGTGCCGCGCCGCCGCGTGGAAGAGACGACGACATGAACGTGCTATGCCGCTTGCACCGGCGCGCTCTGTAGGGACGGCAGCCACGAAGTGGCGGCGGCCGCATGGCTGACCGAAATTGCTCGTCAATGGTCCGTCCTCTACAGTGAAAATGGGTGAGCCGCTTGCCCGTAAAACGAAAAATGGAACGTCTACCTTGGTGATTTTTCGGGTTAATCCGCCAGAAAAAAAATTACCATCCAGCCATCGATAAATCAAAGGCAAAAGGCATGGACGTTGACAACGCGATTACAGCGCACGCTCTCTTGCACACGAGCTTGCTGACTGCCATTGAAGCGCAGCAACTGCTGGATGGCGCGATCGTTCAGCAGCATCACCTAGAGTTAAACCGTTGGCTCTGCGGTATCGGCCGTCAACAGCATGGCGGCCAGCCAGAATACATCTCGTTGCTTTGCTGGCATGACGCCTTTCAGATGGAATCCGCCCGGGTTGCAGATGCCATCAATCAAGGAAAATTCGAAGACGCCCGACTGATGACGGGCTATGGGTCGCCGTTTTCTCAGGCCTCGAGCGCGGTCAATATGTCAGTGAATCGACTCAAAAGCTCTTCGACTTCGTGACCTCCTGCAGCGCAATGCTGCCCACCTTCGCGTTGCTGGCTTCGAATGACCCAATGGACCTGGTTCTGCATCCCCGCCACCCTAGCGCCAGCCAACTGAGTCCGTTGTTCCATCGCTGGCGTGAACGTCTCGATGTAGTCCAAACCTACCCACGTCGGGGCAAGGTCCAAGTCAGCCCATTCCCAAGAAGCTCTAAACCTCATCCAGGTGCTGGTCATAGTCGCTAACGGTATGGCCCCCGCGGCCAGCAAATTAATCCTGGTAGCTGGCCTGTGGTAGCAGAGTTGGGGTTGCTTGAGCCTCAGCGTTGCCCAGCAATTTTTTACACCGTGGGATCTGTGAACTGCGTGCCACTGCGGTGCAACACCGTGGCCCCCACAAACGAAAACACCGTAGTCCTTGTGGGACTACGGTGTGAATTTGGTGGCCTGGGGCGGAATCGAACCACCGACACAAGGATTTTCAATCC
>CAIKVZ010000255.1 GCA_903830985.1 uncultured beta proteobacterium
ATCGGACGTCAAACACTGCATGAAGGCCGTCGTGTCGGCGTTCAGGTAATGTGCGCCCGTGGTGTGAAAGCAGGCGTTGCAACTGGTGCTCACATGGATCATGGCCGGGATGTCGTACTCCACCATCTTCTCGTAGATGGGATACCAGGCGCGATCCGACAGCGGTGGACTCGTCCAGTGCCCGCCCGAGGGATCGGGGTTCAGGTTGATGCCGACATTGCCGTACTGCTCGACACATTTCACCAGCTCGGGGATGCTGGTGGCAGGATCCACGCCGGGAGACTGCGGCAGCATCGCGGCCGGGATGAAGTGATCGGGAAACAGCTGCGCCACGCGAAAGCACAGCTCGTTGCAGATTGCCGCCCAGGTGCTGGAGATCTGGAAGTCGCCGATGTGGTGCGCCATGAAGCTGGCGCGCGGGCTGAAGATCGTCAGGTCCGAGCCACGCTCCTTCATGAGGCGCAACTGGTTCAGTTCAATGCTCTCGCGCAGCTCGTCGTCGCTGATCTGCAGTTCGGACACTTTCGGGCTAAGTGCACTGTCCTGGATGCCGGCGATCTGCCGGTTGCGCCAGCTCTCCAGCGCCTTGGGCGCCGTCGTGTAGTGGCCGTGGCAATCGATGATGAGGCTCATTTTTTTCCTTTGAAATCCGGTCGCCTGGCCGCGTCATTGCGAGGCCCGAAGGGCCGTGGCAATCCATCCGTCGAAAACGTCATTGCGAGGAGCCTTCGCGACGCGGCAACATGGATTGCTTCACTGCGTTCGCAATGACGGTAGCGGTGCCCGCGATTCTGACCAACGTTACCCGGCACGCCAAGCGCCAGCGGCCACTACTAGCTATCGCGTTTGGTTATGGGCGTCCTGAGTGCCCGCAAGGGCGCAGGCCCCGCTTCGGCTTGCACCAGCTCCTGCAGCATGCGCAGTACCTGTTTGCCCAGCGGTGTGGCGGGCTTGTGCGCTGATACGGCGAGAAACAGCGTGCTCGTCAGGGCCGGCTGTGCCAGGGGCCGCAGACTGAAGACTTCGGGGCGACCCGACGCTGCCAGCGCCGTCTGACCCAGCACGCCATAGCCGTGGCCTGCGGCGACCAGTTCCAGGATCGACTGCACGCTGGAGACCTCCAGCACCACCTTGAGCTTGAGCCCGCTCAGCGCGGCCTGCGTCTCCAGCAACTTGCGCAGCGCATGGCTGCGCTCGGGCAGGATCAACGGGTAATCGGCCAGCTCTGCCAGGGGCAAGGGCTTCGGTCTCGCGGCACGCGCTGACGCGGGGCCCACCAGGCCCAGTACTTCGTCCAGCACCGGAATCACTTCGATCGCCGGATTCGGCTCGGGGTTGTGGATCAGCCCCAGGTCGACGCGACCGGTCGCAATCCATTCGGTCAGGTGCGCCGACAGGCCTTCGACGATGGCCAGGCGCGCCTGCGGAAAGCTGCGCCGAAAACCCTCCACCAGCGGCAAGGTCAGGCGTCGCCCGATGCTGGGGGGCAGACCGATGACGATGCGCCCGGAAGGCACGTCTCGTGCGGCCTCGATTTCTTCGCTGACGCGCGCCACCAGTTGCAGGATGCCGATGCTGTGATCGAACAGGCGCTGCCCCATCCCGGTCAGCACCACGCCGCGGCCGTTGCGCGTGAGCAGCGTCACGTGCAGATCGGTCTCCAGCAGCCGCACCTGCTTGGACAGCGCCGGCTGGGCGATGTTGAGAATGGAAGCGGCCTTGCTGAAGCTGCCCATTTCGGCGACGCGCACAAAGTATTCGAGTTGCTTGAGATTCACCGTTCACCACCGTTCGCAGCAGGAACCGCCGTGGCACACGGCGGGTTGATGCGTCCATTATCCCCACGCAGCCAAAAAATCGAATAACCGGTTTCATGGTGCGCATTTGCTGCGAAAATGGCCAGCCCCTTCCCTGTTGATACGGATGACACCATGCTCCAGAAAAAGCGTCTTCTTGCGCTGGCGTTGCTCACGGTCTTGGCGCTGGCAGGCCACGCTGCCGATGGCCCGGACTGCGCCCGCCCGCTGACGCTGGCACTGCACGAGCACGGCCTGCTGTATTCCAGCGACACCGGTGAGGGCATCGACAAGGACGTGGCCGACGAACTGGCCAAGCGCAGCGGCTGCAAGATCCTGATCTCGGTGCTGGCACGCTCGCGCATCTGGCAGGTGATCGAGTCCGGCGCGCTGGACTTCAGCCTGTCGGGCATCAGCAACGAAAAGCGCGACAACTTCGCCGGCTTTGCCTGGTATTTTTCCAACAAGTACTACCTGCTGGCGCGCAAGGACATCGCCGGACCCCAGCTGGCGGACTTCGAAAAAAACCCCAAGCTGCAACTGGGCGTGATCCGCAGCTTTCGCTACAGCCCCAACGCGAATGATTTTGTCGACCGGCTCGCCGCCGCGAACCGTGTCACCTACGCCACCGGGCTGGAGCCGCTGTACGAGTTGCTGGCGCTGAACCGCATCCAGGGAATGATCATCGAGCCCTTCGACTATTCGCAGGTGGCGGGCGGGCGCATCAAGGACTTGTCGGTGATCGTCGACAGCGGTGACGCGCCGGTGCCGCATGGCCTCATCATGTCGAAGAAATCGCTGCCTGCCGCCGAGCAGGCCAAATGGCGCGCCTTGGTGGACGGCATGCGCCGTGACGGCACGATGCTGCGCATCTTCAGCAAGTATTTCCCGCCGCTGCTGGCCAGCAGCATGGTCAATTTCTGAGCGGCGGCGTGCACCGGTTGCGCAATTACCTGCTGGCCTTACTGGTGTTCGCCGCGTCAGGCGCCGCCACAGCCTGGCTATGGCAGCACGAGCGCAACAACGCCGAACTGGACCGGCGCGCCGAACTGGACTTCAGCCTGCGCGAAATCGCCAGCAGCATCGAACAGCGCCTGGCCTCCTACGAGCAGGTGCTGCAAGGTGTCAGGGGCTTTGTGAGCGCCACCAGACAACTCGAATCAAGACAACTGCAGACCTATCTTGAGACGCTGCAACTCGGCACCGACTATGTCGGCCTGGAGGAAATCAGCGTGGTGTCGGTCACACCGGCCAATGAAGGTCCCTACGCCGACGCGCAACTGCGCACCGCGATGGACGCCGCACGCGACTCGGGTCGCCTCACCATGACGGACAAGCGCACTGACACGGCGAGCGGCGATTTGTCGCAGGTCAGTGTGCTGCTGTTTCTGCCGCTGTACCAGGGTGGCGCCATACCGCCGACATTGGCGGCGCGGCGCGACGGGCTGCAGGGCTGGGTGATGGCGCCGGTGCGCATCAGCGGCCTGATGGCCAGCCTGTACGGGCAACGCGCGCTGCGCAACGAGGTTCGGGTGCATGACGGCGTGGAAATGACGCCCCAAAGCCTGATGTTCGATTCGACCCTGGCGGACACGACCGGGACGGGGGACC
>CAIKVZ010000256.1 GCA_903830985.1 uncultured beta proteobacterium
GCGTACTCGGGCTGCAGTTCGAAGAAGTCACCGTCGTCCACGGTCTTGACGATCAGCTCCTTCATGTCATAAGGCTTGTTCGCGTTGTCGGGCACCAGCGTGTCCAGACTCATGTCCATGCGGTCCATCGGATCGCCGCTCTGGCGCACCGGCGCCTTCTCGCGGTTGTTCAGCGGCAGGTAGTTGTACAGGCGGCGCAGCATGAGCAGGGCCTGCACGTCGTCCTCAAACGCCAGGTCGGCCACGCCGCTCTTGGTGGTGTGGCTGATGGCGCCGCCCAACTCCTCGGCCGTCACCTCTTCGTGCGTCACGGTCTTCACCACCTCGGGCCCGGTGACAAACATGTAGCTGCTGTCCTTGACCATGAAGATGAAGTCGGTCATCGCCGGTGAGTACACCGCGCCACCGGCGCAGGGGCCCATGATCATGCTGATCTGCGGCACCACGCCGCTGGCCATGACATTGCGCTGGAACACGTCGGCATAGCCGCCCAGGGACGCGACGCCTTCCTGGATGCGCGCGCCGCCCGAGTCGTTCAGGCCGATCACCGGCGCACCGACCTTCATCGCCTGGTCCATGATCTTGCAGATCTTTTCGGCATGGGCTTCGCTCAGCGCACCGCCAAACACGGTGAAGTCCTGGCTGAAGACGAACACCAGGCGGCCGTTGATCATGCCGTAGCCTGTGACCACGCCGTCGCCCGGAATCTTCTGCGCTTCCATGCCGAAGTCCACGCAGCGGTGCTCCACGAACATGTCCCATTCCTCGAAGCTGCCTTCGTCGAGCAGCACTTCCAGGCGTTCGCGCGCGGTGAGCTTGCCCTTCTTGTGCTGCGCGTCGATGCGCTTTTGTCCGCCGCCCAAATGGGCCGCAGCACGTTTCATTTCCAGCTGGTCCAGGATGTCATGCATAGGAGGTCTCTCTTTTCTCGGTTACTGGGCTCGGACTAAACAGATTCGGTGCTGACTTGCAGCAATTGCCTCGCGGCGGTGGAAGCGGGAACGCGGCCTGAGGCCACGTCGGAAGAAAGTTGGGGCAGCAGGGCGCGCACCCGTGGGTGCTGGCGAAAAGCCTGCTTCAGGCCGGACTCGATGCGCTCCCACATCCACGAAAGGGCCTGGGTCTGGCGGCGCGCAGCCAGCGCGCCATGGGCGGTCTGAAGCGTCCTGAATTCGTCCACGGCGGCCCAGAAACGGTCCAGGCCGTCACCCTGCAGCGCACTGAGCTGCAGCACCTGCGGGTGCCACTGGGTGGCGTCGTGCGGATCTCGTCCATGCATGCCCAGCAGGCGCAGCGAAGCACCAATCTGCAATTGGGCACGGGTCGCGGCGTTGGCGTCGATGTCGGCCTTGTTAATGACAACAAGATCGGCCAATTCCATGACACCTTTTTTGATGGCTTGCAAGTCGTCGCCGGCATTGGGCAGTTGCATCAGCACGAACATGTCGGTCATGTTGGCCACGGCCGTTTCCGACTGGCCCACGCCAACGGTCTCGACGATCACCACGTCGTAGCCCGCAGCCTCGCACACGCTGATGGCTTCGCGCGTCTTCTCCGCCACGCCGCCGAGCGAACCGCTGCTGGGGCTGGGCCGGATGTAGGCTCGCTCGTGCACAGAAAGCTTTTCCATGCGCGTCTTGTCGCCCAGGATGGAGCCGCCGGACACGGTGGACGAAGGGTCGATGGTGAGCACCGCGACGCGGTGCCCTTGGGCGATCAGGAACAGGCCCAGGGCCTCGATGAAGGTCGACTTGCCCACGCCCGGAACCCCGCTGATGCCCATGCGGAACGACTTTTCCGTATGCAGCAGCAAAGCCGTGAGCAACTCATCGGCCTGGGATCGGTGGTCGGCACGCGTGGACTCCAGCAGCGTGATGGCCTTGGCCATGGCACGGCGCTGCACCGCTGCATCGCCATGCAGCAGGCGCTCCAGAAGCGTTGAATTTGAAACCGCCTGCGTCATGGTGCGACCGCCCTCGGATCATCCAGCGGGTCGAAGCGCGACAGCCCCAGCACGGCGGCCGCTTGGCGCCACTCGGGTGGCTCTTGCGCCGTGGCCCAGTATTCGTCGATGCCGATGATCTGCTCGGCATCCACCCGAAAGAAACTGGTGGCGTAGAAGCGCTGGGGCGCATGCTCCACCCGCACCAAGGACATCACACGACCGTCTTCCAGCCGCTCGCATTCGATCAGCTGCAGGGACCAGCCTTCGGGAAACAATGACTGAACCTGGACAAAGGCGTCGGCATTGTCAAAGCGCTCGCCGCTGGTCCACCAGGTGGCCTTGAGATCGTGGCGCAGCAGTCTGCGCGCCGCTACCCAGTCGCGCGCCTGGAAGGCTGCCCACATGGCACGCACGGTGCGCACGCTGGGCCACAGTGGCAGGCGCAGATAGTCGATGTCCCACTCGCCCTCACCGATGGCGACAAAGCCGTGGTGCAGATAAAAGCGGTTGGCCTCGCTGCCTTTGAGGGCGCACAACTCCACCGGCAACTGCGCACGGTCGGCCTGCCGAAAAACCCACTGCAGCACCTGCTGGCCTGTGCCGCGCGACTGGAAAGCCGGGTCGATGTAAAGGTGGTCCAGCCGCATGGCGTGCGACAGGGTTTTGAGCACCAGGAAGCCCACGCGCTGCCCGCCGACGCAGATATGCTGTGTCTGTGCAGCATCGAAACCTGCAGCCAGCCGCTCACGGGCGCGCTGCTCGTCGTAACGGCCTAAGCGCTCCAGACTGTCGCGCATGGCGCGCAGGCGCAGCGCCAGCAACTCGTCAAAGTCATGGGGAGATACAGGTTCGAGTTTCAAAGGAACAGAACTCACAAAATCTCAAACGCCATTCATCAGACCAGTTTGGGGGATTGCATCATCACGAATTCAGGGACTTCCTGATCTGCGCCAGCACGTCCTTGGCGCTGCTGGGGATGGGTGTTCCGGGGCCATAGATGCCCTTGACGCCGGCCTGGTACAACATGTCGTAATCCTGGCGCGGAATCACGCCGCCCACGAACACCACGATGTCGTCAGCACCCTGGCGGCGCAACTCGGCAATGATCGCCGGCACCAGGGTCTTGTGGCCTGCTGCGAGCGTCGAAACACCCACGGCGTGCACGTCGTTCTCGATCGCCTGGCGCGCGCATTCTTCAGGGGTCTGGAACAACGGCCCCATGTCCACGTCAAAGCCCAGATCGGCAAAGGCCGTGGCCACCACCTTGGCACCACGGTCGTGCCCGTCCTGACCCAGCTTGGCGATCATCACGCGCGGCCTGCGCCCTTCTTTCTCGGCAAAATCATTGATCTCGGCCTTGAGCGCATTCCAGTAGTCCATGCTGTCTCCTTCCCCGTCGCCGTTTTCAAAGGCTGCTGCATAGACACCGCTGACCTTTTGCGGATCGGCGCGGTGCCTTCCATAGACCTGCTCCAGCGCGTCGCTGACCTCGCCCACGGTGGCGCGCAGACGCACGGCCTGGATCGACAGGTCGAGCAAGTTGCCGGCGCCGCTGGTCGCCGCGGCGGTCAGCGCAGCCAGAGCCGCCTGCACGGCAACGCTGTCACGTTGCGCCTTGATGCTGTTAAGGCGCGCAATCTGACCGTCACGCACCGCCACGTTGTCGATCTGGCGCGCGTCCACCACGTCCTCGGTCTTGAGCTTGTACTTGTTCACGCCCACGATCACATCCTGGCCCGAGTCGATGCGCGCCTGCTTCTCGGCCGCGGCCGCTTCGATCTTGAGCTTGGCCCAACCGCTGTCCACGGCTTTTGTCATGCCGCCCATGGCTTCGACTTCCTCGATGATGGTCCAGGCGGCGTCGGCCATGTCCTGCGTCAGCTTCTCCATCATGTAGCTGCCGGCCCAGGGGTCGATCACGTTGGTGATGTGCGTTTCTTCCTGGATGATGAGTTGGGTGTTGCGCGCAATGCGCGAGGAGAATTCGGTCGGCAGCGCGATGGCTTCATCGAAGGAATTGGTGTGCAGCGACTGCGTGCCGCCAAACACCGCGGCCATGGCCTCGATGGTGGTGCGCACCACGTTGTTGTAAGGGTCCTGCTCGGTCAGGCTCCAGCCGCTGGTCTGGCAATGCGTGCGCAGCATCAACGACTTCGGACTCTTGGCGTCAAAGCCCTTCATGATGCGGCACCACAGCAGGCGCGCCGCGCGCATCTTGGCCACTTCCAGGTAGAAGTTCATGCCGATGGCCCAGAAGAAAGACAGGCGCCCGGCAAAGCCGTCCACGTCCATGCCCTTGGCAATCGCGGTCTTCACGTACTCCTTGCCGTCGGCCAGGGTGAAGGCCAGTTCCAGTGCCTGGTTGGCGCCGGCCTCCTGCATGTGGTAGCCCGAGATGCTGATCGAGTTGAACTTCGGCATGTGCTTGGCCGTGTACTCGATGATGTCGCCGATGATGCGCATGGAGGGCGCAGGCGGGTAGATGTAGGTGTTGCGCACCATGAACTCTTTCAGAATGTCGTTCTGAATGGTTCCGCTCAACTTGTCCTGGGGCACGCCCTGCTCTTCCGCCGCCACCACGTAGCCGGCCAACACCGGCAACACGGCGCCGTTCATCGTCATGGACACGCTGACCTTGTCCAGCGGGATTTGGTCGAACAGGATTTTCATGTCCTCGACCGAGTCGATCGCCACGCCCGCCTTGCCCACGTCGCCGGTGACGCGCGGATGATCCGAGTCGTAGCCGCGGTGCGTCGCCAGGTCAAAGGCCACGCTCACGCCCTGACCTCCCGCGGCCAAGGCCTTGCGGTAGAAGGCGTTGGACTCTTCAGCGGTGGAGAAACCGGCGTACTGCCGAATGGTCCAGGGCCGCACGGCGAACATCGTGGCCTGCGGTCCGCGCAGGTAGGGCTCAAAACCCGGCAGGGTGTTGGCGTGAGCCAGATCCGCCGTGTCGGCCGCGGTGTACAGCGGCTTGACCGTGATGCCGTCGGGCGTCACCCAGTTGAGCGCGGCAACATCGCCACCGGGGGCCGATTTGGCAGCCGACTTGGCCCAGTCTTCGAGACTGGCGAAAGAAAATTCAGAGCTCATGGAATTCGGTGCGCAGGCGCGGTTAAGGATGAAAAACAGACATGCATGTCAGGCGTTGAGCCAGTGTATATCATTCATAATTATTGATGCAAAATATTATAAGCAGCTTACAATTCCGCCCATGGTAGCCCTTTCCCTCGCCCCCAGAGCACTTTATGAAGAGGTGGCTGAACTGCTGCGTCAGCGTATCTTCAAGCGCGAACTCGAGCCCGGCGGCTGGATTGACGAACTGAAGATCGTCGAGGAGTACGGCATCAGCCGCACGCCGCTGCGCGAGGCCCTCAAGGTGCTGGCCGCCGAAGGGCTGGTGACGATGAAGGTGCGCCGCGGCGCCTATGTGACCGAAGTGTCGGAGCAGGACCTGCGCGACGTGTATCACCTGCTGAGCTTGTTGGAGAGCGACGCTGCGGGCGTGGTGGCAGCCAATGCGACCGAAGCACAACTCAAGGAACTGCAGACCCTGCACCAGCAGCTGGAAAAAGCGATGGAAAACACCGGGCGTTTCTTCGAGATCAACGAGCGCTTTCACATGCGCCTGCTGGAAATCGCCAACAACCGCTGGCGCAACCAGATGGTCGGGGATCTGCGCAAGGTGATGAAGCTCAACCGCCACAACTCGCTGCTGAAATCCGGTCGGGTGACCGAGTCGCTGAACGAGCACCGCGCCATCATGACCAGCCTGGTGGCACGCGACAGTGCCACCACGGTGCAGCGCATGCGCGAGCATTTCACGAACGGTCTGGAAGCGGCGGCCTGATCCTGCAACGAATTAGCGCACGGCGCTGGCGTCGAAGTGCGGATTCTCGATGATGCCCAGGCGATTGCCGAAAGGGTCCTGCACCGCTGCAACCTTGATGCCGCCACCGACTTCGGTGACAGGCTCCAGCTCAGTAGCGCCCAATGTGAGCAGGCGAGCGTACGCTGACGAGATGTCGGCCACGCCCCAAAGCGGCTGCGGTCCCGCCGTGCCGGGTTGCGCGTTCGGCAACAGGCCCAACTCGAAGCCACCCACTGCAAAACCAACATAGAACGGCTCGTCGAAGTAAGGGGCCTGATCCAATAGCTCGGCGTACCAGCGTTTGGCGGCCCCGAGATCCGGGGCGGGATAGATGACGGTGCGCAGGCCGAGGATCATGGTTTCTTCCTTTTCAGTGACAGCAGGCAACTGGCGCCTAGGCGATTTCGCGTGACGTTGTTCGAGCCCTTGCCAGCACTTCGCGCGCCGGTAGACCTTTGAGCCTGTGATCGCTCCAGACTTGTCGCCAGCGTCGCGCGCCGGACAGGCCGTGGCGCAGGCCCAGCATGTGGCGCGCGATGCTGTACCAGGGCGTGCCGTGGGCAGCGGCTTCGCGCTCCATGTAGGCCACCATCTGCTCCTCGATCAGCTCGCGCGTCACTTCCACAACAGCTGCCACGCCAAAAAACTCCGCATCCCACTGGCTCAGCCACCAGGGGTTGTGATAGGCCTCGCGCCCCACCATCACCCCGTCCACAGACTTCAGTTGCTCCGCCACCTGCCCGCTGGTCTTGATGCCACCGTTGACGCAGATCACCAGCTCTGGAAAGTCCTCCTTCAGCCGGTGCGCCAGGTCGTAGCGCAGCGGCGGGATTTCGCGATTTTCCTTCGGGCTCAGGCCCTTGAGCCAGGCGTTGCGCGCGTGCACGATGAAGGTGTTGCAGCCGGCCTCGCGCACCGTGCCGACAAAGTCGCGCACAAAGTCATAGCTCTCGTTGCGGTCAATGCCGATGCGGTGCTTCACGGTCACCGGGATCGAGACCGCGTCCACCATGGCCTTGACGCCGTCGGCCACCAACTGCGGCTCGGCCATGAGGCAGGCACCAAAGGCGCCGCGTTGCACGCGTTCGCTCGGACAGCCGCAATTCAGGTTGATTTCGTCGTAGCCCCACTGCTGTGCCAGGCGCGCGCATTGCGCCAGGTCGGCGGGCTCGCTGCCGCCCAACTGCAGGGCCAGGGGATGCTCCTCGGGATTGAAGTCCAGATGACGCGGCTGATCGCCGTGCAGCAGCGCACCGGTGGTCACCATCTCGGTGTAGAGCAGCGCCTGCTTGCTCAACAGCCGGTGGAAGTAGCGGCAGTGGCGGTCCGTCCAGTCCAACATCGGTGCAACGCTCAACACATGGGGCATAACGCTTGGCTTCAATTCAATTTCTTCACGGTTCGGGGCAGGCGACACTGGATCGGGCAACAAGTGATGGTAATCGGGGTTTCGTGGCACAAGCGCCGGGCATTTCACGCTGCGCCGCCTGTCAAAGCCGCAAATGCACCTTTACTGGGTTAAATTGTCAGGCATTGCACCGCCCCCCAGATTTGGAACCCACATGTCCACCCTCGATTCCTTTTTTCAGACCGTACAGCTTCCTTCGATTCCGGACCTGGCCCATTCGCTGATCGCGACGCTCAATGACGACGACGCGTCAGTGGCCGATTTGAGTGACCTGATCACCCGTGATCCGGCCATTTCGGCCAAGCTGCTGCGCCTAGCGAACAGCGCCCACTATGGTTTGCCGCGCGGCGTGGGCAGCATTGATGACGCCATTGCCATGGTCGGCATGAACACCGTCCGAACCCTGGCGCTGGGCGCTTGCCTGAGCGGCTCAATGCCGCGGGTGGCGGGCCTGGATCACCATGCCTTCTGGAAGACTTCCATGGCCTGCGCCGGCTATTGCGAATGGCTGGCGCAGGAGGTCGGGGAAGACACGCAGATGGCCTGGCTCACCGGGATGATGGTGCGCCTGGGTGAATTGCTCATTGCGCAGGCCGAGCCCGGGATGCTGGCTGAAATTGAAAAGCTGCCGCTGGCGCCAGGGGAACGCTGGCAGCGAGAACAGCGGCTGGTCGGTTTCACCGAAGCCAGGATCACCGCCGAACTGGCGCGCCGCTGGAACTTTCCGATGGAAATGGTGCGGGCATTGGAATGCTGCGCCGACCCTCTGGCTGCCCAGGCTGATTCAAGGTCGCGCTTGGGGGCCATCGTGCACCTCGCCAGTCTGCTGGCCGATACGCCCAATGCCGGACCCGAGCAGGTGGACGCCTTACCGGGCGATGTGATGGCGGCCCTGTCGCTGGACGCCGAATGGCTGCGCCGCCATTTCCCCAGCAACGCCGACTTCATCGACGCCAGCTGAGGCACAGCCTCGTGCCGCAATTCAAAGCCGGGAGATGGTCTGGTGCGCCACTGCCTGCAGCTGCGCCGCACTGACACGCTGTGGCGCGATCTCGGCCAGCGGTAGCAGCACAAAGGCGCGTTGCAGCATGCGCGGGTGTGGCACGGTCAGACGCTCACTTTGCACGCTGGCGTCGCCGTACAGCAGCAGGTCAAGATCAAGGGTGCGCGGCGCGTTGAGGTAAGGGCGCTGGCGACCTGCCTCGTGTTCCAGTTGCTGCAACTGCAGCAACAAATCGGGGGAGGTCAACAGCGTCGAAACTTCTGCCACGGCGTTGATGAAGTCCGGGCCAGTGGCCTCCACCGGGGCGCTGCGGAACAGGCTGGAGCGGCGCGTCACCGTCGTCAAAGGCAGGGTTGACAGAGCTTCCATGGCTGACTGCACCGCAAGCTCCGCATCGCCCAGATTGGCGCCAAGCGCCACGTAGGCGCGCACGTTGGCACGCCCTGCTGCGATCAATCGGCCGATCCTTCGCCAGAGGCAGCACCACCCTCGCCGGCCGGACGCCGCGCACGACGCCGACGGCGCTTCTTGGGGGCTTCAGTGCCTTCTGTGCCGGCGCCATCTGGACCCTGGCCCTGATTCTCGGGCGCGGCTTCCTGCCTCGTCGTGGGAGTGTCCGGGCTGCCGGCCTTCACCACTCGAACCCGTGGACGCTTGTGCTGCTCTTCGCGCGCCTGCTCCATCAGGTCGTGGCGGCGCGCATCGTCGGCCATGCTGAATTCCTGCCACCACTCGGCCAGGGCTTCGTCGATCTCGCCGGCATCGGCGCGCAGGCGCATGAAGTCGAAGCCGGCGCGAAAGCGCAACTGTTCCACCAGACCGTAGGGGCCGCTGCCAGCACGCTTTTCGAAGCGCGTCTGCATCATCCAGATCTCGCGCATGTCCGCGGCCAGCTTGCCGCGGCCCGACACGTCACCAATGCGGGCATTGAAGACATCGTCAATGGCCTCTTCCAGCGCAGGAAATTGCGCCTGGTGTTTTTGCCGCTGGGCCCAACCCGTGCGCACGTCGTCCCAGAGCACGCAGGCCAGCAGAAAGCTCGGCGCCACCGGTTTGCCCTCGCCCACGCGGCGATCCGTGTCCAGCAGCGCGGCACTGACGAAGGTATTGCCGGCGCGCTCCACCACCACGTCGAGCAGCGGGTAGATGCCGCGCGCCATGCCCAGTTCCTTGAGTTTGGCGATGGTCGCCAGCGCATGGCCGGTTTGCAGCAGCTTGAGCATTTCGTCGAACAATCGGCTCTGCGGCACGTCGGCCAGCAGTTGCTGCGACGCGATCAGCGGCTTGGCGGTCTTGGGATCGAGCGTAAAGCCCAGGCCCTGCAGCTTGGCGGCAAAACGCACGGCGCGGATGATGCGCACCGGGTCTTCACGGTAGCGTGTGGCCGGGTCGCCGATCATGCGCAGCAACAGCTTCTTCGCGTCCTTCATGCCGCTGTGGTAATCGACCACGATCTGGCTTTGCGGATCGTAGTACATGGCGTTGATGGTGAAGTCGCGGCGTGTTGCGTCTTCGTCCTGCGGGCCCCAGACGTTGTCGCGCAATACGCGCCCGGTCGAGTCGACCGCGTGCTTCATGCCGGCGAGTTCGCTCTTGCTGGTCTTCTCGTTGCCCGCCACCTGTTCTGCGGCTGCATTGTCCAGATAGGCGCGGTAGGTCGAGACCTCGATCACCTCGTGCTCACGCCCGCGGCCGTAGACCACGTGCACGATGCGAAAGCGCCGCCCGATGATGAAGGCGCGCCTAAACAGCCCCTTGACCTGCTCGGGTGTGGCGTTGGTGGCCACGTCAAAGTCCTTGGGGCGCAGGCCCAGCAGCAGATCGCGCACCGCGCCACCCACGATGTAGGCCTCGAAGCCGCCGTCCTTCAGCGTCTGCACCACATTGCGTGCGCGCTCGTCCACCAGATTGGGGTCGATACCGTGTTGCGCGGCGCTGAACTCTTCACGTTTGCCAAAACTCGGCTTCTTGCCCTTGGCGGGGCTGTCGGACTTGCCCAACAGGCGGTTGATGAATTTTTTAATCATATTTTTCTAAAAGCTGCCGGGCATGGCTCGGCCTGATCACGTCAAAACAGGTCAAGTATGCGCCATCCGCGCTGCGTGGCGATGGCACGGAGTTTGTCGTCCGGATTGGTCGCGACCGGGTGTGTCACTTTTTCCAGCAACGGCAGGTCATTGATCGAGTCCGTGTAGAAGGTCGAATGCACATCAGGCCACTGCAGTTCGTGCTCGCGCAACCACTGTGCCATGCGCACCACCTTGCCCTCGCGAAAACTGGGAATTCCCTGAATCTCTCCGGTGATCCATCCGTCGCCGCCAGCGGACGTGTCGCGCGCCAGGTCCACCGCCAGCAAATCCGGCACGCCAAAGGCCTCGGCAATGGGCCGCGTGACAAACTCGTTGGTGGCGGTGACGATGATCAAGGTGTCGCCCGCGGCGCGGTGCTGTTCCACCAGCGCCTGGGCCTGGGGCAGCATCGCCGGGCGGATCACCGTGCGCATGAAATCCGCGTGTGCCGCTTCGGCCCGGGCTTCACCCTGACGGCGCACCGCATCGGTGGCGAAGCGCACATAGTCGTGGATGTCCAGGGTTCCGGCCTGGTAGGCACGGTAGAAGGCATCATTGCGGCGCACGAATTCGGCGTTGTCGGTCCAGCCCAGCCGGGTCGTGAACTGCCCCCAGGCGTAGTCCGAATCCAGGGGAAGGAGCGTATGGTCGAGGTCAAAGAGTGCAAGTTTCAAGGGGCATCGTCCATCATGGCTTTGATCAGGGGGATGGTGATGGCGCGCTTGCTCTGCAGCGCGTAACCATCGAGCAGTTCCAGCAATTCCATCAGGCTGCCCAGATCGCGGCTGAAACGCGTGAGCATGAAGTCCATCACCTCGTCGCTCAGGAATACACCGCGCGCATCGGCAGCCTTGCGCAACACCGCGCGGCGCGCACTTTCGTCGAGCACCTGCAGGGCAAAGATGTGGCCCCAGCCGAGTCGCGTGCGCAGGTCTTCGCGCAACTTCAGCTCCGATGGCGGCAACTCGCCGGCGGCGAGCACGCCGATTTGCTGGGTCTGCGCATTCACGAACCAATTGAACGCCGCCTGCTGCTGCTGCGCGGTGTACAGATGCACGTCATCGAGCAGCACCAGCACCCAGGCTTCGTTGTACTCGGGGGGCTCGAGCATCGCTGCGTCCATCCAGCCCACGCCGTGGCGCGAGCTCACACCTTGCTCGCGCAGCGCTTCCCGCACCGCCTTGAGCAAATGCGACTTGCCACTGCCGCCCGGACCCCACAAATAGGTCGGCACGGGCGAACGCGCTGCACCCGGTTTTTCCCCGACCCACAACTGCAGGTGTCGCAGCGCTGCCTCGTTCGGTCCGGCGAAGAAATTGGCCAGCGTGGGGCCTGTTGCCAGGCCGATGTCCAGGGCAAGTTGCTTCATGTGCGGTACAGGGCGCTGGCCATGTAGCCCGATCGTATGCGCCGCATGGCCACCAGCAGCACGGCGCTGGCGGGCAATGCGACAAGGACGCCGACGAAGCCAAACAACTGACCAAAGGCCAGCAAGGCAAAGATCACCGCCAGCGGGTGCAGCCCGATGCGCTCGCCCACCAGACGCGGAGTCAGGAAGAAGCCTTCCAGGATCTGCCCCGCGCCAAAGACCACGGCCACCATCAACACCGCCTTGAGCGATGCGAATTCGAGCATGCCGGCGAGCGCTGCCAGGATCAGTCCCACGCCAAAACCGACATAGGGAACGGCCACGGCCAGACCAGTGAAGATGCCTATGGGCAGGGCCAGGTCCAGGCCGAACAGGGCCAGGCCGGCGCTGTAGTAAACGGCCAGCAGCATCATCACCAGCAACTGGCCACGCAAATACTGCCCCAGCACGGCGTCGGCCTCATTGGTAAAACTGTCAAAGGCCCCGCGCAGGCGCGGCGGCACCAGTTCCACCACCTGCCGCACAAAGCCCGCCCAGTCCATCAGCAGGTAAAACAGCGCGACCGGCACCAGCACGGCGTTGCCGATCAGGGCAAAAGCCACGCTGCCGCCGAGCTTGAGCGAGGACAGGACCGAGCCCACGCCCTCCTCGGCATTCGCATTCAGGTACTTGAGTACAAAGCCCTTGATGCTGTTCACATCGAGCGACAGCTTCAGACCAAACTGCGCAGCAAAGGGCTTGAGCACCTCATTCAGCCGCTCGAAGGCCACGGGCACCTGCTCGCGGATCTGCGGCAGTTCCTTGAGCAGGATGGGCACGATCAGCAGCAGCACACCGAGTCCGGCCAGAATGAACAGCACCTCGACCAGCAGCACGGCCAGCACGCGCGGCACGCGGCCCCGCCCCAACTGATCCAACCGGTTCACCAGCGGCGTCAGCGCGTAGGCCAGCACCGCGGCCACGACAAAGGGTGTGAGCACGGGCGCGAGCAGCCACAGCAGCAGCGACACCAGGGCGGCAATCAGGCACCAGGCGGCGGCACTTTTTTGGGTTGAGGTCAATGACATTCAGACTTGGAGGGAAGACCCCGTAAAATTCCAGCAAATTTTAGTCTGCTACGCCGCACCGGCCTTCGAGCTCCATCCCATGACCCAATCATCCCCTCCTTCCCCCTCTGCACAAGCGCTGTCCTACAAGGACGCCGGCGTTGACATCGATGCTGGCGACGCTCTGGTGGAACGCATCAAGCCCCTCGCCAAGAAAACCATGCGCGAGGGCGTGCTGGCCGGCATCGGCGGATTTGGTGCCTTGTTCGAGGTGCCCAAGCGCTACAAGGAGCCGGTGCTGGTGAGCGGAACGGATGGCGTGGGGACCAAGCTGCGCCTGGCTTTTGAGTGGGCCATGCACGACACCGTGGGCATCGATCTGGTGGCCATGAGCGTGAACGACGTACTGGTGCAAGGCGCCGAGCCGCTGTTCTTTCTGGACTACTTTGCCTGCGGCAAGCTCGATGTGGATACGGCAGCGGCCGTGGTTGGCGGCATCGCCCGCGGCTGCGAACTGTCGGGCTGCGCGCTGATCGGCGGCGAAACCGCCGAAATGCCCGGCATGTACCCGCCCGGAGAATACGATCTTGCAGGCTTTGCCGTGGGCGCCGTGGAAAAATCCAAGATCCTCACCGGTGCGGACATCGTCAGCGGCGACGTGGTATTGGGCCTGGCCAGCAGCGGCGTACATTCCAACGGTTTCAGCCTGGTGCGCAAATGCATTGAGCGCGCGGGTGACGCTCTGCCGGCCACGCTCGACGGCAAGCCGTTTCGGCAGGCGCTGATGGAACCCACGCGCCTGTATGTGAAAAACGTGCTGGCGGCACTGGCCGTGCACCCGATCAAGGCGCTGGCGCACATCACCGGCGGCGGCCTGCTGGAGAACATTCCCCGCGTGCTGCCAGAGGGTTGTGCGGCATTGTTGAATAAAGGCAGCTGGCCGCAAACCGAACTCTTCGCCTGGCTGCAGGCCACGGCCGGCATCGACGACTTCGAGATGAACCGCACCTTCAACAACGGCATCGGCATGGTGGTGGTGATCGCCGCCGATCACGCAGCAGCCTGTGCGGCCACGCTGCGTGCTTCTGGCGAGACGGTGTACGAAATCGGTGTCATCGCAGCGCGCGCAGACGGCGCGGCGGTGCAGGTTCAGGCCTGAGTCTGGACGCAAGGTCCAGCCGCGCGCCTCAGATGGCGCCGTGGCTGCGGCGCAATTCGACGATGCGCCAGCCTATGGTCCCGGCATCGTGCGCCGTGGGCACATGCGACACGTAGTCCTGCAGATCCTGCACGGCCAAGGCATTGCGCCCCTGCTCGGCATACACCAGCCCGCGGTCGCGGCGCTCCGTCCAATCGCCGGGTAACAGCACCACCAGGCGATTCTGCACCGCCAGCAGTCGCGACCAATCTTCCTGCGTGCGGTGTATTTCCTTCAGATTACGCAGCATGCGCGCGATGATGTCACGCGCCGGGGACGCCTGCAGAAACAGCCCGAGCGGCACGTCAAGGTCTTCCGGTGAGGGGTCGCCGCCGCGGTAGGGGTCCAGGCGCTCGGCCAACTCTTCGCGACTCAGCGACTGCCCGTTGCACGGATCCATCACGACCTGGCCTTTGGGCAGGTTCACCTTGACCATGAAGTGCCCGGGAAAGGCCACCCCTCTGGCGCGCAAGTCCAGGCCCTGCGCCAGTTCCAGCCAAAGTATCCCCAGACTGATCGGAATGCCGCGACGCGTGCTCAACACGGCGTTGAGGTAGCTGTTGTCCGGGTCGTAATAGTCGTTCACGTTGCCGCCAAACCCGAGTTCGCGGTAGAAAAACTGGTTCAGCGTGCGCAGCCGGTACAGGCCGTCGGCGTCGGTTGGGATGCGTCGCTTCAAGCGGGCCTGCAGCCGATCCACATCGCCCAGCACTTCCTGCACGTCCAGATCGGTGTATTCGTCCTGACCGATGCTGATGGCGGCCTCGAGCAGCGGAAACTGCTCGTCCCGTCCGACCAGGGTGGCAAAGTATTCCAGCGAAGTGGGCGCGGTGAAGGACAGTTTCATGGACATGGGAGCCCAGTGTAATCAATGCCGCAACAATTGGCGCAACTTCAGACCGGCGGCCCACAAAGCTGCGAAATAAAGCCCGGCGGAACCGGCAAGCAACAGGCTCATGCGCACGATGCGCTCCATCTTCGAGCCAGAAGTCCAGTCAAAGCTGCTGGCACCCCACATCAAAAAGACCGCCAGCAAGGCACTGGCCGCCACCACCTGCAGCGCAAACACCGCCCAACCGGGCTGCGGGCGAAAACTGCCCCGACGCCGCAGGCCGATCAGCAGCCAAAGTGCATTCACCAGGGCGCCCAGACCGATCGACAGGGCCAGACCGGCATGCTGGAACAAGGGCACGAGCGCGATATTCAGCACCTGGGTGAGCACCAACACCATGACGGCAATGCGCACCGGCGTGCGGATGTCCTGACTGGCGTAGAAGCCCGGCGCCAGCACCTTGATCGCCACAAGGCCGAGCAAGCCGACGCCGTAACCCGTCAGCGCCAGGCTGGTTTGGCGGGCGTCGGCGGCGGTGTAGGCGCCGTAATGGAAGATCGTCGCCACCAGGGGCAGGGAGAAGGTCAGCAGCGCCACGGAGCAGGGCACGGCCAGCAGCACCACCAGGCGCAACCCCCAGTCAAGCATCGCGGAATACTTTTCCGAATCGTTGGCGGCCCGCGCGGCTGACAGCTGCGGCATCAGCACCACGCCCAGCGCCACGCCCAGCATCGCCGTGGGGAACTCCATCAACCGGTCGGCATTCGACAGCCAGGTGACGCTGCGCGTCACCAAATGCGAGGCGATCTGCGTGTTGATGAGCAGGGATATTTGCGCCACTCCCACGCCCAGCAGCGCGGGCACCATGAGTTTGGCCACCCGCTGCGTTGCCGGATCCGCCCAGGCCAGCCGCAAAGCCTGCCAACTCAGGCCGATGCGCGGCAACATGCCGATGCGGCGCAGTGCCGGCAGTTGCACGCCCAACTGCAACAGGCCACCCAACATGACACCGCCGCCCAGGGCGTAGATCGGCTCCACGCCCAGCCGAGCAAACCAGGGCGCGCCCCACCAGGCCGCGGCGATCATGGAGAGGTTCAACAGCACCGGCGAGGCTGCAGGAACGGCAAAACGGCGCCAGGTATTGAGCACGCCGCCTGCCATGCCGGCGAGCGAGATCAGCCCGAGGTAAGGAAACATCCAGCGCGTCATGAACACCGCCACATCGAAACCCCGCCCGTCCTGCTTCAGCCCGCTGGCCATGGCCCAGACCAGCAACGGAGCGGCCAGCACCCCCAGAACGCAGGTCAGCAGCAGCACCCAGAACAGCACGGTGGCAACGCGATCCACCAGCAGATGCGTGGCCTCGTCACCTTGCAGGGTGCGGGTGCTGCCCAGCACGGGAACAAAGGCCTGGCTGAAGGCCCCTTCCGCAAACAGGCGCCGAAACATGTTGGGAATGCGAAACGCCACGTTGTAGGCGTCGGTCAGCGCGCTGGCACCAAACATCGTGGCGATCAACAGGTCACGCACCAAGCCCGTGACGCGCGAAGCCAGTGTCAGCAGGGACACGGTGGAAGCAGATTTGAAGAGACTCACGGCTCAAGTGTAGCCTTGGGGGCCGTGCCCGATCGGCGCCTGGGGGCGACGGCCCGAGTCGGGCAACTCGAGGCGAAGTGTCACCCTGCTACAATCGAAGGCTTTGCTGGCATCATCCACAGACCCAAGGAACACATCAAAATGGCAACCAAACCCAAAAAGAAAAACCCGCGCCTGGCATCAGGCCGTAAACGCGTCCGCCAGGACGTCAAGATCAACGCTGCGAACACCTCGCTGCGTTCCAAGTACCGCACCGCGGTGAAGAACGTCGAAAAAGCCGTCATCGCCGGCGACAAGACCAAGGCCACCGAAGCCTTTGCCCGGATGCAAGCTGTCGTCGACACCGTCGCCGACAAGGGCATCTTCCACAAGAACAAGGCCGCTCGCGACAAGAGCCGCCTGAGCACCAAGGTCAAGACCCTGGTGACCAAAGCCGCCTGATTTTCAGGCAAAGCCCGGACTGACATTTGTCGGTCCGCCGTTTGTACCGGGTGCGCTGCCAGCAAAAAGTGAGAAAACCGCCTTAGGGCGGTTTTTTTATGCGCCATCGGCATTATCTAGGTGATGCAACTAACCTCTTGTTTGTTAGTTGCATCATCAAAATTGCTTCAACGAGGCTTGGGAATGACTAACTTCGTTGAAGGCCCACCAGAGGCTTGCCTGACGCGTTCGGCGGACACGCCCAGTTTGATTGCAAATTCTGAAGTACTGATCATTTGATCTATCTCGTCTACAAAAAATGACTGAATTTCAGCATTTCTTATAGACGAGATGGTTCGCATTATTGTTAAGAACCTGTTGATTCATTGAATATGACAGTTATTTAGCTGTTTTATATTAATATTTACCGACAAGATTATGATTTTAGTGGCAATTTTCTTTAGAGAGGATTCGCATAATCGGATTTAGATGTTGCAACTGTGCTTTGTCTTGTTATAATTATGCTGGATTACATTGTTGTTGCAAGGGGAAAAGATGAAACTATTCGATTCACTAGGATTTCACTGGAGCAGGTCAGCGGTGCCTAGCGTAGTGCCAATTCACTCCATTGAACGAGTGGCTTTTCGGTTTCATCGCATGCTGCCAGAGTTTGTTTGGGATGCATCTGTACTCGAAGGAAATCCGTTTACCTTTCCAGAAGTAAAGACCTTGCTTGATGGCGTAACCATCGGGGGACGGAAAATATCTGACCAAGAACAGATTCTGAATTTGGCAGAAAGTTCAAAACATCTTTTGGCGTTAGTTAAGTCTGGAAAGTTCTCACTGAACAAATCTACGTTTACTGAGTTGCACACTCTTGTCGCGCGCAAAGAAGCTTTGGAGTGGGGCCACTTCCGTGGTGAAGGCATTGAGACGAGCTATACGCCGGATGTAGGCTTGGGTGAGCACGGTCGGTACACACCATTGGCGACCTTGGCCGGTGCGCCTGATTTGAACCGCGTCTTTGCCAGTGGACTCCAGGCGCTTCAAAGCGAGGTGCAGCAACCCTTTGAAAGAGCTGCTGCATTCTTCCTATTCGGTGCATTGCAGCAATTTTTCTTCGACGGCAATAAGCGCACGTCCCGTTTCATGATGAATGGCATTCTGATGTCAGCGGGCATTGATGCCATTAGCGTCCCTGCAGGCAAAGCACAGGAATTCAATGAAAACATGGTCCGGTTTTACTTGGAGAAGGACGCCACGGAGATGATGAATTTTTTGGTTGATTGCCATCCTGAGGCACATCTGCTACACGAATCAACTGCCTGTGATAGATGCAATTCCGTTCCATGTGTATGCGGTGGTGATGGTGATGTAAACTCGCCATCACTGACTAGAAGCAGGCAACGTCCGTAATCATCGATTGTTGCCATCATTCTTAACTCAATTTTTTATTTTTGCTTAATCATAGGTTCTTCCTCTGTTAAATCTTAAGATATCACATTAATCTGTTATAGTGACCAAATTGCGTCAACCAACGTCGTTTGATGTACGTTGACTTAGTTCCATGAACTCATTTTCCAGACGATCCTTGATGTTTTCGATGCGGGCCTGATCCATTCAGCGCCCCAGGATGCCCTTGCGCATCCTCCCTTGCAGCCACCGGTTGCAACCCTCAAGGATAGTCTTTCCCAGAGATTTCTGGGCATTTTGACCATGACTCCCCTTGAGAAAATCGAATTCAAGGAACGTCATGCACACGGAAAACCACACAGAATTATTTAAGCCCAGCCTCTCCCTGCAACACGAATAGTCGCAAGGAAGAACCATCATGGCTGGTCACTTTCTATTATCGAAAGAGGCGCGAGACTTCGGTCTTCATCAAGTCGAAGAACTGTCCACTGCGGCAGTGCACGACTTCTTTGCGCTTCAGCGTTGGGGCGACACTGGCACACAAGCGTGTCCAGGTTGCGGCACTATAGATAAGCATTACTGGATTACGTCTCGTAAACAGTGGCGCTGTCGCAGCATAGCTTGTGCAAGGATGTTCTCTGTTACCAGCGGAACGGCTTTTGCAGATCACAAGCTGCCACTGAAGACGATTCTCAAGGCCATCCTCATCTTTGCCACCAATGTTAAAGGCATCAGCGCCTTGGCGCTCTCACGACAATTGAGGGTGGCGTATCAGACAGCGTTTGTGCTTTTGCACAAGATCCGTGAATCCATTACTTGCAATATTGATCACAGTCAGCTTGAAGGAACGGTTCATATTGATGGTGCACACGTCTCTGGACGACTGCGAAAGCCGCGAGTGAAGCAGTTGGCTACAAAGACACAAGCCCGAGATAAAATTCCAGCAGACGCGAATCCGAAACATCCTAACAGGCGTATCGTGATAGTTCTGCGTGAGCTTTATCCAGAAAAAGGACGGGGTGGAAAACGCACAATCACTGGAATCGCCATCACCGAAGACTGGCCAGCGATCGAAAAACTGTCAAAGAAATATGTGGCTGAAGGAACCATAATCCACACCGACGAGCTGGGAGCTTATTGTTAGTGCAACATCCTTTCTGTAATTTCCCCGAGCAGTGAAACCGACGAGTTGGCCGGTTTCTGGTTTTGGGATTTTTAAAATCAGGCCCCTGCCAGGCCGCCGGAGGCATCCCCCGGCAGTCTCATGCTTGCCTTGACC
>CAIKVZ010000257.1 GCA_903830985.1 uncultured beta proteobacterium
GACCAGATACTTGGGGTTTTTCTTCACGAACGCGATGGCCGCGTCATAGTCATGGAAGGCCTTGGACTCCATGATCTTGATGCCCGACTTCTTCATGGCCTGTTGACCGGCCTCGCGGTCAGTCTCCATCGCGCAGGCGGTCACACCGGCGCCGATGATGGGGTAGCCCTTCAAGCGGTACGGCTCCAGCATGTCGATCCACTGGGTGTTGTCCGGCAAATAAATCAGGTCCGCCCAGTCGAGCCACTTGGCCTGGATGCTGGAGAAGTCGGTGATCTTGTCGATCATGCCGGTGCCGGCCAAGCGCGGCCCGCCGTCCGCGCGGGGTTTGTCGTACCACTTGACCTGCCATCCGGCCATCTTGGCGCGCAGGGCCATGTCGAGGCAGTTGCTGGAGGTGTCCAGAATTAGCAGGCGCTTGCTCATAGGTCAGCAATCCAGCACTCAAATGCCAGCCATAAAATTATGCAAATGGTAAATAGCGTCATTGGAGTAACCCTTTAATTTCCATACCGGCCGCGACACCGCCAGCACCCCAAATGAACTTTTTGGCAAGAGAACGCGCCTTGTCAGTCTTGCCTTGTAGTGTACCCGCGCGCTCGATCAAACCAATAGCGGCTTTGTACTTTGCAGGGTCCACATCGGCCATAGATTGGCGCAGGGCCGCGACGTAGCTCTCGTAAGCCTTTTGCTTGGAGCCGTGCACATAGTCAACCTCGGCCTGCGCCATCGCCTTGTCCACGCGTGCCTTGGCTCCAGCGGCCGCCTTGGCCTCGGTACCGGCAGTCTTTGCGGTCTGCGATGCACGCTCACCCATACCAGCGATGCGCTCCTCGTTTGCAAACTGACCGGCGAGCTTTTTGCCCACGCTCGGTACCGCTCGCAGTGTGGCCGCCATTTGGGGGGCTTGTAGAGTCTTTGCAGCGGCCGCTCCAGTTGCACCGGTTGAGCCACGGGCGCTATCCATAATCCAGTGCTCGACCATTTGGTCAACTTGCTTCTGTGCCGAGGCGCGTGCTGGTCCAGCCTTTCCACCTGCGATGGCGTCCACAACCAGATTTATGCCGTCTTTGGTTCCGAACAGACGTGCTGGCAAATTCTGAGATGGCACCTTGGCGTAGGCCTCCCCCTTCAGTCCACCTTCACCACCAGTGATAGC
The DNA here is from genome assembly GCA_903830985.1 of uncultured beta proteobacterium. Lineage (GTDB taxonomy): Bacteria > Pseudomonadota > Gammaproteobacteria > Burkholderiales > Burkholderiaceae_C > CAIKVZ01. The sequence continues at coordinate 1,160 of CAIKVZ010000257.1, forward strand.
GCGCCCAATGCGTGTGGCCATCGACTCAAGGGGTTCCGACATCTGGGCATACTTGGCTGACGCAGCGGCGTGCTCGGGTACAAATTTGGCGATCTGCGTATCGAGCTTGTGCGACAAGTCCATGGCGGCCCGACGCACGATAGAGTCGTAACCTTGCAACTCACCCGAGTAAGCAATATCTTTCAGGTACTTGTTGGCCAGATCAAGCTCTTGATACGTCAACCCGGGCTTCGCTTCACTAGGCATCTTTGGCTGCGTGACACGCGCTGACACCTTACCTTTTCCAAGTGGGGCAGCCACGGGCACCTTTTCCTCTGTCCCAGTAACGGCGTTTATCAGCTTACCCAATTTTGCTTTCAGGTCTGGGATGTTGTCAGCCTTGTCGAGCAGCTTCTGCACATCAGGCGTGACAGTTGACACGTCGATGCGTGCACCATCCTTCTCACGCGCTGCGGCAGCTTTGGCGGCATCGTCGTACAGCCCAGCCGTCGCCTTTGACCGTGCCTCTTTGGCGGCATCATAAGCACCGCTCACCGCCGTACGGACATTCTCACCCTGCACGTCAAGAGTTGGACGGCCACCGCGTTCGGCCATCTGATCAAGGTTGCGCTGCACGGCAATGGCCACACTATCAGCGTTTGCGGCCTCTTGACTCTTGGCTGCAACGGTGTGCCCGAGGGACGACGATTCTTGCGCCAACGCACCTTTGGTGGCTGACAGAGCCTCGCTTGTTGCCTGCGCCGCTTGATCGCCTTTAAGTGTGCTGATCATCCCCTTCGCCCGGTCCACCACAGGGGCAGCGAGTTTGCCCACGGCACCTCCAACTGACGGCACCGCACCCAAAGCAGGGCGCGCCAGTGTGGTTGCCTCACCCATCCCTTTGAATAACGATCCGTAGCCACCCACCTCGGGGCCAAGTGCCTGCATGCTCTCACCGGCCTTGCCCAGCCCTTGCAAAATGTCGCGTCCCGTCTCAGTGCGCGGCGCGTACGTGTCGGCAGCCACGCGCTCACCAAATCTGCCTGGTGGTCGAACACCGGTGCCAGGTAGAGATTGCAGCCCAGCTTTGGCCATTGCCGGGATACTGCTCAGGACAGACAGACCAGCTTCTCCCACACCTTTGGCTTTGTCCAACCAGCCTTCTTCGGGTGCTGGGGCGGCCTGGGGCTGCGTGCCGGGAATGGCATCAGCCCCCGTGCGAGGTTCACCCGTTGGTGCGGCCTGCTTGCTGTACGCCTCAATCTGGCCCAGCACCTGCTCATCGGTCGCACCGTCCGGGCCGGTTACACGATACTTGTGGCCATCCGGGCCGGTGACTTGATAGGTTGCCATCAGTCAACCCTCTCCACTTTCCATCCCGTGCTGGACGCACCCCCTTGACCGGCCAGCGGCTGGCGAATACGATTTCGCAATTCCTCGGTGCTCTTTTTCGCGCCGGCTTTGCTGGCTTCCATCTCTTGGCGCATGATGGGGATGATGGCTCGAATCTGCTCGGGCGTCATGTCTCCGTTGAGCAACTTCTTGGCGTCCTCGGCCGCACCCTGGTGCAATTGCGCCACCGACATTGCGCCA
>CAIKVZ010000258.1 GCA_903830985.1 uncultured beta proteobacterium
AGTGTGGTTATTGCGCGTTGGCAGCCATTGCTGTGGCGGAAGAATTACGACCCGAATCTTCTTATGGCAGTCTAACATGATCGGTATCTCCGTCTATTTGTATTAATGTGCAAGGTCAATAATGACACCTTTTATGCTTGCAGTGGTTCATTTAATATATAAGTATTCACAATGTTTGTTTGGCCATTGCGCTGTATTCAGGCTGTTAAACTATTTAGGTGAGAAAATATTGAAGGTTGGGTCACTTTGGAAATAGGCCTGATCGGTGTAAGGGGCTCCAGCCCTTGTCAGCCACGAAAGTGCGCCTTGGATTGTGGTGTCAGCGGGGGTAAGTACCAGTGCTCCGGAAAGAGATGATCGCGCTAGTGCACAGTAGTAGCCGTTGCTTTGAGACCAAGTGGTGCCATTTGATTGATTGGCGGCAACGGTAGCTTCTTCAATAGCGACCCAAGTGTTGAGGAAATTGCTTCCACTTGAGTCCATTACCGTGATGTTATAAACGCAGCCATCCCGTGGGTTCATACCGTTACCAATGAAGCGGCCGCTCAACCATGGTTGTTGCCACTTTACAAAATTACGGGCTTTGGTATCGCCCATCAGGGCTGACATCACAGCGACACCGGTAAGAAAATCCTGTTGCCATTCGGCTGTCACTCCGCCGCCGTAGTTACCGGGGAACCAACCCGTGGCTTCTCCCTGCTTGCTTGCCCATAGTGGTTGTTGGATTTGAACGTAACCCCAGTTGTCAATGGCCGTTTGGTTGAAGTAGCTCACCTCGGGAGATGTGTTGGGTCCTATAAATGCGGCCTGTTGCAACTCTCGAAATGCCCACGCCTGAGCTCGCAATTGATCATCACCGTTTAGCACCGTATTGCATTTATTGGTCTTACAACGATAACCAGGCCAAGAGTTGACTAGGTTAAATGCTGCTTGTGAAAGTAGTCGGTCCAGATGCCAACGGTCACCTGTCATAAGGTAGGGAAAGTAGTTCAGGTTAGGTTGGTGAGAGCTATCTGGCGTCCAAAAGGAACTGTCCGCTATGTTGGCGATACCGTCGGAGTAACCTTGTGGACCGCCCCGCCCGTCAACCCATACGGTGGTGGCTACATCCGGCGTTAGCCAGCGCCCGTTAGCAAGTTTGTAGTTCCAGGGTACTGCGCCTGATGTATTGCTCTGGGCCACGGCCACCGCGGCGGCACGTATGTCCTGGGTCAGTAGCCATACGGTGTTGTACTGGGTGGTGAAGCCGATGTCAGGGCGACCGCCCGTCATGGGCATGTAGGTCGTGACGCCATTGGCCGCCAGCGGAAGGCCAAAGCCAGCTTTTTTCAGGATGCCCTGATCATAGTTTTGCAGCAGTGAATTGTTCACGCCGGTCGTCAGGTCATACGGCAATACGGCCCCCGCAGTTTCCAATTGGGCAATGTCATGCTGCACGTTGACCTGCGGCGCTCTGGTAGACCAGACCGGCGCGTGCCAGTTGGTGTACTGCACCTGGTTCACCGTTTGCGTTGTCTGTACGCCCTGGAACTTGATCGTGGCCATGTAGGCCAATGCTGGCAGTGCAGGTTGCGGGTTGACCGTACCAGACTGCGGGATGACCGTGGTAATGTCATTGTTGAACTGCACATCGGCCATGGCGCTGCCGTCGGCAAACACCGAGACGTCCGCGGTGAGGTGCAGTGTGGATGTGCTGGCAGATTGACCATCGGCCAGAGGCACATCCACACGCGCCTGGGTCACCAGCGGGCCGCGCAACCAGTAGTCGGGGTTGGATGCCAGTGAAGTCTGTAGGGCCACGCCCAGGTCGACGGTCTTGGGGCCTGTGTAGCTTCCGCCGGTGAACTGGAGTGTGACGCTGAGGGCCGGTTTGGTCGAAGTCAGGCTGACCGACGTGGTGGTGGCAACCGGCGTGCTGGTTCGCGACAGCAGTACCGGTAGCTGTGAATTTGCACACAGGCTGGGTACCTGTAGTGCGATCGATGCCAGCTTGACCGATCCATCCGGCCAAGTGGCCAGGGCGTCCATTTGTACCGCAGTTTGCGTGCCGTTGAACGTTGCGATCAGGGTATCAGTGGATTGGACTTTGCCGGCAATAAAAATTTGCCCGAACGTGGTGATGCGCGTGGTACTGGCGGCGGTGTCGGTGTTCTGGATGATGAAGCCGACGATGTCGCTGACGGTGACTGGCTGCGGCACAGTGGGGGCATAGAGAACCGTCGCAGGGGCAGGGGTGGCTGTGCCCAGGCAACTGGGCGTGACCACAACCGGTGGGGGCACAGGTATCATCGGAGTTGGCGTTACCACCGCAGGCGTTGGGGCGGAAGCTGCAACCGTGGGCGTGGGCGCCGATGCTGTTGGGGTTACGTCTGCAGCGGTGGCTGTGCCGCCGCCACCACATGCTGCAGCAAAAACAACAAAGCAGGCGAGGAGGGCGGCACCGGTCAATCGGAAAGAGGCATGCATATTTGGCAGAGCATAGCTGGATTGTGTGCAGGGGAATTCGCTTTACATCTCGTGACGTTGTCAGAGCCCATGGATTGCCACGCCGCTGACGCGGCTCGCAATGAACAGCCGCGGTGCATGGCCGCAGTTCAGTTTCATTGCCCTTGGTCGCACCGCCCCAACGCCCCCGCCAATGTCCCATCACTGCGGGCTTGGCTGTTGAAGTCTTTCGGCACCAGCGCAATCGAAGGCACGTTGTCCAGGTGCTTGCGGCAGCCGAGTTCCAGTGCATCGGCATTGGCGTAGATCGCCTGCATGGACAGCAACTCGTTCATCTCGGACTTGAGTTGGCCGCCATCGCGCTGTCGGATGCGGCCGTCGAGCAGGTTGCCATAGGCCTGGGCTGAGGCGGGCCCGCGGCGCACGTCAATGCCGGCTGTGTTGATGAGGGTGTTGTGTGCGATCACGATGGCGCTGGACTGGTTCACGTCGATGCCAAAGTCGTTGCAGTGCGCCACGATGTTGTTGGCCGCCAGGCCTGCTGTGTATTCGGCGTCGCAGCGCTGGTCCCGGCAGTACGCCTTGCCTGTGCCGCCGCCGCCAAATGACAGGCCCACGCGAGACCCCGGCTGCGAGATGTCTTGCGGCGTGCAAACGATCAGGTTGCGCTCGATGCGCCCGCCGCGTCCGGCGCCCTTCATGAACATGCCGTAGGAAATTTTGTCACCGTCGCCCTTGATGAAATTGGTGACGAGGTTGTCGGCCAGTGTCCACTGGTTGGCGCCGACGATGTCGACGGGCGTCACCGGCAGATGGGTTTCGCGGCGTTTGGTGTTGGTCAGGGTGTTGAACTGCACCAGGCCGTCGTCAGGCCAGTCGCCGTCGAGCCCGTTGACCTTGATGTGGGCGTTGAAGTCTTTGATGATATTGTTGCGGATGACGGTGTGGTGCGCCTTGCCGAAGACGTGAAAGGCGTGTTCGCAGTCACTGTGTTCCTTGCACACGCCGCTGACTATCAGGTTTTCAAAGATCCAGAAGGCCTGCGATACCGCGAAGCCTTCCACCGTGTCGAACTCGATGTTCACCTGCCCGGGCGCACTGGCGCGCACCGTGATGGGCTGCTTCTTGCTTCCGGGGAAACCGGTTTCGATCTTGCCGTTGAGGCGGTAGGTTCCAGGCTTGATCAAAACGGTTTGCCCAGCCTTGGCAGAACTCAGTGCCGTCACGATCTCAGCGGCGCTTGCTGCCTGGATTTCTGCCTGTACGGTTTGCCCGGGAAGGGGCTGCAGGCTTTGCGCTTGCTGGCCCTTGCCCAGCGCCGGCAAAGGTCCGGCCGGCACCGGGCGTTCGGCCCGGGCCTGTAGCCAATGCAGGGGTGGCAGCAGCAGCGACTCCAGATTCGGGTGACCCTCCAGACGCCGCACGGCGTAACGGATGAATTCGCCCGTAGTGCGCTCGCCCGTGAGGGGCGCCTTGCCTTGCCACACATTGGCCGCATGGCGCCGCAGTTCGGGCGAGATCCTGTCCCTGATCAGGTACCCGCCCGCCGCCAAAGCCAGCAACACGGCCAGCATCGTGAGCCCAAGCACTCGGCCAACTTTGCGCAGGCGGTTCATGCAGGGCTGCGCGGTCTACAGGTATGGGCAGCGCGGCGTAGCCGATTCAGCGCCCGATGGGGAAATACTCGATGCCCTGGGCGCGCACAAACTGCGGGTCGTACAGGTTGCGGCCGTCAAACAGCAGCGGGGTTTTGAGCTTTTGCTTGATGGTGTCGAGGTCGGCGCTGCGGAACTCCTTCCACTCGGTCACGATGATCAGCGCGTCGGCGCCGTCCAGCGCATCCATGGCCTTGTCGGTATAGCGCATGCGCGGCTCGTCGCCAAAAATGCGCTGTGCCTCGTGCATGGCCACAGGGTCGTAGGCCGTCACAGTGGCGCCGGCGGCAAACAGGTCTGCGATCAGCGTGCGGCTCGGGGCGTCGCGCATGTCGTCGGTGTTGGGCTTGAAGGCCAGGCCCCAGACGGCAAAGTGTTTGCCCTGGATGTCGCCGCTGAAGCGCGCCTTGACCTTGCCCGACAGCACATGCTTTTGCGCGTCGTTGGCCGCTTCCACGGCGCTCAGCACCTTGAGTTCGATCTGGGCCGCGTCGGCCGCGGTCTTGATCAGCGCCTTCACGTCCTTGGGGAAGCACGAGCCGCCGTAGCCGCAGCCCGGGTACAAAAAGTCGTAGCCAATGCGCGGATCCGAGCCAATGCCCTTGCGCACCATCTCGATGTCGGCGCCCAGTTTTTCCGCCAGGTTGGCCAACTCGTTCATGAAGCTGATGCGTGTGGCCAGCATCGCGTTGGCGGCGTATTTGGTGAGTTCGGCGCTGCGCACGTCGGTGATGATCAGACGCTCGTGGTTGCGCTGGAAGGGCGCGTAAAGGGCCCGCATGAGGTGGATTGCCTGTTCGTTGTCTGCGCCTACGACGATGCGGTCCGGGCGCATGAAGTCTTCCACCGCAGCGCCTTCTTTCAGGAACTCGGGGTTGGACACGACGGCGTAGGGCACGTCCACGCCGCGCGCCTTGAGCTCTTCGGCGATGGCCGCATTGACCAGGTCCGCCGTTCCCACGGGGACGGTGCTTTTGTCGACCACCACCTTGTAGCTGGTCATCAGGCGCCCGATGCTGCGCGCTGCAGCCAGCACATATTTCAGGTCGGCCGACCCGTCTTCGTCGGGGGGCGTTCCCACGGCAATGAACTGCACGCTGCCGTGCTGCACCGCTTGCTCCACGCTGGTGGTGAAGCTCAGCCGTCCCGCCGCCACGTTGCGGCGCACCATGTCTTGCAGGCCCGGCTCGAAGATCGGGATGCCGCCTTCATTCAGGATGCGGATCTTGTCTGCGTCCAGGTCCAGGCAGAGCACGTCATTGCCCACCTCGGCCATGCAAGCGCCGGACACCAGTCCGACGTAACCGCTGCCAACCACTGTGATTTTCATGAATAGCCTTGGAGTCAATAAAAGTCTGTGGGGAGATCATACCGACGCAATATGTCGCCTTGGCTACGGTTGGTAGGTATGCCAGTACGCAAATCCTATGCGCGGCGGCTTTTCCATTTATTGCGCTCAATCGGTTGTCCCCGCCAGTGGCTCCCATGGATTGGCGACGGGAACCCCCGTGGGCAAAAAATCCGCCACGTTGCGCGTCACGACCGTCAGCCCATGGACCAGGGCTGTGGCTGCAATCAGCCCATCGCGAACGGGCCTTGGGTCGGGCACGTGAAGCCTCGCACTGCGCAAGGCGACGGCGCTGTCGACGACCAGGATCCGGCCCGCGAAGGCCGGCAACACATGGGCGTTCAGCCAGACTCGCAGGATCGCGCCCTGCGCCGGGTCTCGACGCTCGGCCAGCAGGACGCCGATTTCCAGTTCCTGGACACTGATGGAGGAGATGTACAGGTCGTTGGCGTCGACGCTGTCGGCCCACTCGACCACATGGGGGTCGGCGCGGCCGAGGCGCACCTTGCGCAATTCCGAAACGATGTTGGTGTCCAGCAGGTACATCACAGCAAATCAGCCGCTTGAGCGAGATCGACCATGACTGGAATCTCGAATTCCACGTCCTGCGCCCCGGGCATAGCCAACAGGTCGGCGATCGAGGTATGGCCGTGCGTGATCTTCTGGTAGTGCTCAAACGTCAGCAACACGTGCGCCGGTCGACCGCGGTCGGTGATGAACACCGGGCCGGTTTTGGCAGCCTTCTTGGCCTTGCTGGCGTCCTGGTTGAATTGGCGGCTTGAGAGGGTGGTGATGGTCATGATTTCACTCCCGAGGATACAATGTAGGTACGTTACCACAAGTATTTCAGCCGTGTCGTCCCAGCCCGACGCCCTGCTCGCAATTTCGACTATCCTGTCCCGCATTCACCTGGAGACCTGATTCGATGGCTATGCACGCACAACTGGCGCAAGAGTGGACGACTCTGCAGAACAACCATGAGTCCCATGAACGCAGCGCCTTGATCATCAAGCTGGTGACGGTGGCACTGTTCGCGCTGGCGGCGCTCGATCCGCTCGAGATGGCGGCGCTGGTGCTGCTGCTCTGGCTGCAGGAGGCGGTGCTCAAGACCTGGCAAGGGCGGCTGGCAGATCGACTGGTGCAAGTGGAATCCCTGCTGGCCGGCACCGGCAATGGCGCCATGCTGGCCTACCAGTTGCACTCGCTGTGGCAAGCGCAGCGCCCCGATCTGGGGGGACTGTTGGCCCAATATGGACGCAGCGCCCTGCGGCCCACAGTGGCCTTTCCCTATGCCCCGCTGCTGCTAGTCTTGGCCCTGATGTAAATGGTCAAGCGGTATGCCGAGCACGTGATCGCTTCGCCGCATGGCTTCCTGGAACGTCCGGCGTGCGTTGAAGTCCTTGAGTAGCAACCGATTGCCACGGGTGCTGTGCCTGTTCGCGTCGCTGGCCAGTCTGTGCGCAGGCGCTGCGCTGGCGTGGCGGCATCCGCTGTGGCCGGCGCCGGTCTTGTCGGCTTTCCTGGCTTGGTGTGTGGTGGCAGCCTGGTGGCCGCGCGCCTGGCTGTGGCTGGTGCCGGCGCTGCTGCCGCTGCTGAACTTTTCGCCGTGGACGGGTTGGATCGTTTTTGAGGAGTTTGACCTGCTGCTGTTGGGTGCGCTGGCGGGGGGCTATGGGCGCTTGGCGCTCGGTGGACGTGGCTTGTTTGGCAATGAAGAACCCCGTCATCGCGAGGCCGAAGGCCGTGGCGATCCATGCCCGAATACCAACAGCCTGGATTGCCGCGCTCCGCTCGCAATGACGACCGAGGTTCATCGCCCCTGTGCGGACTCGGCCCGGATTCGGTGGCCTTTCCATGACAACCGTGTTTTCCTGGCCTGGGTATTGTTGTTGGCCGTCGTAGGCCTGCTGGGTCTGTTTCGCGGTTTCGCTGACGCGGGCGGCTTTGCCTTTGACTGGTTTGCCGGCTACACCGACGCGCTCAACAGTTGGCGCGTCTTCAAGAGCCTGGGCTTTGCCTTGCTGTTTGCGCCGCTGTTGCGCCAGGCCATGGCGCAGGGTGTTCGTTCTGCCGGCCAGCATCTTGGCCTGGGCGTAGTGTCTGGCCTGGCACTGGTCGCCTTGGCCACGCTGTGGGAGCGCGCCGCCGTCCCGGGGCTGTTGAATTTTTCGGCGCCCTACCGCACGGTGGCGCTGTTCTGGGAGATGCACGTGGGAGGTGCTGCCATCGACGCCTACCTGGTGCTGGCTACGCCCTTCGTCGTCTGGGCCCTGTCGGCCTCGCGTCGCCCCGTGGCCTGGGGAATGGCTGCGCTGCTGGCCCTGCTGGTCTGCCATGCCTGTCTGAGCAGTTATTCGCGTGGTGTCTATGCGGCCGTGCTGTTGTCCCTGGGGCTGCTGGCGCTGTTGCTGCGGGCGCAGCAACGCGCTGCCGGGTCACCCTCGGGTGCGCAGGCAAAGCCCGTCTGGCGTGCCCGGGCTGAGCGCGTGCTGGCCTTGGCGCTGGTGGTGGAAGTTGCCGGGGTGTTGCTGGGGGGATCCTTCATGACGCAGCGCCTGGGCAGCAGCGAGCATGACTGGGGCAGCCGCATGGCGCATTGGCGCCATGGCGTGTCACTGTTACGCAGCCCCGCTGACTGGCTGCTGGGCCTGGGCCTGGGGCGGCTGCCGGCGCATTACGCCGGGACGGCCGGGGACGGCGAATTCCCGGGGGCTGTGCAGTGGCACGCTGCCGTCCCTGGCCCCGATTCCCGGCCCTTTGCCACGCTGACGGGGCCGCGCTCCGTGGCCAGGCTGGGTGGACAGTTTGTGCTGACGCAGCGTGTGGCGGCGGGCCCGGACGAACCCCATCGTGCGCGTCTGACGCTCAGGACGTCTCAGTCCGGCGCGCTGGCGGTGTCGCTGTGCGAACGGCATTTGCTGTATGACGGCGCCTGCCAGACGGTGCGCTTTCAGCTGCGCGGGGGGCCGGACTCATGGCAGACGCTGGAACAGGACCTGCAGGGGCCGGTGGTCGCTGCAACGGGCCTGCTTGGCAGATCACTCGTGTTTTCCGTGTCGGTGCTGGACGTTGGCGGTGCCGTCGATCTGGCCGCCGTGCAGTTGCTGGGGCCGCAGAACCAGGCGCTGTTGCAGAACGAGCACTTTGCCCTGGGTCTGTCGCAGTGGTTGCCCTCTGCCAAATCGTACTTTTTGCCCTGGCACATCGACAACCTGTTCCTGGAGCTGCTCATTGAGCGCGGACTGTCGGGACTGCTGCTGTTTGTGGCGCTCAGCGCCTGTGCGCTGTGGCATCTGGTGTTCGGGCGTGCACGCCAACAGCCGCTGGCACCGTACCTGGCGGCAGCGCTGTGCGCCGCACTGCTGCTGGGGCTGGTGAGCAGCGTCATGGACGTGCCCCGGGTGGCGTTCCTTGAACTGCTGTTGACGCTGTTTGCGCTGGGGCTGGCCGCGGCGGCCGGGCCGTTCGCCTATTCGCCGAGCAAGGCGCCGGCGGCTGAATCGGCGTAGAGCTCTTCCAGGTCCTGCTCCTGCAAGCCCACCGCTTTCAGGCAGGCGGCTCCCAGCTTGGGCCACTCCTGCGTGAGGCTGAGCCGATGGCGCCGCTGCACGATGTATTCCGAAATTTGCGCCGTTGCGATCAGTCTGCGACTGGCGGGCGGCAAAGCGGATTCGTCTGATCCCAGGGCCTGGGC
>CAIKVZ010000259.1 GCA_903830985.1 uncultured beta proteobacterium
AGACCTCCAAGGAAGAACTGCAGTCGGTGAACGAGGAACTGATCACGGTGAACACCGAATTGCAGTCCAAGATCGAGCAACTTTCGAGCATGCAAAACGACATGAAGAACCTGCTCGACAACATCACCGAGCGCATCCTGGCCAACGCCGAACGGCAGGCGCGCGAGTTGGCGCAAGGCCTGGTCGACACCGTGCGTGAGCCCCTGGTCGTACTCGATGCCAAGCTGCGCGTGGTGTCGGCCAGCCGCTCTTTCTACCAAAGCTTCAAGGTCAGCGCCCAGGACACCGTGGGCCAACTGTTCCACGAACTGGGAGACCACCAATGGGACATTCCCGCCTTGCGCGAGTTGCTGGAAAACATCCTGCCGCGCGACCAGCATTTCGATGAATTCGTGGTGCAGCAGGAATTCCCCGGCGTGGGCCGACGCAAGCTGCTGCTCAACGCCAGGCGCATGGTGGGAACGCCGGGCAGTCCACCGCTGATCCTGTTGGCCATGGAGGAGGTGATGGCAGATCCGGGAGGCGAAAAAACACCGTGAACAAGAAGCCGGACCGTGGCAAGAGCTTGCGCGGCGCTGCCGAGGCGCAGCTGATGCTCAGTCCGGCGAACGCGCAACCACAGCGCCCGGCCTTGGAATTGCTGCATGAGTTGCAGGTGCACCAGATCGAACTGGAGATGCAAAACGAAGCGCTGCGCCAGGCGCAAGTGACCATTGAGCAGTCGCGCGACCGCTACGTCGATCTGTACGAGTTCGCCCCCGTTGGCATCCTCACCGCCACCAGCGATGGCTTGATTGCCAAGGTCAACCTCACCTGCAGCGCCATGCTGCGCAAAGAACGCAAGAAGCTGTTAAATCAGCGTTTCGACCTGCAACTGCTGCCCGAGGATCGCGATCGCTGGCACCGCCAAGCCCGACTGGCGTTGCAGTCGGAAGGCAAGCACAGTTGCGAGCTCGCCCTTAAACGCGGTGACGGCGCAGTCCTGTACGCCCTGGCGGATTACCAGCGCACGGAAATCGACGATGCTCCGGCGTTGCGCGTGGCCCTCACCGACATCACCCAGCGCCGGCAGGCCGAGGAAGATCTGCGCATCGCGGCCATCGCGTTCGAATCCGAGGAAGGCATGATGGTGGCCGACACCCATGGCGTCATCATCCGAGTGAATCGCGCCTTCACGGCCCTGACCGGCTACAGCCCGCAGGAGGTCATGGGTAAAACACCTGCGCTGCTGCGTTCTGAGCGCCACGACAAGGCTTTCTACGACGCCATGTGGCAGTCGCTGCGCGACAAACGTTACTGGCAAGGCGAGGTCTGGAACCGGCAAAAGAACGGCGATCTGTGCGCCGTATGGCTCACCATCACGGCAGTGGCCGCACCCGACGGAACCGTCAGCCATTACGTGGGGAGTTTTTCCGATATCACGCAGAACAAGCTGGCGGCCGAAGAAATCTTTCGGCTGGCGTATTTCGACCCGCTGACCCACCTGGCGAATCGGCGCAGGCTGCTGGACCGCTTGGGACAAGCCCTGACGACAGCAGCCGAAACCGGCCGCCTGGGTGCCATCCTGTTCCTGGACCTGGACAACTTCAAGACGCTCAACGACACGCGCGGCCATGACAGCGGCGACCTGCTGTTGCTGGAAGTGGCGCAGCGCATGCACGACAGCGTGCGCGCAGGCGATACCCTGGCACGGCTCGGCGGCGACGAGTTCGTGGTGCTGCTGGAGAATCTGAGCGCGCACCACGGAGAGGCTGCGGCCTTGGCGAATCAGGTGGGGCAAAAGCTGCTGCATTCCCTGGACCAGCCTTACCAGCTCAAAGGCTTTGAATACCACGGAACAGTGAGCATTGGCGTGGGACTTTTCCATGCCCAGGACACAATTGAGGCGCTGCTCAAGCACGCTGATCTGGCGCTGTACCAGGCCAAATCCGGCGGGCGCAATACCCTGCGTTTTTTTGACCCTGCAATGCAGGCTGAGCTTGACGCACGCAGCGCCCTGGAAGCCGACTTGCGCCAGGCGTTGGTAAAACAGGAACTGCGTCTGTACTATCAACCCCAGATCGACCTGCAGGGGCGCGTCGTCGGCGCGGAGGTCTTGCTGCGCTGGCAGCATGCCGAACGCGGAATGGTGTTGCCGCGCGAGTTCATTTCCCTGGCCGAAGACTGCGGGCTCATCGTTCCGATCGGCCTTTGGGTGCTGGAGAGCGCCTGCGCGCAGCTCAGAGCATGGCAGAGCGATCCGGGAACTGCGGCGTTGCAACTGGCGGTGAACGTCAGCGCGCGACAGTTCCGGCAGGCCGACTTCGTCGATCAGGTCAGGTCGATACTGCAGCGCAGTGAAGCCAACCCGGCTTATTTGAAGCTGGAGCTGACGGAAAGCCTGGTGCTGGCCAACGTGGCCGATACCATCAGCAAAATGCAGGCGCTCAAGGAATTGGGACTTGGTTTTGCCCTGGACGATTTTGGCACCGGTTTTTCCTCATTGTCCTACTTGACCCAGCTGCCACTGGAACAATTGAAGATTGACAAGTCCTTCGTGCGTGACCTGCCAGGAAACCACAACAACGAGATCATCGCCCAGACGATCGTGAACATGGGTCAGAGCCTGGGGCTGAACGTGATCGCCGAGGGCGTCGAGACCGCGGCACAACACCAATTTCTGCAGCAACACGGCTGTCCGCTCTACCAGGGTTACTGGTTCAGCCGGCCCTTGCCGCTGGCCGAATTCGAACGCTTCCTGCAGGCCAAAGGCCAGGCTGGCTGAGCCGGTTATTGCGGCAAGCTCCGTCCTTCAATCCTGACGCAGGCATTCGATCGGCAACAGCCTGGAGGCGCGCCGCGCCGGATAGAAACCGAAGAACAGTCCCACGCCGGTGGAAAACAGCACGGCGGTGAGCACATGGCTGGCGTCCAGCGCCATCTCGAACTTGCCGGTGCTGTTCACACCCCAGGCACCGAGCGCGGCCAGGCCCACGCCGATCAGGCCACCCACGATGCACATCACCACCGCCTCACTCAGGAACTGAACCAGAATGTGCACGGGTTTGGCGCCAATGGCCATGCGGATGCCGATTTCGCGCACGCGCTCGCTCACGCTCACCAGCATGATGTTCATGATGCCGATACCGCCGACGATGAGCGAGATCGCGCCCACGATACCCAGCCCGATGGACAGACCGGCGCCGATGGCCTCGCCAGTCTGGGCGATGCTGGCCAGGTTCGTGATCTGGAAATCATCGGGCTTGTCGCCGGTGATGCGATGCCGGTCACGCAGCAAGTCCGCGATGTCGCGCTCGGCCTCGGCCATGCTGGCGTCGTCCCGGGCCTGGGCGTTGATGTAGTGCACGCTGCGCGGGCGCGGCGTGCGCACCGGAATAGCGGTGATGGGAACGGCCATGAGTTCACCCAGATCGGTTCCGTCCAGCGTGCGCCCGCTGCCCGCGAGCACGCCGATGATGGTGAAGGGGCGACCATCGACGCGCAGCGTCTGGCCGATGGGGTCGCGCCGGTAGTAGTAGTTGCTGGCCACCTTGGAGCCGATGACGATGACCCGGTTCGCCGAGCGCACATCGCTGTCTGCCAGTGCCACGCCACGTTCCACCTTCCAGTTGCGCAGGGCAAACATGCCGGGTGTGACACCCAGTACCACGGTATTGCTGTTGTCGTCGCCGTACAGGATCTGGAAGTAGCCCTGCAGCGTGGGCGCCGCGCCACGCAGGCTTGGCAGGCGGCTCATGGCCACCGCGTCGTCGATGGTCAGCGTCGGCGAATCGTTGATACGGCGCCGCGCGCCGCCCTCGGTCGGTGTGCCGGGCTGCACGATCAACTGGTTCGAGCCCAGCACCGACAGTTCCTTGTTGATGAAGGCGCGCACCGCATCGCCCACGCTGAGCATCAACACCACCGAGGCAATGCCGATGATGATGCCCAGCATCGTGAGGCCGGTGCGCAGCCGGTTGCCATTGAGTGAGCGAAACGCCTCCTGCAGGATCTGCATCAGGTTCATGCCTTGCCCTCCTCGACCGGCGCTCCATCGTAGACGATGCGGCCGTCCTTGAGCTTGACCAGACGGCGCGCGTGTTGCGCCACATCGGGCTCGTGCGTGACGATGACAATGCTCAGGCCCTGCTCGCGGTTCAGTTGCCCGATCAGCGCCAGCACCTCGTTTGTGGTGCGGGTGTCCAGATTGCCCGTGGGCTCGTCGGCCAGCAGCAGAGGCGGCCGGTTCACCAGTGCCCGCGCAATGGCCACGCGCTGCTGCTGGCCGCCGGACAACTGGTTCGGCATGCGGTGACCGAGTTCCGCCAGTCCCACCTGTTCCAACAATTCCTGCGCGCGCAGCCGCGCGGCAGCGCGCCCCTGTCCGGCGTAGAGCAGGGGCAGGGCCACGTTCTCCAACACGTTCATGCGCTTGAGCAGATTGAAACTCTGGAACACGAAGCCTATGGTCTGGTTGCGCACCTGTGCGTGCTGCGCCGCTTTCATGTCCGTCACGTCCAGCCCGTTCAGGCGGTAGTGGCCGCCATCAGCGCGGTCCAACAAACCCAGCAGATTCATCAAGGTGCTCTTGCCGGAGCCGCTGGGACCCATGAGCGCGACGTAATCACCTTGTTGCACCTGCAACTCAATATCGAACAACACCGGCGTCACGACCTCGCCATTGCGGTAGCTCTTGGTGATGCCCGAGAGTTCGATCAGGCTCATTTCTTTCCCGCAGCTTCGGCTGTGCGGGTGATGACCTCATCGCCGGCTTTCAGGTCGCCGCTAATGAGTTCGGTGAAGCGCGTGTTGGCAATGCCGATGGTGACTTCGTGCAGTTTGGGCACCTGCTTTTCGCCCACGGTGTAGACGCGGTACAGGCGGGCGCCGCTGCGCGTAGCGATGAGCACGCCGTCGTCGTCGGAGCTGGCCTTTTCCTGCGCGCTGACTGGCGCCGAGGCGGCCGAAGCCGCCACCTGCGCTCCCTTGATCTTGAGGCTGTCTTCGTCAGGACGAAAGCGCAATCCGGCCGTGGGCAGGCGCATCACCCGGGGCTTGGACGACACGACGATGCGCGTCTGCGCCGTCATGCCGGGCTTGAGCGACTCATCCGGATTCGCCACATCGACGATGATGGTGTAGGTCACCACACCCTGGCTGCTGGCCGAATTCAGGCGGAACTGCTGCACCGTGCCCTCGAATTCACGCTCCGGGTAGGCATCGACCGTGAAGTGCACTTTCTGCCCATCCCGGATGAGGCCGACATCGGCCTCGCTGACATTGGTCTGGATCACCATCTGGCGCAGATCGCGCGCCAACAGGTACAGATCCGGCGTCTGAAAGCTGGCGGCCACGGTCTGCCCCACATCGGTGTTGCGCCGGATCACCACGCCGTCGATAGGGGAGCGGATCACCGAGTTGTCGAGATCGGTTTGCGCGGACTCGACCTGGGCCCGGCCCAACTCGACGTTGGCCTGTGCGGCGTCGACCTCGCGGCGCCCCTGGTCCAGCGTCAGCGCCGAGATGAAGCCCTCGCCCACCAACTTGCCATTGCGTTCGAAGGTGGCGCGGGCCAGCACTGCAGCGGCCTCGCTGGCGGCAAGTTGCGCGCGCGCTTGGCGCAGCCTGGCCTGCAGGTTGGCCGGATCCAGGCGCAACAGAATCTGCCCTTTGGTGACATGGTCGTTGAAATCGGCGCGGCGCTCCAGCACCGTGCCGCTGACCTGGGTACCCACGTTCACCGTGATCACCGGTTGCAGGGTCCCCGTGGCCAGCACCACCTGCGTGATCGCTCCTTCGTCCACCGCTGCGGTGCGGAATTTGGCGTCTTCCGCCTTGGGGTTTTGCGTCACATATTGCATTGCCACGGCGGCGGCAACGGCCAGCAGCACCAGTGCGACCGCTCCTCGTTTCATCCAGGGTTTCATGCTTCTTAATCCCTCGCTTGAGGGAGACAGTGTAAGCACGACCGCGACCCAGGCTGGCAATGCGGTAAATTCAAGGCATGTCACCGACCAAAGCCACGCCCCCGAGTTTTTCTCCGCGCGAATTTCGCGCCGCTCTTGGAGCCTTCGCCACAGGCGTCACCATCGTCACGGCGCGTACACCGGCCGGCGAACTGGTGGGCTTCACCGCCAATTCATTCAACTCGGTATCGCTGGACCCGCCCCTGGTGTTGTGGAGCCTGTCACGTCTGGCGCGTTCCATGGCAGCACTTAGCACGGGTTCGCATTACGCGATCAACGTGTTGGCCGCAGACCAGCGCGATCTGGCCGATGTCTTCGCCTCCAAGAGCAGCGACCGCTGGGCCGGTGTGGACTTTGTCGAGGGCATCGCCGGTGCGCCGCTGTTGCCCGGTGCCACGGCCACCTTCGAGTGCTTCAACCGCAGCCGCTACGACGAGGGCGATCACGTCATCTTTGTCGGCGAGGTGGAGCGTTGCTCACACCGTCTCGGTGCTTCCCCGCTGCTGTACCACGGCGGCAAGTACTTCACCGAACACCCTCTGTAGCGCGCCTTCAGAGCTGCAGTTGCAGCGTGCGCACGGTGCGGCTTTCGCTGTGTTCGCCCGCGCCCGAGCCGCTGCTTCGTCCTTCCTTGCGGGTCGCAACGATACGGTCACCGACCGTGGCGAACACCACATCCTCGTCGTTCACACCCTCGAAGGAAACCACCAGGTAAGCGCGACCCGCTACGCTCAAATGGGAATGGCTGGTCAGCGGGGTGCCATCGGCCGCGATCGACACCTCGAGCGTGCCTTCGTGACTTTTCACGAACTTTCGGTCCTTCTCGCTGAGCGTAGCCGGACCCATCTCGAAACTCAGCACGCGCACCGCCTTGCCATTCAGCATGTCGGCGCGTTCGGACTTGAACGGTGTCTTCTCCAGCAGCCGCGCCAGCACCGCGCCGGCGTTGGCCATCTGGCGCAGTTCCGTGGCGTTCAGCGCATTCAGCGCACCCAGCGTGGGCGTCCTGGCCTTGGGGTCCTTGTCGCGCGCCAATTCGTCGGCTGCGAGTCGATTCAGCGTGTCGCGGGAAAACTGGATGCGCAAACCCGCGGCGTTTTCTTCCAGAAAGACGCCTGCCTGACCGCTTTGTTCCTGGGCGGCCTTGCCCTCGCCGTTCTTGTTCCAAGTCTTGACGTCGACCTGGGCCTTGAAGGGTGTGGTCGCCGTGTGTTTGGCCAGCGCATCTTTCAAATCAGTCCAGCCGTCGGCTTGGGCAAACAGTGGACTCAGCAGCAGCACGAGCAGGGCCGGGTGCAACCGGGGCAGTCGATCATTCAGCATGGTTTTCCTTCGTGGCAGGCTTGCGGGTGGCGCCGCGCTCCTTGTGCAATTCCCATTGACGCTGGCGCTCCCGGGCGCCGGTTTTTCTTGCCGCACTGGTGGTGGAGTGGCATTTGGGGCAACTGACCCCGGCTTCGTACAAAGGTGAATCCATGTCTCCATCGCCCAGCGGCATGCGGCAGGCGCGGCAAAGGTAATGCTGGCCTGGCACCAAGGCGTGGCCCACAGACACGCGCTCGTCGAAGACAAAGCATTCACCCTGCCACAGGCTGTCCTGCGGCGCCACGGTCTCCAGGTACTTCAGGATGCCTCCTTCCAAGTGGTAGACCTCTTCATAACCCCGGTCGCGCAGCAGAGCAGTGGACTTCTCGCAACGTATGCCTCCGGTGCAAAACATCGCCACCTTGGGTTTCTTGCCGTTTGCAGGCTGCAATTGCTTCGCCTGATCCAGCCACTGCGGCAACTCGGCGAAGGTCTTGATACGGGGGTCAATGGCTCCGGTAAAAGTACCGATGTTGACTTCGTAGTCGTTGCGCGTGTCCACCAACACCAGTTCCGGGTCCCGTAGCAATGCGTTCCATGCATCCGGTTTGACGTAGGTGCCAGCGCCCGTGGTCGGACTCACACCAGGAACGCCCATGGTGACGATCTCGCGTTTCAGCCGCACCTTCATGCGATGAAACGGTGGCTTGTCCGACCAGGCCTCCTTGTGCTCCAGGTCGGCCAGACGGTGGTCGCTACGCAACCATGCCAGCACCGCGTGTATGCCCTGCTGGGGACCGGCCACTGTGCTGTTGATTCCCTCGCTCGCCAACAGGATCGTGCCTTTTACGCCTCGAGCCTGGCACAAGGCAAGCAGAGGAGCTTGCAGTTGCGCAAAATCGGGCAGCGCAACAAACTTGTAGAAGGCGGCCGTGAGGTAAGGCGTCATGGTGTGCGAATAGGCATGGGGGAGTGCTTGATTGTGCGCGCCGCGCCGAACTGATGTCGCTAGGCAGCACGAATCAGGCCCGACGCAAGGGTTTGAGCAAGTCTGAAAGACCGTTGTGGTCGATCTCGAACATCAGTTCGAGCAGTCTGCCAGTTTCATTTTTTGGAAAACCCACGCGGGCAAACCAGTTCAGGTAGTTGCCCGGCAAGTCGGCGAAGACGCAGCCCTGATGCTTGCCAAACGGCATGGTACGCGTCACGAGCAACTGCAAATCCTCGGCTTTCAAGTCAGCCTCCGGCGCGTTTCACGACCAATCCCTTGGCCTTGAGCAAGTCCATGACCCGTTCCACATGATCACCCTGAACTTCAATCACGCCGTTTTTAACAGTGCCACCGGATCCGCAGGCACTCTTGAGCTGTTTGCCCAATTCAGTGAGTTCGGCCAATTCCATGGCCAGGCCTTTCACCAGCGTCACACCCTTGCCGGCGCGTCCCTTGGTTTCGCGACTGACTCGCACCACACCATCTCCCACGGCTACCGGCTTGGCGGCACGGCATTGGCAACTCGCCACTGGTTGACGACAGTCCGGACACATACGGCCGCTGTCGGTGGAATAGACTAGGCCCGCCAGGGAGGAGAAGGACTTCATTCAAAACCAGCCTTTAAACCACACCATTTTTTCTGAGTTGATGGATGGCCAGTGCGTTCAGGCCCAACTCTGCCAACACCTCGTCGGTGTGCTCGCCCAGGGAAGGTGGCGCATGGCGCAGCGTGGTGGGAGTGGCCGACAAGCGAATCGGGCTGGCGACTGTCTTCATGCTCGCAACGCCCGTCGAGGCTGCGCTGCAGCTTTTTTGCTGCACCACAAGGCCTCTGGCCTGCACCTGTTCCTCGCCAAAAGCAGCGGCGAGGTCATTAATGGCCCCGCAGGGAACAGCCCTGTCTTCCAGCAGCTTTATCCACTGTGCCGTGCTGCGTGTGCGCGTCACTTTTCCCATCAGTTCAACCAGCACCAGCCTGTGTTGGACGCGCAAGGTGTTGCTGGCAAAGCGCGGATCCAGCGCCCACTCGGGAGCACCGGCTGCAGCACAGAAGCGGCCAAACTGCCCGTCATTGCCTATGGCCAGCAACATGGACCCATCTGCCGTGGGGAAGTCCTGGTAGGGGACCAAACTGGGATGGCTGTTGCCCTGGCGCTGCGGCACGCTGCCGGTGTTGAGAAAGCCGGCTGCCTGATTGCCCAGCATGGCCATGCCCACGTCGAGCAGTGCCATATCGATGTGCTGACCTAAACCAGTTTTGTGGCGCGCCTCGACCGCAGCCAGTATTGCCGTGGACGCGTATACGCCGGTCAAAATGTCAGTGACTGCAACACCTACGCGTTGCGGCCCACCGCCCGCAACGTCATCGGCACGCCCCGTAATACTCATCATGCCGCTCATGGCCTGGATCATCAGGTCATAGCCGGCGCGCTGGGCAAAGGGTCCGGTCTGCCCAAAACCCGTGATGGAACAGTAGATCAACCGCGGGTTGAGAACCTTCAGACTTTCATAGTCAAGCCCATAAGTCTCCAATCCACCTACCTTGAAATTTTCCACCAGCACATCACTTTGCAGGGCCATTTTCCGCACCAGCGCCTGTCCCTCAGGATGAGCCAGATTGAGCGTGATGGATCGCTTGTTGCGGTTGGTGCAGGTGAAATAGCTGGCTTCCTGAGTGTCGTGACCCTGTGCGTCCTGCAGGAAGGGCGGGCCCCAATGACGTGTGTCGTCACCCACCAGCGGGCGCTCCACCTTGATCACGTCGGCGCCCAGGTCGGCCAGTATTTGCGTACACCAAGGCCCTGCCAGCACCCTTGACAGGTCCAGCACCTTCAGGTGCGCCAGCGCTCCCTGGCTCATGAAAACGCCGCAATACCGGTCTGTGCCCGGCCCAGGATCAGTGCATGGATGTCGTGCGTGCCCTCGTAGGTGTTCACCACTTCCAGGTTCACCAGATGGCGCGCCACGCCGAACTCGTCCGAGATGCCGTTGCCGCCCATCATGTCGCGGGCCAGTCGCGCCACGTCCAGCGCCTTGCCGCAGGAG
>CAIKVZ010000260.1 GCA_903830985.1 uncultured beta proteobacterium
ACGCCAACGCCAACGCCAACGCCAACGCCAACGCCAACGCCAACGCCAACGCCAACGCCAACGCCAACGCCCACGCCAACGCCAACGCCAACGACCTGAAGGTGCTGGGCGCATTCAGCAAGCCCCTGTCTTATGAACGGCTGCTTCAGGCCATGGCTGGCGAGCTGCAGCCAAGCGCACCGGAGGCCTCGGCGTAAATCAGCCGGCCTTGAGCATGCCTTGCTGCTCAATATAGGCCACGACCTGGGCTAGGTCGTCTATTCTTCAGATTCGTCACTACAAAGGGGTGCAAGCCGCGCGGCGTGGTTCGCATGCGGATGGTGTCGCCACACTCCTTAAGGCTGCGCTCCAGGTGCTCGGACTGTCGTAGACTTCCTCGCCACCAAGGTCGGCAATGTGGATGGGACGCACCAAATTGGGCGACAGCTTTGCGGAGCCTCGGCGACAAAACTGTTTTGGTTACCCGAAAGTTGCCACCGATGGGCACCCGCAGTTGGTCGGTTCCGGGTATCCTTTTGGAGAGATGACCACGACACAACTGCCTGCCGGTTCCTGACGGGAAGGTCCGGTCTGGAGCAGGCAAATGGCAAATCCCCACACCCGCTTTCAGCCCCTTGGACCCAGTCACTTTTTCCCTTAGCTGACTGTCAAAGCTGTACGTCAGGCAGGGAAAGAAATCATTCAGCAAGGTGCGCAGCTGGCCCATGGGTTTGGCCGAAAGCAGGCCAGCGCCCGCAAGATGGATGAAGACGCAGCGACCCTCCAGGTCGATGCCCAAGAGGCCACCCGCATAATCGCCGCCATGAGCATTGGCAACTACATCAAGGTGATCGGACGCGGCAAGGACGGTGCGCGCGCGCTGACGCGCGAGCAGGCGGCGGACCTGTTCGGACAGGTGCTGGACGGCACGGCAAGCGATCTGGAGATCGGCGCCTTTTGTCTGGCGATGCGCATCAAGGGCGAAACCCCGGCCGAGATGGCGGGCTTCCTGGATGCGACTGAAGCGCGGCTGCACAAGCTACCGGCGTCGAATGCCGCCATCGTCGTGCTGCCGAGCTACAACGGCGCGCGCAAGCTGCCGGTGCTCACGCCCTTGCTGGGCCTGCTGCTGGCGCGCGCGGGGGCGGCGGTGCTGTTGCACGGCAGCGCCACGGAGGATGCGCGTGTTTCGTCAGCCGAAGTGTTGCAGGCGCTGGGCCGGCCTGCACTGAGCGCCATGCGCCCGCTGGCCGCAGGCGAACTGGCGCACGCGCCAACCGAACTGTTGTGCCCGGGACTCAAGCGCCTGCTTGACGTGCGTCGCGTGGTCGGCCTGCGCAACCCGGCGCACAGCCTGGTCAAGCTGATGAACCCCTGTGCAGGACCCAGCCTGGTGGTGGCCAGCTACACCCATCCTGAATACGCTCAGTCCATGGCCGCGACCTTTGCACTGACCGGCGCCAACGCCCTGTTGCTGCGCGGCACCGAGGGCGAGCCCGTGGCAGACGCGCGGCGTACGCCTGCCATGGAGCTGTTGCACGGCGGCGTGGCGCGCCTGGTGCAGGAAGCGCAGGGGGGGCCGCTGGCGGCCTTGCCGCAACTGCCGGCCATCGACGCGCCAGCGACGGCGACGTACATCCGCGCCGTCCTTGCCGGCGACCTGCCGGTGCCGGCGCCTATCGCCTGCCAGGTGCAGCACATCCTGCAGGCACTGCGCGACATCGCGCAGCTGCGCTGAGCCATGCTGTACGACGTCGTCATCATCGGCGCCGGCGCCGCCGGCCTGTTTTGCGCCGGCGTGGCCGGACAACGCGGCTTGAAAGTGCTGGTGCTGGACCACAGCGAGCGCGTGGCCGAGAAGATCCGCATCTCGGGCGGCGGGCGCTGCAATTTCACGAACCGCGACGTGCTGCCCTCCAACTTCATCAGCGAGAACCCGCGTTTTTGCCGCAGCGCCCTGTCGCGCTACAGCCCGGGCGATTTCCTGCAACTGCTGCAGCGCCATGGCGTGGCGTTTCATGAAAAGCACAAGGGCCAGCTGTTTTGCGACCGCTCGGCCGAGGACATCATCGCGCTGCTGCTGCGCGAGTGCGACGCCGGTGGCGTGGCGCGCTGGCAGCCGTGTCGCGTGCAAGGCGTGCGCGCGCTGCAGGTGTCGGGTGCCGACGGTTATGGTCTGGACACGGACCGCGGCGAGGTGCATACGCGCAGCGTGGTCGTGGCCACCGGCGGTCTGTCGATACCGAAAATCGGCGCCAGCGATTTTGGTTACCGCATCGCCCAGCAATTCGGTCTGCGCCGGGTGGCGACTGCGCCGGCGCTGGTGCCGCTGACTTTCGACGAAACGGCCTGGGCCCCTTATGCGCAGTTGGCCGGCCTCTCGCTGCCGGTGCTGATGGAGACCGGGGCCAAGAAAGAACGGATCTCCTTTGGCGAAGACCTGCTGTTCACGCACCGGGGCCTGAGCGGTCCGGCGGTGCTGCAGATTTCGAGCTACTGGCGCGAGCAGCAGGCCATACGCCTGAACCTGGCGCCGACCTGCGACCTGCCGACCCTTCTGGCGCAGGCGAAAAGCCGATCGCGCAAGCTGATCGCCAATGAACTCGCTACGCAACTGCCCTCGCGCCTGGCCGATGCCTGGGTGCAACGCGACTCAGCCTGGCAGCGTCCGGTGGACCAGGCCACCGACAAGGCGCTGGCGGCGCTGGCGCAGTCGCTGGCGCAGTGGGAACTCATACCCACCGGCACCGAGGGCTACAAGAAGGCCGAGGTGACGCGCGGCGGCGTCGATACCCGCGATCTGTCGTCGCAGACCCTGGAGTCGACGCACAAGGGCTTGTACTTCATCGGCGAGGTGGTGGATGTGACGGGCTGGCTGGGGGGCTACAACTTCCAGTGGGCCTGGGCCAGCGGCTTCGCCTGCGCCCAGTCCTTGCCTGGCGCATAGCGGGAAACCCTGTCTTGAATCAAGGTTTTTGACGGTCGAGACAGGCGATACTTGGGGGGCATTATTTTCTTGCCCTTTGGGGCAATTTGCGGGCCAGGACCAAAGGAATTCGTATGCGCAACAACCAACCCGTCACTGCCAACGAATACATCCTGCGCGACAGCCAGTCGCCAATTTCCCGCACTGACACGCAGGGCAACATTACTTTCGTGAATGCCGACTTCGTCGAAGCCAGCGGCTTTTCCGAAGAAGAACTGATGGGGCAGCCGCACAATCTGGTGCGCCATCCCGATATGCCGACGCACGCCTATTCCGACCTGTGGAAGTACCTGCAGGCCGGCCGTTCTTGGACCGGCATGGTGAAGAACCGCCGCAAGAACGGCGACTTCTACTGGGTACTGGCCAACGTGTCGCCCATGTGGGAGAGTGGCCGCGTCGTGGGTTACGCCTCGGTGCGCATGAAAGCGCCGCGCGACGCCATTGCGCCCACCGACGCCCTGTACCGATTGTTCCGCCAGGGCCAGGCGCGCGGTCTGCGCATGGAGCGCGGTCATGTGTTGCGTACCGGGCTGGCCGGTCTGTACGACCGTCTGCTGCATCCCGACCTGCGGGGCCGGCTGAACTGGCTGACGCTGCTGGCTGCAGTGCTCATTGGCGTCACAGGCTGGTGTGGTCTGTCGGGTCTGGGTGCGGGCGTGGTCACGGCGGTCATGCTGGTCAGCATGGGCTTGTTGGCCATCGCGGGGTGGCAAATACAGCGCGCCATCACCAGCCCGATTCTGGAGGCCGTGGCCATCGCCAAGCAGATTGCCGTCGGCTACCTGGCCAACAAGATCGACAACTCGCGCGGCGACGAAGCCGGTCAGTTGATGCAATCCCTGCTGGCCATGCAAAAGAGCCTGGCCTCCATGGCCGAGACCGTTCTCGTGAGCGCCGAAGCGGTGAGCAACGAAGCCCAGGAAATCAGCCGCAGCAACGAGGCGCTGGCGGCACGCACGCAGCAACAGGCGGCATCGCTGCAGGAGACCGCGTCCAACATGGAAGAGGTGTCAACGACCGTGAAGCAAAACATCGCGAATGCCCGCGATGCCAACGCGCTGGCGCAAAAGGCAGGGGAGATCGTGACGCAGGGCGGCGAAGCGATGAGCCGCGTGGTGGGCACCATGGACTCGATCGCCGGCAGTTCGCGTCGGATCACTGACATCATCCAGGTGATTGACGGCATTGCCTTTCAGACCAATATCCTGGCGCTCAACGCTGCGGTCGAAGCCGCGCGTGCCGGCGAGCAGGGGCGCGGGTTTGCCGTGGTGGCCACCGAAGTGCGCAGCCTGGCCGGGCGCAGTGCGGCGGCAGCCCGTGAAATCAAGACGCTGATCGACGACTCGGTGCACCAGGTGGAAAACGGACTGTCCCAGGTGAATCAGGCGCGCACCACCATCGACTCTTCCATCGAAGCCGTGCACCGCGTGGCCGCGCTGGTCGCGGATATCACGCATTCCTCGGGTGAGCAGGGCATCGCCATCGAACGCGTGGCGCAACTGGTGTTGCAGATTGACGAGGCCACACGGCAGAACGTGCCGATGGCGGAAAGTGCCGCGGACAGCGCTCGTACCCTGGAACAGCAGGGCCGCGGGCTGGTGCGCACGGCCGAAGTGTTTAGGCTAAATTGAGCGGCCGCGAACAAGGCTATAATCGCAGGCTTGCTGGCAAACCCCCGTCGGCCTGATCAACATTTAGACGGGGAACACCGCTGCACCGACGTCAACAGGCTCGATCTCCTTTGACGGACCCGGCAGCACATTTGGAAAACATGAAGTAATGACCACTATCCGTGTAAAAGAAAACGAGCCCTTTGACGTGGCGCTGCGCCGTTTCAAGCGCACCATTGAAAAACTGGGCTTGCTCACCGACCTGCGCGCCCGCGAGTTCTACGAAAAGCCGACCGCTGTGCGCAAGCGCAAGAAGGCCGCCGCAGTGAAACGCAATTACAAGCGCATCCGCTCGATGCAGTTGCCCAAGAAGCTGTTCTAAACAGCGGCTTGACGGCCCCGAAAAAAGCCTGCTTGAGGACGCTTCAGCAGGCTTTTTTCATGGGCTCTCGATTTCATTGACAAGTTTTATTTGGCCCCAGCATCGAAGGACACCCCCATGGCACTCAAGGAACAGATCACCGAAGACATGAAGAGCGCGATGCGCGCCAAGGACAGCGTGCGCCTGGGCACCATCCGCTTGCTGCTGTCAGCCTGCAAGCAAAGGGAAGTGGACGAGCGCATTGTGCTCGACGATGCGGCCGTGATCGCCATCCTGGACAAGCTCATCAAGCAGCGCAAAGACTCCATCACCGCCTACACCCAGGCCGCACGCATGGACCTGGCCGACGTGGAAAGCGCGGAACTGCTGGTGTTGCAGGCCTATTTGCCGCAGCGCCTGAGCTCAGACGAAGTCGCTGCGGTGGTCAAGACCCTCGCCGAGGCACTCGCCACCGAACTGGGGCGCAAGCCGGGTCCCGGCGAGATGGGCAAGCTGATGGCCGCAGCCAAGGCGCAACTGGCGGGCAAGGCCGAAATGGGTCAGGTGTCGGCGGCGGTGAAAGCGGCATTGAACTGACGCGGGGGGCGACGCTGGCCTGATTTTGTGCCTGCTGTCGCGTCCGGTGCTGCAGTCTGGTGGCGATCTCTGGGGCGACGAGAAGCGCAGCGGTCTGCTCGGCGCGCAAGGCGCGCTTCGTCAACAAGCTCGTCGTGGTTGTCAGAATGACAGCGAACGCAGTGAGCGCAATGAGTTCCACGACGCGAGCAGGCTGCGAGCATCGCAGTGCAGTCGGACACGCAGTGCCGACCGCCCCAGCGTGAGCCGCTAGGCTGCAGTATCGGGCGCGCAACCACCAACCACCAACCGCTATTCCCCCAGATACGCGGCGCGCACCTTGGGGTCGTTCAGCATCTCGTGCGCGTCACCGTGCATGCTGATCAATCCGGATTCCATGACGTAGGCGCGGCTGGCGATGGCCAGGGCGCGGCTGGCGTTTTGTTCCACCAGCAGGATGGTCACGCCCTGCGCTGCGACGTCGCGCACGACCTCGAAGATCTTGTCGACCATGATGGGCGACAGGCCCATGGAGGGCTCGTCCATGAGCAGCACCTTGGGGCGGCTCATCAGGGCGCGGCCCATGGCCAGCATCTGCTGCTCACCGCCCGACATGGTGCCGGCGAGCTGGGTGGCACGCTCTTTCAGGCGCGGGAAGATGCCGAACACCTTGTCGATGTCGGCGGCAATGCCGGCCTTGTCGTTGCGGATGTAGGCGCCCATTTGCAGGTTTTCCATGATGGTCATGCGCGCGAACACGCCGCGGCCTTCCGGCACCATGGCCAGTCCCTGGCGCACCAGGTCCCAGGGACCTTGACCGCGGATGCTGTGGCCCAGGTATTCGATGTCGCCGTCGTTGATCGGCAGAATGCCTGTGATGGCCTTCATGGTGGTGGTCTTGCCGGCGCCATTGGAGCCGATGAGCGACACCAGTTCGCCTTCGCGAACTTCAAAATCCACGCCCTTGACGGCCTGTATGCCACCGTAGGCGACTTTCAGCCCGGTGACCTTGAGCAAAGTTGCAGCCGCCATCAATGTCCTCCCGTGCCCAGATAGGCTTCAATCACTTTGTCGTTCTTCTGCACCGAGGCTGGTGTGCCGTCGGCGATCTGCTTGCCGTAGTCCAGCACGGTGACGCGGTCGCACAGTCCCATCACCAGTTTCACGTCGTGTTCGATCAGCAGGATCGTGCGGTTGTCGTTGCGGATCTGGTCGATGAGTTCGCGCAGCTGCACTTTCTCTGTGGCGTTCATCCCGGCGGCCGGCTCGTCCAGCGCAATCAGCTGCGGGTCCGTGGCCAGGGCCCTTGCGATTTCCAGGCGGCGCTGATCGCCATAGCTCAGCGTGCGCGCCTTGTAGTCGGCGAACTTGCCCACGCCCACATAGTCGAGCAGCTCGTGCGCGCGCTTGGCAATGGCGGCTTCCTCGGCCTTGAAACCCGGCGTGCGAAATACTGCGCCCAGCAGGCCTGATTTCGTGCGGATGTGGCGACCCACCATGACGTTCTCCAGCGCCGTCATCTCGGGAAACAGGCGTATGTTCTGGAAGGTGCGGGCGATGCCGGCCTTGGCCACTTCGTGCACCGCCGTGGGCTTGTAGGGCTTGCCCGCCAACTCAAACGTTCCGGAGTCGGGTGTATACAGCCCGGTGAGCACGTTGAAGAAGGTGGTCTTGCCGGCGCCATTGGGGCCGATCAGCCCATAAACCTGGCCGCGTTCGATGGTGATGCCGACTTCGCTCAAGGCTTGCAGGCCGCCAAAGCGCTTGGACACGCCGGCGACGCGCAACACCACGTCTTTTTTTGCTTCTGTCATTTCTGTTTCCTGCCTTCAGACTTTGGCTTGCAGCGACTTGCCGTGGTCCGGCGAGGGCCACAGGCCGCGCGGGCGCATCAGCATGACGGCGATCATGGCCACGGCGATGAGCAGCTGGCGCAGGATGGCTGCGTCCAGACGACCGCCGGTCATCTCCTGCAGCGGGCCGGCGACGTAGCGCAACACTTCGGGCAGGGCCGACAGCAGCACGGCGCCCAGGATCACGCCCGGCAGGTAACCGATGCCGCCCAGCACCACCATGGCGACGATCATCACGGACTCCATCAGGCTGAAGGATTCGGGCGAGACAAAGCCCTGGAAGGCGGCAAACATCGAGCCTGCGACGCCGCCGAAGGTGGCGCCCAGGCCGAAGGCCAGCAGCTTCATGTTGCGCGTGTTGATGCCCATGGCCTTGGCGGCAATCTCGTCCTCGCGAATCGCCATCCAGGCCCGGCCGATGCGCGAGGTCTCAAGGCGGTGGCTGATCACGATGCTGACCAGCACCAGCGCCAGGAACAGGTAGTAGTACAGGCTGACGGACGCCACCTCAAAGCCCAGCAATGAAATGGGCTTGCCCAGGTTCAGGCCGAAAAAAGTGATGGAGTCGATCTGGTTCAGCCCCTTGGGGCCGTTGGTGATGTTGATCGGATGATCCAGGTTGTTCAGGAACACGCGGATGATTTCACCGAAGCCCAGCGTCACGATGGCCAGGTAGTCGCCGCGCAGCTTGAGTGTGGGCGCCCCCAGCAGCACGCCGAAGAAGCCGGCCAGTCCCGCGGCCAGCGGAATCACCATCCACAGCGGCGTGTGCAGACCGTCCGGGAACATGGCAGCAATGGCCGGGAAGGATTCCGTCAGATGCGGCGAAGCCAGCAGGCCGAACATGTAGGCGCCCAGGGCGAAGAAGGCGACAAAGCCCAGGTCCAGCAGACCGGCGTAGCCCACGACGATGTTCAGCCCGATGGCCAGCAGCACGTAGAGCAGCGACTGGTCGGCAATGCGCACCCAGGCGTTGCCAAAGGTCTGCAGCAGCAGCGGCAGGACCAGGATCACGGCCGCGCCGAGCACGGTGACAAGTGTTTGATTTTTTTTCTGTTGCATGTGCGTCTCCTGACTCAAGCCCGGTCGGCGACACGTTCACCGAGCAGACCCGAAGGGCGCAGCGTGAGCACGAAGATCAGTACGATGAAGGCAAAGATGTCCGAGTAGTGGCTGCCCAGCACGCCGCCTGTCAGGGCGCCGATGTAGCCCGCGCCGATGGACTCGATCAGCCCCAGCAGGATGCCGCCGACCACGGCACCGGCGAGGTTGCCGATGCCGCCAAACACCGCTGCGGTGAAGGCCTTCAGCCCCGGCAGGAAACCCATGGTGTGCTGCGCCGTGCCATAGTTGGAGGCGTACATCACGCCGGCAATGGTGGCCAATACCGCGCCGATGATGAAGGTGGCGGAGATCACCATGTCGGGCTTCACGCCCATGAGCGCGGCGACACGCGGATTCTCCGAGGTGGCGCGCATGGCGCGACCCAGGCGCGTGTAGTTCACCAGCCAGGTCAGGATGGCCAGCGACACCGCCGTCAGGCCCAGGATCAGGATCTGCGTGGGCGTGATGACGGCACCACCGAACTCGAAGGGCGTGCTGGGCAGCAGGGTGGGGTAGGGCTTGTAGTTCGGCTTCCAGATGATCATCGCCAGCGTCTGTAGCAGGATGGACATGCCGATGGCGGTGATCAGCGGCGCCAGCTTGGGGCTGTTGCGCAGCGGGCGGTAGGCGATTTTTTCAATCGCATAGTTCAAGGCCGCGGCCACCACGCAGGAGATCAGCATGGCCACCAACAAAATGATCCAGCCCGGTGTTCCCGGCATGGCTTCCTGCATCAGGCCGATGATGCTCCAACTGGTCAGGGCCCCGACCATGAGCACTTCGCCGTGGGCAAAGTTGATCAGGTTGATGATGCCGTACACCATGGTGTAGCCCAGGGCTACCAGGGCGTACATGCTGCCCAGCACCAGACCGTTGATGATCTGCTGTAGCAATGTTTCCATGTCGCAAGTCTCCTGCAGCGCTGGCCGCGTGTGGTGTGGTTTGGATAAACCGCTGACCCGTATCAGGTCAAGCAATAAAAGCGCCAATCTCAGCCAGAGGTCGGGTAGACCTCGGATGGGGGCGCACAAGTGGGGGTGATTGTAGCCAGCGAAAGGCCCAGGCTTTGCTTGCCGGCGAGGGGTTTACCCTTGGCGCTTGGATGGGGTCGCGGCCTGATTGATCTGGCGCAACTGACGCAGCTTTTCGGCAATGCGGATTTCCAGGCCGCGCTCCACCGGATGGTAGAAGTTGGTCCCCGCCATGCCGTCGGGCAGGTAGGTCTCCCCTGCGGCGAAGCCACCTTCCTCGTCATGCGCGTAGCGGTAACCCTTGCCGTAATCGAGTTCCTTCATCAGCTTGGTGGGTGCATTGCGCAGATGCATGGGAACGGGGCGCGTGCCTTCCTGCTTGATCAGAGCGCGCACTGCGTTGTAGGCCTTGTAGACCGCATTCGATTTGGCCGCGATCGCGAGGTATACAACGCATTCGGCCAGCGCCAGTTCGCCTTCGGGCGAACCCAGGCGTTCGTAGACCTGGGTCGCTTCCAGCGCCAGCGTCAAGGCGCGCGGGTCCGCCAGGCCGATGTCCTCGCAGGCCATGCGCACCAGCCGCCGCGCCAGGTAGCGCGGATCCGCACCACCGTCGAGCATGCGCACCAGCCAGTACAGGGCGGCATCCGGGTCCGAGCCGCGCACCGATTTGTGCAGCGCCGAGATCGTGTCGTAGAACTGCTCACCGCCCTTGTCATAGCGGCGCATGCGCTCACCCAGCACCTTGAGCAGCCAGGCGTCACTGATCTCGCTGCGCTTTTCCTGGCGCGCGGCCACGGCCAGCGTCTCCAGCGTGTTCAGCAGCCGGCGCGCATCGCCGTCGGCGTAAGCGACGAGGCGCTCCACGGCAACGGGCTCGATGGCGGGGATGGCGGCGATCGCCTGCGCCTTGGCAACGATCTGCTGCAAATCGTCGGCAGAGAGCGGTTGCAGCACGTACACGGCGGCGCGCGACAGCAGGGCCGAGTTGACCTCGAAAGACGGGTTTTCTGTGGTCGCGCCGATGAAGGTGAAGAGCCCGCTTTCCACATGCGCCAAAAAGGCGTCCTGCTGGCTCTTGTTGAAGCGGTGTACCTCGTCGACAAAAACGATGGTGCCGCGCGGTGGCAGCAGCGTCCCCTGATCATCGGTCTGCTGCCCGGCGCGCGCAGCCTGGGCCCGTTCCACGGCCTCGCGGATGTCCTTGACGCCGCCGAGCACGGCGCTGATGGCGATGAACTGGGCGTCAAAGGCGTCGGCCATGAGGCGCGCGATCGTCGTCTTGCCCACGCCCGGCGGGCCCCACAGGATGCAACTGTGCGGCTGCCCCGACTCGAAGGCCACGCGCAGCGCCATGCCCTCGCCCAGCAGGTGTTGCTGACCGATCACCTCGGCCAGCGTATGCGGGCGCAGGCGCTCGGCCAATGGGGCGGGCAGCTCGTTTGAACCCATGCTTACTGACGCAGCAGGTCTGCGCTGGTGGGCGGCTTGAACACAAAAGTGTCGGCGGGGAGCTTGGGGTTGATCTCCACCTGGTTGAAGCTCAGCAGCGAACGCTGGCCGAAGCTGTCCAGGATTTCCAGTGCCGCGAGTTCGCTGCCTTTTTCGGCGGCGCGCAGTCCCACGCGCACCGCCTGGAGTTGCCCCTCCTTGGCCTTGGGTGTGGCCAGGACCCATTGCAGGCCGTCCTTGTCGGGGGCGGTCTGCAGCACGAAATCCACCTGCAGGGCGCGCAGGTCGGGTGCGCTGGCAATCAGCGCGGCGGGCGTGGAGCCCAGACTCGCAGCCTGCTTGCGCGAGGTCACCTGGTTCAGGTCCACATCGAACAACCACAGCGTCTGGCCATCGGCGACGATGGTTTGCTCGAAAGGCTTTTTGTAGATGAAGCGGAATTTTCCTGGTCGGGAAAACTCGAAGCTGCCGCTGGAAGTCTTGCTGCGACCAGCCTGGCCGTCGCGCGACGGGGCCGTCACCACCTGGGTAAATTGGGCGCGCCCGCTTTGCGTGTTGCGGATGAAGGCTTCCAGGCTTTCCAGTCCGCCGGCCCGTGCCAACTGCGCCGC
This sequence comes from uncultured beta proteobacterium, assembly GCA_903830985.1. Taxonomy (GTDB): domain Bacteria; phylum Pseudomonadota; class Gammaproteobacteria; order Burkholderiales; family Burkholderiaceae_C; genus CAIKVZ01. The sequence goes on from CAIKVZ010000260.1 coordinate 11,504, forward strand.
CAGCGCCAGACCCAGCAGGGCGATAGATTTATTCATGAACCTCATTCCGCCCTTGCGGGCACCAGTATTTCGCGTTGTCCCGAGCTGCTCATGGCGCTGACCAGTCCGGCGTTCTCCATGTCTTCCACGAGCCGCGCTGCGCGGTTGTAGCCGACCTTGAGGTGGCGCTGCACCAATGAGATGCTGGCCTTGCGGTTCTTCAGCACGACCTCCACGGCCTGGTCGTACATCGGGTCTTTTTCGCCACCGCCATCGCCCAGCATGGCGCCGTCTTCGCCGTCTTCGGGCGCGCCGTCAAGCACACCATCGATGTAGTCCGGGGCACCCTGGGTCTTGAGGTAGTTCACCACGCGGTGCACTTCTTCGTCGCTGACAAAGGCGCCGTGCACCCGGATCGGCAGGCCGGAGCCGCTTTGCATGTACAGCATGTCGCCCATGCCGAGCAGGGCCTCGGCGCCCATCTGGTCCAGGATGGTGCGGCTGTCGATCTTGCTGCTGACCTGAAACGCGATGCGCGTCGGGATGTTGGCCTTGATCAGGCCGGTGATCACGTCCACGCTGGGGCGCTGGGTCGCCAGAATCAAATGAATGCCGCAGGCCCGCGCCTTTTGCGCGAGCCGCGCGATCAGCTCCTCGATCTTCTTGCCCACGACCATCATCAGGTCCGCCAGCTCGTCGATCACCACCACGATGTGCGGCAGGCGGTCCAGCGGCTCCGGGCTTTCCGGCGTGAGCGAAAACGGGTTGTAGATGAATTCCTCGCGCGCCTTGGCCTCATCGATCTTGGCGTTGTAGCCGGTGAGGTTGCGCACCCCGAGCTTGCTCATGAGCTTGTAGCGCCGCTCCATTTCGGCCACGCACCAGCTCAGGCCGTAGGCGGCCTTTTTCATGTCCGTCACGACTGGCGCCAGCAGGTGCGGGATGCCTTCGTAGAAGGACATTTCCAGCATTTTGGGGTCGATCATGAGCAGGCGCACGTCACGTGCCTCCGCCTTGTAAAGCAGCGACAGGATCATGGCGTTGATGCCCACCGACTTGCCCGAACCCGTGGTGCCGGCCACCAGCACGTGCGGCATCTTGGCCAGATCGGCGACGATGGGATTGCCCACGATATCCTTGCCCAGGCCCACCGTGAGCAGGGATTTGGCCTCGTGGTAAACGCGGGAGCCCAGGATTTCCGACAGCTTGATGGTCTGGCGCTTGGCGTTGGGCAACTCCAGCGCCATGTAGTTCTTGCCCGGAATGGTCTCCACCACGCGGATCGACACCAGACTTAACGACCGCGCCAGATCCTTCGCCAGGCCCACGATCTGCGAGCCCTTGACCCCGGTGGCCGGCTCGATCTCGTAGCGCGTGATCACCGGTCCGGGTGCTGCCGCGACGACACGCACTTCCACGCCAAAGTCCTTGAGTTTTTTCTCGATCATGCGGCTGGTCATCTCCAGCGTTTCCGGCGCCACCGTTTCCTGGCGCGTCAGCGCGCTGTCGAGCAGATCGACCTGGGGCAGGTTGGAGTCGGGCAATTCCGTGAACAGCGGCTTTTGCCGCTCCTTGGCCACGCGCGCACTTTGCGGCACCTCGATCAGTACCGGTTCGATCAGCACGGGCGCGGCATGGTGCTGCTTGATTTCCACGCGTTCTTCCTGCAGCACTTCCTCGCGCTCGCGCGCCGCCTGTTGGCCCAGCGCCATGTCCACCTCGCGTTCGCGCTTCGCGCGCAGCGACTCCACCCGCGCGCTCAACCACGCGCCCAGGGTTTCAGCCACCTGCGCCCACGAGAAGGCAAAGACCATTCCGGCGCCCACGACACCCAGGGCGATCGCCACCAGGGCGGATCCTGTGAACCCCAGCCACTTTGTGGCCAGAGGCCCGAGCCAGAAGCCCAACACGCCGCCGCCATGGCCCGGCAGGTAAGGCTCCAGTCGGTACAGGCGCGACCATTCCAGCGCCGCGCTGGCGCACAACAGCAGGGCCAGTCCGCCCCAAAAGACGATGCGCGCCGAGCGCGTCGGCGGCGCGGGCGCAAGCTGCCCATCTTCCACGCGCATCCATTGCGCCAGGGTGGCCAGCAGGGTATGCGCCAGAACAGCCGGCCCCCACCAGGCCGAGTAGCCGAGCAGGAAATAACTCATGTCGGCAAGCCAGGCGCCCAGGCGCCCCCCCCAGTTGTGCAGCGCAGCGCCGGTTCCGCTGGTCGACCAGGCTGCGTCCTGTGGCGCGTAGCTCAGCAAGGCAAGCAGCCAGAACAGCAGGAGCAGCAGGCCCAGGATCAGGCCGATCTCGTGCTTGAATCGGCGCACGCCGGGTGGCGTGGGCAGGGCCGCGTCGCTTCGGGTAAGTGTATGGAGTGAGTAGGTCATGGGTCGGTGGACAGGTTCTTACAATGGGGGCTGTCCCGCACAAGCAGCAATGTACACGCCATGCGGCCTACTTTTTTGAACGGTGTTACAGATGACGACTCCCAAACACGCCAAGGTCCTGATATTGGGTTCCGGCCCAGCAGGGTATACCGCTGCGGTCTACGCAGCACGCGCCAACCTGAACCCGGTGCTGATCACCGGCATCGCGCAGGGCGGTCAACTCATGACCACGACCGAGGTGGACAACTGGCCGGCCGACGTCATGGGCGTACAGGGCCCGGACCTGATGGCGCGTTTTCTGGCGCACGCCGAGCGCTTCAAGACCGAGATGGTGTTCGACCAGATCTCCGCTGTGGACCTGAGTCAGCGACCGTTTCAGCTCACCGGAGATTCCGGCCAGTACACCTGCGACGCGCTCATCATCGCCACCGGCGCTTCCGCCAAATACCTGGGTCTTCCGTCGGAGACGGCTTTCATGGGCCGCGGCGTGAGCGGCTGCGCCACCTGCGACGGCTTCTTCTACCGCAACCAGGTCTGCGCTGTGGTGGGCGGCGGCAACACGGCCGTGGAGGAGGCGCTGTACCTGTCCAATATCGCCAGCAAGGTGGTGCTGATCCACCGGCGTGACACGTTCCGAGCCGAGCCGATCATGATCGACAAGCTGATGGAGCGGGTGAAAGAGGGCAAGGTCGAACTGCAGTTGCACAGCGCGCTGGACGAAGTGCTGGGTGATGCTTCGGGCGTAACGGGCGTGCGCATCAGGAATGTGCAGGACGGAGCTACGCAAGACCTCGCGCTGCAGGGCTGCTTCATCGCCATCGGGCATCAACCCAACACCGACATCTTCAAGGGGCAGCTCGAGATGAAGGACGGCTACATCGTGCCGCGCTCGGGCTCGACCGGCATGGCCACCATGACCAGCGTGCCCGGTGTGTTTGCCGCCGGCGACGTGCAGGACCATGTGTACCGCCAGGCCATCACCAGCGCCGGCACCGGCTGCATGGCAGCGCTCGATGCGCAGCGCTTTTTGGAGCAGGGCGGGGCCCACTGAATCGGCAATGGGGAATCGGCTTTGCGACCAGGGCTATAATCCGAGGCTTTGCTGAATTCCTCTTGCGAGGAGCGCAGCAATTTTCTCTACCGCCACGGCCTGAAGGACTGTGGCGAGGTGCGGCGCAAGCTGTTAACTGCCAGTGCAAGCTGGCGCAATCTTCTGGAGTGTCCTCATGGCACGCGTATGTGAAGTTACGGGCAAAGGCCCGATGGTTGGGAACAATGTCTCCCACGCCAACAACAAAACCAAGCGCCGGTTCCTGCCGAACCTGCAATACCGTCGTTTCTGGGTCGAGACC
>CAIKVZ010000261.1 GCA_903830985.1 uncultured beta proteobacterium
CCGGTCAGGACCAGCAGCGCGCACTGGCTGGCGCACCCGGCCTTCGCTGATGCGGTGCAACGCTTCCTGGAACGCGAAGGACAAGGCATGGACGACTACCTGCTGGAACTGGAGCAGCGCAGCCCGATGCGCAAACCGACTTGATTGGCGCCAGCCGATGCAGTCAAGCGCTAAGCTTCGACATCAGGAGAGACAAAACCATGAACACATTAAGCGGCCTGGACGCGAGTTTTCTTTACCTCGAATGCCCCGAGATGCCCATGCACGTGGGCTCGCTGCACCTGTACGAGTTACCCAAGGGATTTCGCGGCAGCTTTCACAAACTCGTACAACGACATGTGGCACAGCGCCTTCAGTTGGTGCCGTTGTTTCACCGCAAGCTGGCCAGCATGCCGCTGAACCTGGGTCACCCCTCATGGGCGGAAGCCGGCGCGGTGGACTTGGACTTTCACGTGCGCAAGGAGCCCGGGAGCCAATTGAGCCTGCGGCAGGTGGAGGCCGCCTGCGCGCGCCTGCACGCAGCCCTGATGGAGCGCGATCGGCCGTTGTGGGAGTTTCATATTTTTGACAGCGTGGCCGCTCCGAGCGGCAAACGCTACGGGGCGTTCTATTCAAAAATTCATCACGCCGCGCTCGACGGCAAAGCCGGCACCATGCTGGCCAATGCACTGCTCGACGTCAGCGCCACGCCCCGCGTGGTCGAGGCACTGCCAACAAAACGCCGCGCCACCAGGGAACCCCCAGTGAGCGCGCTGCTGGCCAAGGTCTTGACCGATTCGCTGTCCCAGTACGCACGACTGCTGCGCGCTTTGCCGGGTGCCGCCAGCGCCGTGGGTAACACCGTGGTGCAGCGTGTGCGCCAATCGCGCCAGGAGTCGGCAGAGCCGTCAAAAGTCAAGGGCCCGGCGCCCGGCTTGCTGGCACCCCTGACCCGCTTTAATGCCGCAGTCACACCGCAACGCAGCGTCGCCACTGCCAGCCTGCCCTTCGCGCCCTGCCGCAGCATGGCCAAGGCTCAGGGAATTTCCTTTAACGATCTGTTGTTGTGGCTGTGCTCCACCACCCTGCGCCACTTTCTGGCACGCCATGACAGCATCCCCAGAAGCTCGCTGATTGCGGCCATGCCCGTGAGCTTGCGCGAGGACCAGAACCAGGAGCTCAACACCCAGGCCTCGATGACCTTGGTGCAGTTGGGCACCCAGTTTGCTGACCCCCGAAAACGACTGCGGGCCATCCTTTCGTCCAGCACCAAGGTCAAGCACGCCATGACCCACCTCAAGAGCGTGCTGCCTACCGACTACCCCTCGCTGCTGGCACCGTGGCTGGTGGGTGGCGTCGCCAAGGCGCTGTTCAAGACCTACAGCGCCACGGGCCTGTCCAAACGATTGCCCATGTTGTGCAACCTCGTCATCAGCAACGTGCCCGGACCACAGGTTCCGCTGTACCTGGCCGGAGCCCGGATGCTGACGTTTTACCCTTTGTCCATCGTGACCCATGGCGTGGCGCTGAACATCACGGTGCAAACCTATGCCGGCAGCGTCGACTTCGGTCTGGTGGCCGATGCCCAAGCCATTTCGCCCGAGCAATTGCAGACATTGGCCGAAGGACTGACCTTGGCCTTCGACGAAGCACTGGCGTTGTTTGCCGACCCCTCCGCCATTCCCCTGCCAGCCACGGCAGCCGCCGCCCCTGCCCGGCGCGTCGCCAAGAAGACTTCAGACTCCAAGTGACCCTGTCAAAGCCGGGTATAAAAGAGCCCATGTCTGACCCTGTTACCCATGGCCCTGCGGTTTCGCCTCCCAGCCCCTGGCTGGTGGCCATGGAGTGGCGCGCCCTGTGGGAGTTCGGTGCGGTTTTGCCCGCCTGGCCGCTGCTGCAGCGAGCGCCGGTGGGAGACGGCCATCCGGTGATCGTGTTCCCCGGACTGTCCGCCAGCGATGCGTCGACCGTGCCGCTGCGGCGCTATCTGAGCGGTCTGGGACATGAAGTCTCCGGCTGGGAGCAGGGGCACAACTTCGGTCCACGGGCCGGCGTGCTGGAAGATGCACGGCACCGGGTGATCCAGGTGTTCCGGGCCAGTGGCGGCCGCCGCGTGAGCCTGATCGGCTGGAGCCTTGGCGGCATTTACGCGCGCGAACTGGCCAAGGCCCTGCCCGACATGGTGCGCTGCGTCATCACCCTGGGAACACCGTTTGCGGGGACCCCGGAAAGCACC
>CAIKVZ010000262.1 GCA_903830985.1 uncultured beta proteobacterium
CCTGCAGCGCCCAAAGCGCTTCCTGGGTGCGGCGCGCAACGTGGAAGAAGGCGGCTCGCTGACCATCATCGGCACGGCGCTGATCGATACCGGCAGCCGCATGGACGAAGTGATCTTTGAAGAGTTCAAGGGCACAGGCAACTGCGAAATCCACCTGGACCGCCGCCTGTACGAAAAGCGCGTGTTCCCGTCGATCCAGCTGAACCGCAGCGGCACACGCCGCGAAGAGTTGCTGCTCGCGCCCGACATCCTGCAAAAGACCCGCATTCTGCGCCAGTTCATGTACAACATGGACGAGATCGAGGCCATGGAAATGGTGCTCAAGCAGATGAAGGCCACAAAGACGAACAACGAGTTCTTCGAAATGATGCGCCGCGGCGGCTAAGACGCCAGCGCACGCAGCCCCTCGCCTCGGCACGGGCGAGGAAGGCTGGCTGGGAGCCCCTGCAGCGCCCAGTGCCCGGTTTGAGTTATCGTCGGCACCATTCAATCCGGGAACGATGCCATGCAAACCCTTTTCGACCGGCAGAGCGCCGCCTTTGCGCAGGACAGCTTCCCCGACCTGACCGCCCGACTCGATCGCCTGGCGCGCCTCCAGGCGCTGATGGAAAAGCACGAAGCTGCCATGGCCCAGGCCATCAGCGCCGACTTCGGCCAGCGCTCGCGCCACGAGACGCTGATCGCCGAATCCTTCATCCTGCTGGCCGACATCGCCCACACCGTGCGCCACCTGAAGCGCTGGATGAAGCCGCGCCGCGTGCCCACGGCGATTCACTTCCTGCCCGGTTCCAGCCACATCATTCCCCAGCCCCTGGGCGTGGTGGGCATCATCAGCCCCTGGAATTACCCGCTGCAACTCGCCATGGTGCCGGCCGTGGCCGCGCTGGCGGCGGGCAACCGGGTGATGATCAAACCCAGCGAACTCACGCCGCGCTTTTCGGACCTGCTGGGCGAAATCCTGGCCGAACGCTTTGCGCCGGATGAATGCGCGGTCGTGACCGGCGACGCCGAAGTGGCAAAAGCGTTCTCTTCCCTGCCCTTCGACCACCTGTTCTTCACCGGCTCCACCGCCGTGGGCCGCCACGTGGGCGTGGCCGCCGCGGCCAACCTGACGCCAGTGACGCTGGAACTCGGCGGCAAGTCGCCGGCCATCGTCGGCGCGGATGCCGACCTGGTGGCTGTGGCCAAGAAGATCGCCGCCGGCAAACTGCTCAATGCCGGCCAGACCTGCATTGCGCCCGACTATGTGCTGCTGCCGCACGCCAGCTTCGACGCCTTCGCCCACGCCTACGCCGACGCGGTCGCGCAGCTCTATCCGACGCTGGAAAACAACCCCGACTACACCAGCATCATCAACCCGCGCCACTACGCGCGCCTAAAGGGCCTGATCGATGACGCGCGCGCCCAGGGCGCACGGTTTTTCGAGATCAACCCGGGGCAGGAAGCAGCCTCCAGCGAGGCGCGCAAGCTGCGTCCCACCATCCTGTCGCAGGTGCACGACAACATGCGCGTGATGCAGGAAGAAATCTTCGGCCCGGTCCTGCCCGTGCTGGGCTACGGCACGCTGGACGAAGCCCTGCACTACGTGAACAGCCACCCGCGGCCGCTGGCCCTGTACTGGTTCAGCCAGGACAAAGCGGCCACGGCACGCGTGCTGCGCGAAACCATCTCCGGCGGCGTCACCGTGAACGACACCCTGCTGCACATCGTCCAGGCGAACCTGCCCTTCGGTGGCGTGGGCCCCAGCGGCAGCGGCGCCTACCACGGCGACTACGGCTTCAAGCTGTTCAGCAAGGAAAAGCCGGTGTTCACCCAGTCGCGCTTCTCCGGTTCGGCCCTGCTGTTCCCGCCCTATGGCGCACGCGCAGAGGTCATGATCCGCTGGATGAAGAAAATCCTCTGATTGAACTTGCGACGTTGCGAGCCTGGCAAACCGTGGCCGGTACCGCACACGGACCTTGAACCACTGTCGTCATTGCGAGCCGCTTCAGCGGCGTGGCAATCCATATTGCCGCGTCGGCAGGCCTCCTCGCCATGACGATTTTTTCGCGGCTGCGCGGCCGGTGTACGGCGTGCGTCCTCATGGTGCCAAACGCGCACAAATCGGCCACCCGCCGCACATCAGCCGCTTGAAGTTACGACCAATGCTCACATTCCTTTGCGTGTTTATGGAAAGAACCGCAGTGACGAGGTTTTTTCAAGCCATCGGTAGCTTGTCAATGCCAGGCCGCATCGTGCCCGTCGCCAAGGCGCCACGCCGTGACGCGCCGTGACGGGTAGCCGACTGCCCCCGGCTACACTTGGGCCACTGCCCGAACCGGCCAGTCTGCTGATTCAAAACATTGCCATAAAAAACCATGTCCGATACCACTCCCAGCAACCCCAGCTACTCCCCCCGCCTTGCAAAAAAGGTCTGCATCATCACCGGCGCCGCCCAAGGCATTGGCCTGGCGACAGCGCTGAAGTTTGCCCGCGAGGGTGCCATCGTCATGGTCTGTGATGTCAAGCAGGCGGCGGTCGACGCTGCGGTCGCAGCGTGCCAGGCGCTGGGCGCCACGGCCCGTGGCTTCATCATGGACGTGACGCAGCGTCCCATGGTGGACGCGGTCGTGGCCCAGGTCACGAGCGAGTTCGGCCGCATCGACGTGCTGGTGAACAACGCCGGCATCACACAGGACGCGCGCCTGCAAAAGATGACGCTGGAGCAGTTTGACCGCGTCATCGACGTGAACCTGCGCGGTGTCTTCCACTGCTCGCAGGCCGTGGCCGACGGCATGGCAGCGCAGGGCAGCGGCGTGATCCTGAACGCGTCTTCGGTGGTCGGCATCTACGGCAACTTCGGCCAGACCAATTACGCCGCCACCAAATTCGGCGTCATCGGTTTTACCAAGACTTGGAGCCGCGAACTGGGACCGAAGGGGGTGCGCGTGAATGCCGTGGCGCCGGGCTTCATCGCCACGCCGATCCTGAGCAGCATCCCGGAAAAAGTCATCACCGAGATGGAACACCGCGTCCCGCTGCGGCGCCTCGGGCAACCGGAAGAAATTGCCAACGTCTACGCCTTTCTCGCCAGCGACGAAGCCAGCTACATCAATGGCGCGGTGATCGAAGTCTCGGGTGGCTTGACCGTCTGACGCGGCCCAGCTGCCGCCTGCGAGCATTCCATGACTGAGCCCGGCGTCGTGCTGCGCGAACCACAGCCCGGAGACATGGGCTGGGTGATACAGCAGCACGGTGAAATTTACTGGCGCGAATACGGCTGGAACGCCGACTTCGAGGCGCTGGTCGCTGGCATTGTTGCCGCCATGATGCGCCGCCATGACCCACAGTGGGAACGCGGCTGGATCGCCGAGCGCGACGGCCTGCGCGTGGGCTGCGCCTTCGTCGTGCGCAAGAGCGCCACCAAGGCACAACTGCGCCTGCTGCTGCTCACGCCCGAGGCACGCGGCCTGGGCCTGGGCGCGCACCTGAGCGACGAATGCCTGACGTTTGCGCGCAGCAAAGGCTATCGAAGCATGATGCTTTGGACCAACAGCAACCTGCTGGTCGCGCGTGCCATCTACCAAAAGCGTGGTTTCAAACTCATAAAGAGCGAGCCTTACCAGGGCTATGGTTGCGACCTGGTGGGTGAGACCTGGGAACTGAAGCTCTGAGCATGACGCAGCGCAATTTGCCCGATATCCCCGTCGCGCCCCGACAGCCCCGGTCCAGAACCGACCTGTTCATCTCCTTCACGCTCTTGGCCCTGCAGGGCTTTGGCGGCGTGCTGGCCATCGTGCAGCGCGAAATCGTCGAGAAAAAGCGCTGGATGACGCAGCAGGAGTTCATCGAGGAATGGGCCGTGGCGCAAATCCTGCCCGGACCCAATGTCGTGAACCTGTCGCTGATGATTGGCGGGCGCTACTTCGGCCTGTCAGGCGCCCTGTCGGCGCTGGCTGGCATGTTGGTGCTGCCGCTGTTCGGCGTGCTGGCCCTGGCCTTGCTCTATGGGCAGTTTGCCCAGCATCCGGGCGTGGCCGGCGCGCTGCGTGGCATGGGCGCCGTTGCCGCCGGACTGATTGCCGCCACCGGCATCAAGCTGGCCAGCGCACTGAAGAACAATCCCTTGGGCCTGAGCACCTGCCTGGCCCTGGGCGCGGCCTGCTTCATCGCCATTGCCCTGCTGCACTGGCCGCTGGTCTGGGTATTGCTGGTCCTGGGTGGCCTGGGCTATGGCCTGGCACGGCCCCGTCTATGACGCAAGCGCTGCAACTGACGCTGGGCGCCGGCGACTGGCTGGAGCTGTTCCTGCATTTCTTTTCGCTCTCGCTGCTGGCTGTGGGTGGCGCCATCACGACCGCGCCCGATATGCACCGCTATCTGGTGGAGCAGCAGCATTGGCTGACCGAGTCGCAGTTCACCGCCAGCATCGCCATCGCCCAGGCTGCGCCCGGTCCGAACGTGCTGTTCGTCGCGCTCATGGGGTGGAACGTGGGTCTGAATGCGGGCGGCATTGCCGCGGCACTGCTGGGCATGCTGGCCACCATGAGCGGCATCCTTCTGCCCAGCACCACCCTGACCTACCTGGCGGCACGCTGGGGTCACGCGAACCGCGAGTTGCGCGCCGTGCGCGCCTTCAAGCTCGGCCTGGCACCGATCGTGATCGCCCTGCTGATCGCCACCGGCTGGATCCTGGCCAGCGCGCACCAGCAGCCGGCGCAGGACTGGCCGCTGTGGACCCTGACCCTGGTCTGCACGCTGCTGGTGTGGCGCACGCGCTTGCACCTGCTTTGGTTGCTGGCGGGGGGTGCCCTGCTGGGCTGGTTCGGTTGGGTTTGAAGCTGCGCCGAGCCACTGTTCAGGGGGCGACTTCCTTGAGGTCGATGACAAAGTACTCGGTCTCGCCAAAACACGAGGACGGCACGCCCTTGTGCTGTTCATAGTTCAGCGTGACGCGTTTGCCCATCGATGCCTCCATGCGCTTGGCCACCGTTGCGTCGCGCACGGAAAACAGGAACTTCTCGGGCGCAGCCCCGGGAATCGCAATCAGCGAAAGTTCTCCTTCCCAGGTCTTGCAGACCCAGCCCTTCAAGGACATCTTTTGCAGAAAACCGGCCCGCTCGCCGCTGGAGTAACTCCAGTTCAGGGTGAGCGCGACGTAAGCGCCAAAGAGCACGGCCAGGGTGAGAAAAAATCCGCCGGTGTACAGGGCGACACGGTTGCTGGAGGTAGGCATGACTGAGCTTTCTGGTGCAGGGTGAGCAGGGCTGGTATGAGCAGGGGCGGCACTCAGGTGCGCTGGCGCATGGCTTCGAACAGGCACACGCCGCTGGCGACCGACACGTTCAGGCTCTCCACCGCACCGCGCATCGGAATGCTGATGAGTTCGTCGCAGGTCTTGCGCGTGAGCTGGCGCATGCCCTGGCCCTCGGCACCGAGCACCAGCGCCACCGGGCCCTTGAAATCGGCCTGGTACAGGGTCTTGGGCGCGTCTTCGGCGGTGCCGATGATCCAGATGTTGCGCTCCTTGAGCTCACCCAGCGTGCGCGCCAGATTGGTCACCATGAAATAGGGCACGGTCTCGGCAGCGCCGCTGGCCACCTTGGCCACCGTGGCGTTCACGCCCACGGCGTGGTCCTTGGGCGCGATCACCGCGTGCACGCCGGCACCGTCGGCCACACGCAGGCAGGCACCCAGATTGTGCGGATCGGTGACGCCGTCAAGCACCAGAAGCAGGGGCGGCTCGGTCACGGCGTCAAGCAGGTCGTCCAGCGAATGGATCTGTGGCACGGGCTCCACGCGTGCTGCCACGCCCTGATGCCCATGGCTGCCGGCAAGCTTGGACAGGCGCAGGCCATCGGCTTCGATGAGGCGCACGCCGGCTTCGTTGACCCGCTCGAGAAACTGGCGCATGCGCGCATCGCGCCTTGTGGGTTCGAAATAAATTTCGACGATGGACTGGGGCGCGGTTTTCAGGCGCACACCGACGGCGTGAAAGCCGAAGAGAACTTTGGGAGAGGACATGGGGGAATTATCGCCGGAGGTTTTGGGGGATCAGAGGCCCAATTTGCCGAGCCGCGGCTCGCCTTCAGGACGCGGCGCCATGCGCCGCTGCAAAATCGGCGTCTGCCCCCCATAACCGACCGGCCTCGATCGTGATCTTGCGGTCGCAGCGCGCGGCGATCGCCTGATCGTGCGTCACCAGCACCAGCGTCGTTCCCTGCTCGCGGTTCAGCGCAAACATCAGCGCCATGATGGTCTCCCCGGTGGCGTGGTCCAGGCTGCCCGTGGGCTCGTCGGCCAGCAAGACCTCGGGCTGCACCACAAAGGCGCGGGCCAGCGCCACGCGCTGCTGCTCGCCGCCGCTGAGCACCTTGGGGTAGTGGTTGAGCCGTTCGCGCAAACCGACGCGCGCCAGCATCTCGGTGGCGACAGCGCGTGCATCGCGGCGACCGCCGAGTTCCAGCGGCAGCATGACGTTTTCCAGCGCACTCAAATTGCCCAGCAGCTGAAAGCTCTGAAACACGAAGCCCACCTTCTGCGCCCGCAGCGCAGCCCTGGCATCCTCGTCCAGCGCAAACAGGTCCTGGCCGTCCAGACGCACGGTGCCGCTGCTGGGACGGTCCAGCCCGGCAATGATGCTCAGCAGCGTGCTTTTGCCGGAGCCCGAGGCGCCGACGATGGCCACGGTTTCACGCCGCGCCAGCGCGAAGTCAATATCGCGCAAAATGTCCAGCGTACCCGTGGAATCCGTGACCGATTTGCACACATGCTCCACACTGATGATTGACTCACTCATGCAAAAATATTTCCTGGTTGGATGGCGAACGCGGCGCGACGCACTCGTCGCACTGGCTCTGGCCGGGCTGCTCGGTGCCGCACCGGCTTTGGCGGCGGTCGCTCCAGCCCCGGTTCGGAGCCTGTTGGTGCTGGGCGACTCGCTCAGTGCCGAGTATGGCCTGAAACGCGGCACCGGGTGGGTGGCGCTGCTGGAGCAACGACTGGCGACGCAAAAGCCCGCGTTCAAGCTCGTCAACGCCAGCATCAGCGGCGACACCACATCCGGCGGGCGCTCGCGCCTGCCCGCCCTGCTGGCGCAGCACCGTCCAACCCATGTGATCATCGAACTGGGCGGCAACGACGCGCTGCGCGGCCTGCCGCTGGCCATGACGCGGGACAACCTGGAGCAGATGGTGCAGGCCGTTCAGGCCGCGGGCGCCAGGCTGCTGCTCATCGGCATGCAGGTGCCGCCGAATTACGGCGCTGACTACACCCGGGCGTTTTCCGACACCTTTGTCACCGTGGCCAAATCGCACAAGGCGGCGCTCGTTCCCTTCCTGCTGCACGGCGTGGCGGACCGCGCCGATGCCGAACAATGGTTTCAGGCGGACCGCATCCACCCGCGCGAAGAAGCGCAAGCCCTGCTGCTGGACAACGTCTGGCCCGAACTGAAGAAGATCCTTCCATGAGCCTACAAGTCATCACAGCCACGCAGGCCGTGGCCCAGTTGCCCAATTACTCCAGCGTGATCGACGCGCGCAGCGAAGCCGAGTTCGCCCTCGACCACCTGCCCGGCGCGGTGAACTGGCCGACGCTGAACAACGACGAACGGCACCGCATCGGCACCATGTACGTGCAGGAGAACCCGTTCGAGGCCAAGAAGCGCGGTGCCGCCATCGCCGCGCGCAACATCGCTGGGCACATCGAGCGCGAGTTGCTCGATGCGCCCAAGTCCTGGCAACCGCTGCTCTACTGCTGGCGCGGCGGCAAGCGCAGCGGATCCCTGGCCCTGGTGCTGGACCAGATCGGTTTTCGCGTCAGCCTGATCGAAGGCGGCTACAAGGCCTTTCGCAGCGCCGTGCTGGCCGATCTGCCACTGCAGGCTCAGCGCCATCGCTATCAGGTCGTATGCGGACCCACAGGCTCCGGCAAGACCCGGCTGCTGGTCGCGCTGGCCCAGGCCGGTGCCCAGGTACTCGATCTGGAAGGCTTGGCCTGCCACCGCAGTTCGGTGCTGGGGCAGATTCCGGGCCAGGCCCAGCCGTCGCAAAAGCGCTTTGACACGCTGGTGTGGGACGCACTGCGCTCCTTCGACGCCACGCGACCGGTGTTCATCGAAAGCGAAAGCAAGAAGGTGGGCAATCTGGCCGTGCCCGCGGCGCTGATCGTCGCCATGCACGCCAGCCCCTGCCTGGACCTGCAACTTCCGACCGAGGAGCGCGTGGCCCTGCTGCTGGAAGACTACGCCTTCTTCCTGCATGACCGCGAACTGTTCTGCGACCGCCTGCACGCGCTGACCGAACTGCGCAGCAAGGCCGTGGTCGATGGATGGAAAGCCCTGGTGCACGCCGGGCGCAGCGAACAGGTGGTGCGCGAACTCCTCACGCTGCACTACGACCCGGGCTATGCGGCTTCGATCCGGCGCAATTTCGAGCACTACGCTGACGCGCGTGCGGTGCGCGCCAGCACCCGCAGTGACGCCACCTTTGCCGAAATTGCGAAATCATTGCGCGCCGAGCTTGACCTCCCGGCCTGAACGCATTTCCCGGCCGATTCGGCCCGCGATAATCGCGACCATGAACCCACTGCTGACCCGACTCCAGACCTACCCATTCGAACGCCTGCGCCAACTCTTTGCCGGCGTCACGCCGAATCCGGCCTATAGCGCCATCAGCTTAGGGATGGGCGAGCCCAAACACGCCACGCCTGAATTCATCAAGCAGGCCCTGACCGATTCGCTGCAAGGACTGGCCAGCTACCCCAGCACGGCCGGTGACCCGGCGCTGCGCTGCGCCTTCACCGGCTGGCTGCAGCGGCGCTACGGCTTGACGCTGGACCCGGCGACCCAGGTGCTGCCCGTCAACGGCTCACGCGAAGCGCTGTTCGCCTTCGCCCAGACCGTGATCGACCCGACCCGGCCCCACGCCACGGTGCTGAGTCCGAACCCGTTCTATCAGATCTACGAGGGTGCGGCCCTGCTGGCGGGCGCCGAGCCCTACTACGTGCCCAGCCTGGCGCAGCGCAATTTCGCGGTCGACTGGGATGGCGTGCCCGATGCCGTGTGGCAGCGCACGCAGCTGGTGTTTGTCTGCTCGCCGGGCAACCCCACGGGCGCGGTGATGCCGCTGGACGAATGGCAAAAGCTGTTTGCGCTGAGCGACCGCTACGGCTTCGTCATCGCCTCGGACGAGTGCTACAGCGAAATCTATTTCCGCGACGAGCCGCCGCTGGGCGGCCTGCAGGCAGCCTCACTGCTGGGCCGGGGCGACTTTAAAAACCTGGTGGCCTTCACCAGCCTGTCCAAGCGCAGCAATGTGCCGGGTCTGCGCAGCGGATTTGTCGCCGGCGACGCGGCCATCCTCAAGTCCTTCCTGCTGTACCGCACCTACCACGGCTGCGCCATGAGCCCGGTGGTGCAGGCCGCCAGCATCGCCGCCTGGGGCGACGAAGACCATGTGCTGGAGAACCGCGCCCAGTACCGCGAAAAATTTGCCCGGGTCACGCCCTTGTTGAGCCAGGTGCTGGACGTGGCCCTGCCCGACGCCAGCTTCTACCTGTGGGCCGGTATCCCGGCGCGCTTTCAGGGTGATGACGCGGCCTTCGCGCGCGAACTGTTCGCTCTTTACAATGTGACGGTGTTGCCCGGCACCTACCTGGCGCGAAACGCGCAGGGCAGCAACCCCGGCGCCGGCCGCATCCGCATGGCACTGGTGGCGCAAACCGCCGAGTGCGTGCAGGCGGCGCAGCGCATTGTCGACTTTGTCTCCCTTCCTCCAACCACCCGCAACATCTGAATCGTCACCATGACCCAAGCCCTTGAATCCATCATCGACGCCGCGTGGGAAGACCGCGCCAACCTGTCCGTAAAGAACGCACCGCAAGCCACACGCGACGCCGTTGAACACGTCATCGCCGGCCTGAACAAGGGCGAGCTGCGCGTCGCCACGCGCACCGCGGTGGGCCAGTGGAGCACGCATCAGTGGATCAAGAAGGCCGTGCTGCTGAGTTTTCGCCTCACCGACAACGCGCTCATGCACGCCGGGGATCTGGCGTTTTACGACAAGGTGCAAACCAAGTTCGCCCACATGGACGCCGCAGCGCTTGCCGCCACCGGCGTGCGCGTCGTGCCGCCAGCCGTGGCCCGGCGCGGCAGCTACCTGGCAAAGAACGTGGTGCTCATGCCGTCCTTCGTGAACATCGGCGCCTACGTCGATGAGGGCACCATGGTCGACACCTGGGCCGCTGTCGGCTCCTGCGCGCAGATCGGCAAGAACGTCCATCTGTCGGGTGGTGTCGGCATCGGCGGCGTGCTCGAGCCCATGCAGGCCAACCCCACCATCATCGAAGACAACTGCTTCATCGGCGCGCGTTCGGAGATCGTCGAAGGCGTGATCGTGGAAGAAAATTCCGTGATTTCCATGGGGGTCTACATCGGGCAGAGCACGCCCATTTACGACCGCGCCACCGACACCGTGAGCTATGGCCGCGTGCCTTCCGGTTCGGTGGTGATCAGCGGCAACCTGCCCAAGGACAATGGCAAGTACAGTCTGTACTGCGCGGTGATCGTGAAGCGAGTGGACGCGCAAACCCGCGCCAAGACCAGCCTGAACGATTTGTTGCGCACCTGAGCTGGCCTGCTGGCAGCGGTATTCTTTCAAGGAGTGACCATGGGTTTGATGACTCAGATACTGCGCCTGATGGGCGAGAAGAAAGCCTCCGACGTGTACCTGTCGGCGCAGTCGCCGGCGCTGATCAAGATCAACGGCCAATGCGTGCCGATCAACAACCAACTGCTCTCGCCCGGCGCCACGCGCGCCCTGCTGGCCGAAGTGGTGCCGCCCGAGCGCATTGAGGAACTGGAAGAAACCGGCGAGTTGAATATGGCGATTCCGCTCGCAGGCGTGGGGCGCTTCCGTATCAGTGCCATGCGCCAGCGTGGTTCCTACGCGGCCGTGATCCGCTACATCACCGGCGAAGTGCCGGCCCTGGCCTCGCTCAATCTGCCGCCAGTGCTGGCCGAGCTAATCATGCAAAAGCGTGGCCTGCTGCTCATGGTGGGCGCCACCGGTACCGGTAAAAGCACCACGCTGGCGTCGATGATCGACTACCGCAACGAGAACGCCTTTGGCCACATCCTGACGATCGAGGATCCGGCGGAATTCCTGTTCAAGAACAAGAAGTCGGTGATCAATCAGCGCGAGGTCGGCACCGACACTGCGTCGCTGCAGGTGGCGCTGAAGAACGCCCTGCGCCAGGCGCCCGACGTCATCATGATCGGTGAAATCCGCGATCGCGAAACCATGTCGGCAGCGATCGCCTACGCCCAGACCGGACACCTGTGTCTGGCCACCATGCACGCCAACAACAGCTACCAGGCGCTGAACCGCATCCTGAGCTTCTACCCGGTGGAAGTGCGTACCACGATGCTGGGCGACCTGGCATCAGCGCTGCGCGCCATCGTCTCCCAACGCCTGCTGCGCACCGTTGCCGGCCAGCGCGTGCCGGCGGCGGAGATCCTGATCAACACCGTGTTGATTGCCGACTACATCGAAAAAGGTGATTTCACCGGCGTCAAGGAAGCCATGGAAAAATCCATGGCCGTGGGCTCGCAAATGTTCGAGGAGCACATTGCCCAGCTCATTCTGGACGGCGTCATCGACCGCAGCGAGGGACTGGCCCACGCCGATTCGCCCACCAATCTGATGTGGCGATTGCAGAACAATGCGGCCAATCCCGCCCCTGCAGCCAGCGCAGACGCGTTGGCCCAGGCCGAGGAAGACGCCAGCGACGAAGCCAAATTCACCGAGTTCACGCTGGACGTGACGCATTGATGCCCTGCCTCCAGGCCCGCGCGCGGGCCGCAACATCGCTGCCTGTGCAGCCAATCCGATGACCCTGCTGGAACTGATAGAAACTGGCGCGCGCCAACTGGCTGACGCCGGCGTGGCCTTTGGTCATGGCACGGACAATGCCTTTGACGAGGCCGCCTGGCTGGTGTTGTGGCAGTTGGGCTTGCCGCTGGACAGCGCGTTGGACGGGGACGAGGCGCTGAGCACGATCACGGCCGAACAGCAGCAACAGGTCGCAAAGCTGCTGGCCCGACGCATCAGCACGCGCAAGCCGGCGGCCTACCTGACGCAACAAGCCTGGCTGCAGGGCGTGGACTTTTACATCGACGAACGCGCCATCGTGCCACGCTCCTTCATCGCCGAACTGCTGGTCGAAGGCAGTCTGGACTACTGGCTCAGCGACCAGACCCACAGCGTTCTCGACCTGTGCACCGGCAACGGCAGTCTGGCCGTGCTGGCTGCCATGACCTACCCCGAGGTACAGATTGACGCCGCGGATATTTCTACCGATGCGCTGGCTGTGGCACGCATCAACGTCGAGCGCCACGGCTTGCAGCAGCGCATCACGCTGCTCGAGTCAGACGGGCTGCTGCGGGTTCCGGGTCGCTACGACCTGATCCTGTGCAATCCGCCCTATGTGAACAGCCAGAGCATGGAGGCCCTGCCCGCCGAATACCGGACGGAGCCCGCGCTCGCGCTGGCCGGTGGCAGCGACGGTATGGACTTCATCCGCGGCCTGTTGCGCCAGGCGCCGGACCATATGAGCGAAAATGCGGTGTTGGTACTGGAAATTGGCAATGAACGCGGGCACTTTGAAGCCGCGTTCCCGCGCCTTGAAGCCATCTGGCTGGAAACCAGTGCCGGTGAAGACCAGGTCTTGCTGCTCACGCGCAAGGCGCTGGTTGGCCTGCGCGGTACGCGTTAGCCCGACAAAACCTCAATCGAAAAATGATCACTCTTAAAAATGTCGTGCTGCGTCGCAGCGCCAAACTGCTGCTCGACGGCGCCTCCGTGACCCTGAATCCCGGTGAAAAAGTGGGCCTGGTGGGGCGCAATGGCGCCGGCAAATCCTCCCTCTTTGCGCTGTTCAACGGCGGCCTGCACGAGGACGCCGGCGAATACTACATCCCGACCCAGTGGCGCATGGGCCAAGTGGCGCAGGACATGCCCGAGACCGACCAGGGCGCGACCGATTTTGTGGTCGAAGGCGATACGGCCCTCTTTGCCGCGCAACAGGAAGTCACCGCGGCGGAGGCCACCGACGACTACGACCGCATGGCGCACGCCTACATGGCGCTGCACGATGCGGGAGCACACGACGCACCGGCAAGGGCCCAGGCGCTGATCCTGGGGCTGGGTTTCAAGACCACCGAACTGGACAACCCGGTGAACAGCTTCTCCGGCGGCTGGCGCATGCGCCTGCAACTGGCGCGCGCGCTGATGTGCCCGTCAGACCTGTTGCTGCTCGACGAGCCGACAAATCACCTGGACCTGGACGCGCTGGTCTGGCTCGAAGCCTGGCTGAAACGCTACGAAGGCACGATGATCGTCATCAGCCACGACCGCGAGTTTCTGGACGCCGTGACCAACGTCACCTTGCACATCGACATGGCCAAGCTGGTGCGCTACGGCGGCAACTACAGCAAGTTCGAGGACATGCGCGCCGAGCAGATGACGCTGCAGCAGAACGCCTTTTCCAAGCAACAGGACAAGATCGCGCACCTGCAAAAGTTCATCGCCCGCTTCAAGGCCAAGGCGAGCAAGGCCAAGCAGGCGCAAAGCCGCGTCAAGGCGCTGGACCGCATGGAGAAGATCGCGCCACTGCTGGCCGAGGCCGACTTCACCTTCGAATTCAAGGAACCGGCGAACCTGCCCAACCCCATGCTGTCCATGGCGGGCGTGAGCTTTGGTTACCCGCCGCCGGACGACGCGCTGGAGGGCACGCCCTCGACCATCATCGTGAACAACGTCAGCCGCTCCGTGCTGGCCGGGCAGCGCATCGGCATCCTGGGCGCCAACGGCCAGGGCAAGTCGACGCTGGTGAAGACCGTGGCGCGCGCGCTGGCACCGATTGGCGGCGAACTCACCGAAGGCAAGGGCCTGAACATAGGCTACTTCGCGCAGCAGGAGCTCGACGTGCTGCGCCCGCTGGACACGCCGCTGGAGCACATGATCCGGCTCGTCAAGGAACTGGCGGCCGACGGCAAGATGGCCGGACAGGCGACGCGCGAGCAGGACTTGCGCAGCTTCCTGGGCACCTTCAATTTCGGCGGCGACATGGTGAAGCAGCCCGTGGGCAGCATGAGCGGCGGCGAGAAGGCGCGCCTGGTGCTGTGCATGATCGTCTGGCAACGCCCGAACCTGCTGCTGCTGGACGAGCCCACGAATCACCTGGACCTGGCAACGCGCGAAGCCCTGTCCATGGCGCTCAACGAATTCGAAGGCACGGTCATGCTGGTGAGCCACGACCGGGCCCTGTTGCGCGCCGTTTGCGACGAATTCTGGATGGTGTCGCGGGGCGGTGTAGCGCCTTTCGACGGCGACCTGGACGACTACCAACGCTACCTGCTGGACGAAGCCAAGCGCGTGCGCGAAGAGATCAAGGACGCCGCCAACGCCGCACAGCGCGAAGCCCGCGAGGCGTCGACGAAGAAGGCTGCGGCCGCCGCCACAGCGCCGGTGCTGCCGGCCGCCGAGCAGCGCAAGCACGATGCGGCACAGCGCCAGTTATTGGCCGACAAAGCCAAGCCGCTGAAAAAGGAGCTGGGTGAAGTCGAGCACCGCATGGCGCAGTTGCAACTGCAAAAAAGCGAGCAGGAAAAGCGCCTGACCACCCCCTTGCCTGCGGTGGAAATTGCCCAGGCCGGCAAGCTGCTGAAAACCGTACAGCAGGAACTGGAATCGCTGGA